>CAJYQM010000390.1 GCA_913777025.1 uncultured Massilia sp. | reverse complement strand
GGTCGCCGGCGCTGGCTGTGGATCTGCATCGGCGGGATGCTGGCGTGCAGCCTGGTCGTCTACCTGGGCCTGCAGCCGGTGATGGCGGCGATCCGCGAGGCGGCCGGCCCGGCCGGGGTGAGGGCGTCGCCGCAGTGGGGGACCTTCGCGGCCCTGCACGGGGTGTCGCAATTGCTGTACCTGGTCGAGACCGTGCTGGGTGCGGTCTTGGTGATCAAGAGCCGCTGAAATCCCGGGATAAGATTCGGGACGCAAAAAAAACCGGGGTATCGGCCCCGGTTGTTTTTTTTGAAGCACGCGTTGGCTTATTTCAGCGCGGTCTTCTTGGTGCTGGCCTGGCGCGGCTTGGCGCGCTTGATGTTGCCGCCCTGGGTCACGCGTTCGTTCCCCTTCAACAGCACCTTGGTCACGGTCGGCTTCTTGGTGCCGCTGGGGCTGGGCTTGACGATGGTGACTTCGCGCATGCCCTTGCCGGCCTTGGTGGAGCGTTCTTTTTCCGCTTCCTTCTTCGGACGGTACAGGACCAGCAGCTTGCCGATATGCTGGACCGGCGCCGCTTCGAGCTCTTCGCAGACCTGTTCGTAGATCGCGATGCGCGCTTCGCGGTCGTCGCCGAACACACGGACCTTGATCAGGCCGTGCGCATCGAGGCTGGACGAGATTTCTTTCATGACGGCCTCGGTCAGGCCGGCTTCGCCGATCATGACGACAGGATTGAGTCCGTGGGCTTCCGCACGCAGTGCGGCACGCTCGGCCGGTGTTAACTTGATCATAATAATTTTTGGATGTACCTATAAAAGCAGTATTCTACGCGAATGGCCAAGAACAAATTCAACAAAAACTGGATACACGACCACATTAACGACCCCTATGTCAAATTGGCACAGAAAGAGGGGTACAGGGCGCGTGCTGCCTACAAGCTCAAGGAAATCGACGAGGCCGAAAAGCTGATCAAGCCCGGCCAGGTCATCGTCGACCTCGGCTGCACGCCGGGCAGCTGGGGGCAGTACACGCGGCGCAAGCTGGCCGGGGGCGAGGATGGCGGCATCAAGGGCACGATGATCGGCCTGGACATCCTGCCGATGGAACCGATCGCCGACATGCATTTCATCCAGGGCGATTTCCGCGAGGAGAGCGTGCTCGACCAGCTCGGCGAGATCCTTGAGGGCCGCCAGGCCGACCTGGTGCTGTCCGACATGGCGCCGAATTTGTCCGGCATTCCATCCGCGGATGCCGCGCGCATGGAGCATTTGATCGATCTTGCTGTTGAGTTTTCTCAAATGCATCTCAAGCCCTCGGGCGCATTGTTAGTGAAATGCTTTAAGGACATGGGATTCACACAGATTCTTGAGCGTTTTCGTATGGAATTCAAGGTTGTCAAACAGATCAAGCCGAAGGCAAGTCGCGATAAATCTTCCGAAATCTTTTTGCTCGGGCGTGGTCTGAAGAATCCAGCGCAATAGAAAACGCCAAAACAAGCGGAAACATCCGTTTCCCACCCTTGATATTTGGGAGCGCAACCGCACATCAGCCAGGGGTGGTGGGCAGAAGCAAGCCTGCTGCGGGCGCCGGCAACGTTTCGGCGCTATTCGTGCGCGGTGGGCATCAAAACCCGTTATAGTGTCGGCTAGGCATCATAAGTGGGTGTGCGTGGCACGGCCCGCTTTTGCGGTAAAATCCGCCTTTGAAAAAATGGGAAAAGATGCATCCGCATCAGAGGAGTTTTCGTGAATAATATGTTTTCCAAATCCGCCATCTGGGTGGTGGTCGCGCTGCTGTTGTTCATGCTGTTCAAGCAGTTCGACAGCCACAGCACCGCGGGCGGCAGCAAGACCATTGCTTATTCCGAGCTGCTCGATGACGTCAAGGCGAAGAAAATCAAGGATGTCGTCATCGAGGGATCGAGCATCACGGCGACCCGCACCGACGATTCCAAGGTCCGCACGACCGCGACCATGCTGGACCGCGGCCTGATCGGCGACCTGCGCGACAACAACGTCCGCTTCGACGTCAAACCGCCGGAAGAACCGTCGTTCCTGCAACAAGTCTTCATTTCCTGGTTCCCGATGCTGCTCCTGATCGGCGTCTGGGTCTTCTTCATGCGCCAGATGCAAGGCGGCGGCAAGGGCGGGGCATTCTCGTTCGGCAAGTCGAAGGCGCGCATGATGGATGAAACCAACAACACCGTGACCTTCTCCGACGTCGCCGGCTGCGACGAAGCGAAGGAAGAAGTCGGCGAGATCGTCGACTTCCTGAAGGACCCGACCAAGTTCCAGAAACTGGGCGGCCGCATCCCGCGCGGCGTGCTGATGGTCGGTCCCCCGGGTACCGGCAAGACCCTGCTGGCGCGCGCCATCGCCGGCGAAGCGAAAGTGCCGTTCTTCTCGATCTCGGGTTCCGACTTCGTCGAGATGTTCGTCGGCGTGGGCGCCTCGCGTGTCCGCGACATGTTCGAGAATGCCAAGAAGCATTCGCCCTGCATCATCTTCATCGACGAGATCGACGCCGTCGGCCGCCACCGCGGCGCCGGCATGGGCGGCGGCAACGACGAGCGCGAGCAGACGTTGAACCAGCTGCTGGTCGAGATGGA
The DNA here is from genome assembly GCA_913777025.1 of uncultured Massilia sp. GTDB lineage: Bacteria > Pseudomonadota > Gammaproteobacteria > Burkholderiales > Burkholderiaceae_D > Telluria. The sequence continues at coordinate 2,717 of CAJYQM010000390.1, read as the reverse complement.
CGGTTTCGAAGCGTCTTCGGGCGTGATCGTGATCGCCGCCACCAACCGTGCCGACGTGCTGGACAAGGCACTGCTGCGTCCGGGCCGTTTCGACCGCCAGGTGATGGTCGGCCTGCCGGACATTCGCGGCCGCGAGCAGATCTTGAACGTGCACATGCGTAAAGTGCCGATCGGCACCGACGTGAAAGCCGACATCCTGGCACGCGGCACCCCGGGCTTCTCGGGCGCCGACCTGGCCAACCTGGTCAACGAAGCCGCACTGTTCGCCGCGCGCCGCAGCAAGCGCCTGGTCGAGATGATCGACTTCGAAGATGCCAAGGACAAGATCTACATGGGTCCGGAGCGCAAGTCGATGGTGATGCGCGAGGAAGAGCGCCGCAACACGGCTTACCACGAGTCGGGCCACGCGGTCATCGCCAAGCTGCTGCCGAAGGCCGATCCGGTGCACAAGGTCACGATCATGCCGCGCGGCTATGCACTGGGCCTGACCTGGCAGTTGCCGGAACACGACAGCCTGTCCGGTTACAAGGACAAGATGCTGGAAGAGATCTCGATCCTGTTCGGTGGCCGCATCGCCGAGGAGATCTTCGTCGGCCAGATGTCGACCGGCGCCTCCAACGACTTCGCCCGCGCCACCAAGCTGGCCCGTTCGATGGTGACCCGCTTCGGCATGTCCGACAGCATGGGCGTGATGGTCTATGAAGACGACCCCAACGAAGGTTTCTTCGGTGGTTCGGTCAAGACCATCTCCGAAGCGACGCAGCAAAAGGTCGATGCCGAGATCCGCAACATCCTCGACACGCAATACGCGCTGGCACGCCGCCTGCTGGAAGAAAACCGCGACAAGGTCGAAGTCATGACCCGCGCGCTGCTCGAATGGGAAACCATCGACGCCGACCAGATCAACGACATCATGGCCGGCCGCCAGCCGACGCCGCCGAAGTCGGTCCAGCTGACCAAGCGCCCGTCCAGCGGCGACGGTTCGGGTGGCGTGGCGACCAACGCCCCGGCACCGGCCTGATCCGCGGTCATCCCCGACCGCTGATTCACCGGCTGCTGTAAAGCACGAGCACCACGAAAAGGCACCCACTGGGTGCCTTTTTTTATGATTGATTCATTGTTTTTTCATTAGCTGTTGTTATGACACGTCAGTATCTCCAATGCGGCCGGTTCGGCTTCGACCTGGCCAGGCGCCCGCTGGTCATGGGTATTCTCAACGTCACCCCGGATTCCTTCTCCGACGGCGGACGCCACCACGCGCTCGAATTCGCGCTGGAAGGCGCCGAGCGCATGATCCGTGACGGGGCCGACATCATCGACATCGGCGGCGAGTCGACCCGCCCGGGCTCGCCCAGCGTGCCGGTCGAGGAAGAATTGCGCCGCGTGATGCCGGTGATCTACGCCTTGCGCGAGCTGGGCGTGCCGCTGTCGATCGATACCTGCAAGCCGGCAGTCATGCGCGAAGCGATCATCGCCGGCGCGGACATGATCAACGACATCAATGGCTTCCGTGCGCCCGGCGCGCTCGAGGCGGTGCGGGACAGCGATTGTGGCCTGTGCGTGATGCACATGCAGGGCACGCCGCAGGACATGCAGGCGCATCCCGGTTACGCCGACGTTATTGGCGAGGTCATCGCTTTCCTGCGCGAACGGGTGAACGCGCTGACGGCAGCGGGCATCGCGGGCGAGCGCGTCACGATTGATCCGGGATTTGGTTTCGGCAAGACTGTAGAGCATAATTACGCCTTGCTTCGTAGTATTTCTAAAATGCAAAAGGAGCTGGGCTTGCCGGTGCTTGCCGGTCTGTCTCGCAAGTCCATGATCGGCGCCGTCACCGGACGCCCGGTCGAGCAACGCCTGGCCGGCAGCCTTGCCGGCGCGCTCGCTGCGGTAGCGCAGGGTGCGAGGATCGTGCGGGTCCATGATGTGGCAGAGACTGTGGACGCACTGAAAGTGTGGCAGGCGGCCACCACGAATAATGAAATGACAAGCGAGAATTGAATGGCACGTAAATATTTTGGTACGGATGGCGTACGCGGCCTGGTCGGCGAAGCCCCCATCACCCCGGACTTCGTGATGCGGCTCGGCTACGCGGCCGGCAAGGTGCTGGCCAAGGGCAGTACCGGACAAGGCGGGCGCCCGGCCGTGCTGATCGGCAAGGACACGCGCATCTCGGGCTACATGCTGGAAGCGGCGCTGGAAGCGGGCTTCTCGGCCGCCGGCGTGGACGTGATGCTGGCCGGCCCCATGCCGACCCCGGCCATCGCCTACCTCACCCGCGCACTGCGCCTTCAGGCCGGTGTCGTGATCTCGGCATCGCACAACCCGTTCCAGGACAACGGCATCAAGTTCTTCTCCGGACACGGCACCAAGCTGCCGGACGCGGTCGAGCAGGAAATCGAGGAAGTAATCGACCAGCCCATGGGTTGCGTCGCGTCGGAGAAGCTCGGCCGCGCGACCCGCCTGCGCGACGCTCAGGGTCGCTACATTGAGTTCTGCAAGGGTACGTTCCCGAATGAGCTGGACCTTCGTGGCCTGAAGATCGTGGTCGACTGCGCCAACGGCGCCGCCTACAACATCGCTCCGCACGTATTCCATGAACTGGGTGCCGAAGTCATCGAGCTTGGCACCAAGCCGGACGGTTTCAACATCAACGCCGGCGTCGGCGCCACCTCGCCCAAGGCGATGGCCCAGGCCGTGGTCGAGCACAAGGCCGA
>CAJYQM010000389.1 GCA_913777025.1 uncultured Massilia sp. | reverse complement strand
GTCCGGCCCCAGGATCATCGGCAGGTGGCCGTACTGCGGCAGTTCGGCGCCCAGCGCGCGCAAAATATTAATTTGGCGCGGCGTGTTGTTCACGTGGTCGTCGCCGCGCAGCACGTGGGTGATCTTCATGTCCCAGTCGTCGACGGACACGCAGAAGTTGTAGGTCGGGGTGCCGTCGGGACGCGCGATGACCAGGTCATCGAGTTCCTTGTTGGCGATCGTGATCGGGCCCTTGACCACGTCGTTCCAGGTCACTTCGCCGTCCAGCGGGTTCCTGAAACGCACCACCGGCTTCACGCCTTCCGGTACCGGCGGCAGCACCTTGCCCGGCTCCGGACGCCAGGTGCCGTCGTAGCGCGGCTTCTCGCCCGCGGCGCGCATGCGCTCGCGCATCGCTTCGACTTCCTCCGGCGTGCAATAGCACAGGTAGGCGTTGCCGGCATCCAGCATGCCCTTGACCACTTCGCGGTAACGGTCCATGCGCTGCATCTGGTAGAACGGGCCCTCGTCGTGGGAGAGGCCCAGCCACTGCATGCCGTCCAGGATCGCCTGCACCGCTTCCGGGGTCGAACGCTCCAGGTCGGTGTCTTCGATGCGCAGGATGAAGGTGCCGCCGAAATGGCGGGCATAGGCCCACGAATACAGCGCGGTGCGGGCGCCGCCGAGGTGGAGATAGCCGGTCGGGCTGGGGGCAAAACGGGTACGGACGGTCATAATCGAAACAGTTAGCTGTCGTGTGATGGTCAAGCAGCTATTTTACAGCCTTGCCCTGCCGCCGGGCGTATTGACGCCCAGAGCACGCTGGCGGGCATCGGCAATTCCAATAATTATTACTTTACAGAAATTCAAACCTTCGCTACAGTCTTGCGTCATTTCAGCAAATCCTCCCCCTCCTCATCCATGCCGAACGATCCGGGTACCGCCTCCATCGCGCGACTGCGCGGAGAATTTGCCTGTGCCACCACGGAAGTCGGCTTCCTGCACCAGAACACCGCCACCATCCTGCGTGACTTGCACCGCTCGGTCCTGCTCTGTTCCCTGTGCTACGCCTTGTTCGGCATCGCCGACGTGCTGGCGCTGGGCCTGCCCGGCGCACTGGTTCCCTTGCTGTCGCGCCTGTTCCCGCCGCTGGTGGCGATCGTCGGCCTGCGCTACGTGAGCCGCGCGGCCGCGCCGATCAAGGCTGCCTACCGGTCGTCCAGCATCACGTCGCTGTTGGCCATGACCAGCTATCTGGTCGTCGTCTGCTATCGTCCCCACGACATCCTGCTGCACGGAATGGCGATGAGCCTGATGGCGGTGGCGGTGCTGCTCTTCTTGCCCAACCGCGCGCTGACCGCGGTGATGATCGCGACCGGCGCCAGCTTCCTGTTCATGCTGCTGGCCTGGCACCTGGATGCGACGGACGCGCAGAGCTTCGGGGCGATGACGATGATGCTCGTGTTCGCCAACGTCTTCGGGGTCATTGCCTGCTATCGCCACGCGCGCCTGTGGCGCGAGCAGTACTGGGCGCAGCAAGTGCTGCAGAACCTGTCGGTGCGCGACCCCCTCACCGGCTGCTACAACCGGCGCCACCTGAACGCCGCCCTGCTCGACGGCGAGATCGCGCGGGCGCGCCGCTACAGCCTGAACCTGTCGCTGATCATGTGCGACCTCGATGGTTTCAAGGCGATCAACGACACCCACGGCCACCACGCCGGCGATGAGCTGCTGCGCAGCTTCGCCACGCTGGTGCTGTCGATGACGCGAGACGCGGTCGACACCGTGGTGCGCTACGGCGGCGAGGAATTCCTGATCATCCTGCCCGAGACGCCGCTCGACGGCGCGGTCGAACTGGCCGAGCGGGTGCGGGCCACCTTCGCCGGCCAGCGGCTGCGGCTCGACGCGGCCACCTTGTCCACCAGCGCCAGCTTCGGCGTGGTCAGCGCCGATTTCTCCACCGCCAGGTCCGTCACGCCGCAAGCCATGATCGCCGCCGCCGACGAATTGATGTACGACGCCAAGCGCGGCGGCCGCAACCAGGTGTGCTCGCACCAGCTGACGCCGCACCTCGGCCTGGCCGCCTGAAGCGGCCCAAGCTGAGGCGGACTACATCGATGCCAGCGTCTGACGGTGGATGCGCACCGGCTTGTCCTGCGCCGCCCGCGCCCGCAACTGGCCGCAGCCGCCGTCGACGTCCTGGCCTGCCGAATCGCGCAGCTTGGTCAGGATGCCGCGTTCGAACAGCCAGGCCGCGATCGCGTGCGCCTTGTCCCAGGATGGCCTGCGGAAGTCCAGGCCGGGATTGGTGTTGTAGGGGATCATGTTGAGCACGGCGTACTTGCCGCGCAGGAGTGCCACGAGCGCCTCCAGCTCGTCCTGGCCGTCGTTGACGCCGTCCAGCAGCGTCCACTGGTACTGGATCGGGTAGCCGGTCAGGCGCGCATAGCGTTCGCCCTCGGCCACCAGTTCGGCGGGGGTCATGCGCGGTGCGCGCGGCAGCAGGCGTTCGCGCAGCGCCGGCTTGGTCGTGTGCAGCGACAGCGCCAGCGCCGGCTTCACGCGGCCCGCGGGCAGGCGCTCGAACGCGCGCGGGTCGCCCACGGTCGAGAACACCAAATTCTTGTGCGCGATGTCGGCTTCGACGCCGAGCAGCTCGATCGCTTCCAGCACGTTGTCGAGATTGTGGGCCGGCTCGCCCATGCCCATGAAGACGACCTTCTTGACCGGCCGCTGCCGGCGCGCCAGCACGACCTGGGCAACGATTTCGCCGCTCGTCACCTGGCGCACCAGGCCGCCCTGCCCCGTCATGCAGAACTGACAGCCGACCGCGCAGCCGACCTGGCTCGACACGCAGACGCCATCGCGCGGCAGCAGCACCGATTCCACCGTCTGGCCATCGGCGAGCGCCACCAGCAGGCGCGCCGAGCCGTCTTCAGCCGGATGGGTGCTGAGGACCCGGGCCAGGCCGTCCAGTTCGGCGTCGATGTCCGGCAGGGCTTCGCGCACTGGCTTGGGCAGGAAATCCATCGGGCGACGGCGGCCGTGGTCGTGGCCGGCATTGCGGACCCAGTCGCGCAGGATGCGGTCTTCGTGCAGCGGGAGGGCGCCGAGGGCGCGCAGGCGGGTGCGGAGGGTGTCGATGCGCATGTCAAAAAGCCGTCGTCCCCGCGCAGACGAAAAAAGCGCCACTGGCGCTTTTTTCCCCAAGTTCTGCAAGCATTGCGGTAAAGCGTGCAACTTGGGTCCCCGCCTGCGCGGGGACGACGTGGTGGCTATCTATCGTCAGACTGATAAATCAGTCGTTTTTCACAACAATCGTCGGGAACTTCGAGCTCATGTCCTTCGCCTGGTCCGCCACCTTGATCGCCACCTTGCGCGCGATCTCCTTATAAATGGCAGCGACCTGGCCATCCGGCTCGGCCACCACGGTCGGCATGCCGGAATCGGTCTGCTCGCGGATCGACAGCTGCAGCGGCAGCTTGCCCAGGAAGTCGACGTGGAAGTCGACGCTCATCTTCTCGCCACCGCCCGAGCCGAAGATCGCCTCGACGTGGCCGCAGTTCGAGCAGATGTGGGTGCTCATGTTTTCCACCACGCCCAGGATCGGGATGCCGACCTTTTCGAACATCTTGACGCCCTTGCGCGCGTCCAGCAGGGCGATGTCCTGCGGGGTGGTGACGATCACGGCGCCGGTGACCGGCACTTTCTGGGCCAGGGTCAGCTGGATGTCGCCGGTGCCCGGGGGCATGTCGACGACCAGGTAATCCAGGTTCTTCCAGTTGGTCTGCTCGAGCAGCTGCTGCAGCGCCTGGGTGACCATCGGGCCGCGCCAGACCATCGGTTCATCCGGATCGATCAGGAAGCCGATCGACGACACCTGCACGCCGTGGCCTTCCAGCGGTTCCATGCTCTTGTTGTCCAGGCTGATCGGACGGCCGCTCACGCCCAGCATCATCGGCTGCGACGGGCCGTAGATGTCGGCGTCCAGCAAGCCGACGGTCGCGCCTTCGGCGGCCAGGGCCAGCGCCAGGTTGACGGCGGTGGTCGACTTGCCGACGCCGCCCTTGCCCGAGGCGACGGCGATGATGTTCTTCACGTTCGGCATCACCTTCAGGCCACGCTGCACGGTGTGCGAGATGATCTTCTGGGTGACGTTGACGCTGACATTTTCCACGCCCGGCAGCTGGCGCAGGGCCGCGATGACCGCGGTGCGGATGCCGGCGATCTGGCTCTTGGCCGGATAGCCGAGTTCGACGTCGAGCGCGACATTGCCGCCATCGACCTGGATGTTCTTGACCGACTTGGACGAAACGAAATCTTTATTGGTATTGGGATCGACGACGGTGGCCAGGGCCGCCTTGACGTCTTCTGCAGTGATGCTCATGTAAATCTCCGGATGTGATGCGCAAGTTTAGCGCAAAACCGTGTATTGACTGGGGCCAGGGGCAAGAATACCCCCAATACCCCCTGCGCGTTCAGGGACATCCGCTGGTAAAATGCCTTTTTTCATATTTTCACCACCCCTTTCGACCATGACACGCAAGCTGTTCGTCACCACCGCCCTGCCCTACGCCAACGGCGCTTTCCACATCGGCCACATCATGGAGTACATCCAGGCCGACATCTGGGTCCGCTACCAGCGAATGCAGAACGACGACGGCAAACCGCGCGAGGTGCACTTCGTCGGCGCCGACGATACCCACGGCACGCCGATCATGATCGCGGCCGAGAAGGAAGGCGTGACGCCGCAGGAATTCGTGGCCAGGATCGCCGCCGGCCGCGCCCAGTACCTGGACGGCTTCCACATCGCCTTCGACAACTGGCATTCGACCGATTCCCAGGAAAACGTCGACCTGTCGCAGGGCATCTACCGCCGCTTGCGCGACGCCGGCCTGATCTACACCAAGACCGTGGACCGCTTCTATGACACGGCGAAAGGCATGTTCCTGGCCGACCGCAACATCAAGGGCGAGTGCCCGGTCTGCCACGCCAAGGACCAGTACGGCGACAACTGCGAAGTCTGCGGCGCCGCCTACCAGCCGACCGAACTGATCAACCCGTACTCGGTGTTCACCGGCTCGACCCCGATCCTGAAGCCCTCGGAACAGTATTTCTTCAAGCTGTCCGACCCGCGCTGCTTCCACTTCCTGAAGGAATGGCTGAACACCCCGGGCCGCCTGCAGCCGGAGATGGTCAACAAGGTGTCCGAATGGCTGGGCGAGAACGGCGAAAAGCTGGCCGACTGGGACATCTCGCGCGACGCGCCCTATTTCGGCATCCCGATCCCGGACGCGCCCGGTAAATTCTTCTACGTCTGGCTGGACGCGCCGGTCGGCTACCTGGCCTCGCTGAAGAACTACTTCGACAAGAAGGGCCTCGATTACGAAGCCTTCCTGAAGGATCCGGCCGCCGAGCAAGTGCACTTCATCGGCAAGGACATCGTGTCCTTCCACCTGCTGTTCTGGCCGGCGATGCTGAATTTCTCGGGCCACCCGATCATCGACAAGCTGAAGG
>CAJYQM010000388.1 GCA_913777025.1 uncultured Massilia sp. | reverse complement strand
GCCGCCGGTGTCGAAGGTGATGCCCTTGCCGACCAGGACCACCGGCGCATCGTTCTTCTTGCCGCCGTTGTGCTTCAGGACGATGAACTTCGGCGGCTCCTCGCTGCCGCGGGTCACGGACAGGAAGCTGCCCATCTTCAGCGCTTCGAGCTGCTTGCGGTCCAGGACTTCGACGTCGAAGCCGTAGTCGGTGGCCAGCTTCTTGGCGGTGTTGGCGAGATAGGTCGGGGTGCAGACGTTCGGCGACAGGTTGCCCAGTTCCTTGGTCAGGTTCATGCCGTTCGCGATCGCGGCCGATTGCGCCAGCACGGCCTTCAGCTGCGGGGTGGCTTGGGGCACCGCGAGCGCCAGCTTGCGCACGCCGGTGATGGCCGGATCCTTCTTGCTCTTCTGGACGTCGGTGCGGAATTCGGCTTCGGCCGAGGCGATGATGATGCTGCGCACCGCCCAGTTCAGGTCGCGGCCTTTCACATTCTCGAGCGGGAATGCGATAATGGCATCTTGCGCACCCAGCGTGGCAAAGGTCTTGAGGGCGGCGGAGACGGCGCTCGCATGGCTCTTTTCGCTGATCGCATCATCGGCACCGACGCCGACCAGCAGCACGCGCGCCGCGGTCACACCGGCCACGCCGCGCAGCAGCAGGGTGGTGCCGGGCTTGCCGGAGATATCGCCCGACTTGACGGCTGCCGTGATCGCGCCGTTCAGATCGAGGGCTTTCGCGGCCTCCGACAGTTTCTTGTTTTCGAACACCGCCACCGCGACACAGCCCGATTTGGCTGCGGCCAGCGTGTTTTTTGTGTCGAATGCTTTTATGCTAAAGTCCATTTGATTCTCCGTTTCGTGTTTGTAACGCGCGTACTGCTAAACCTGCAATTATAACTATCGAATGATTTTCCGACGCGCCCTACAGCGTGAATTGGCCAGCGTGGCCGGCGCAACCTTCACCGTCCTGTTTTCGATCCTCGTCACCTGGACCCTGATCTCCGTCCTGGGCCGTGCCGCGGGAGGCAAGGTCGCGTCGAGCGACGTGCTGGCGCTGATCGGTCTTGCGGTGCTGAATTATCAGCCAACCATCCTGATCCTCACCAGCTTTATTTCGGTGCTGGTGGTCGTCACGCGCAGCTACCGCGACTCCGAAATGGTGGTCTGGTTCGCATCCGGCCAGTCGCTCACGCGCTGGATCCGGCCGGTGCTGACCTTCGGCCTGCCGATCGTCGCCGTGGTCGCGGCACTGTCCCTGATCGTCATGCCCTGGGCCCAGCTCAAGCGTGGCGAATTCACCGAGCGCTTCGAGAAGCGCGAAGACCTGCAGCGCGTCGCGCCCGGCCAGTTCCGCGAATCGGCATCGGCCAACCGCGTGTTCTTCGTCGAAGGCAACGGCCGTGGCGCCACCACCGGGGTGCAGAACGTGTTCGTCAACAGCGTCGAGAACGGCGTCAATACCGTGGTGGTCGCCAAGGAAGGCGTGATCGAACCGGATGGCCAGGGCGGCCAGTACCTGGTGCTGAAGAACGGCCGCCGCTATTCCGGCACGCCGGGCCGCGCCGACTTCCAGTCGATGGAATTCGAGCGTTACCGCATGCGCGTGGCGACCCAGGTGCCGGTGATGGGCGACGTCAGCGTCGAAGGCATGACCACGCCGCAGCTGCTGGCGGTGCCGCAAGTCCCGATCACGCGCGCCGAACTGATGTCGCGCATCGGCCCGCCGATCATGTGCCTGGTGCTGATGCTGCTGGCGATCCCGCTCGGCTTCGTCAACCCGCGCGCCGGCGCCTCGGCCAACCTGATCCTGGCGATCCTGATCTTCTTCACCTACCTGAACCTGACCCGCGCCGTCGAGAACGCCGTCAAGTCCGGCAAGCTGGGCTTCGGCGGCGGCTGGTGGCCGCTGCACCTGCTGGTGCTGCTGGCCGGCCTCGGCCTGTTCGCCTGGCGCCTGAACGTCAACCACCGCTGGCACCCGATGGTGCTGCTGAACGCCTTCAAGCGCCGCCGCCTGCTGCAGAGCGGTTCGGTGAAGGAGGCCGCAAAATGAAGATACTGCAGCGTTATTTTTTCGTGAACATCAGCCAGGCCGTGGCCTTCGTGCTGGTGGCTTTCCTCGGCCTGGCCGCCTTCATGGACCTGACCCAGGAACTGCCCTCGGTGGGCAAGGGCGGCTACCAGTTCCAGCACGCGCTGCTCTACGTGCTGGCCCTGGTGCCCGGCAACATCTACCGGGTGATGCCGGTGGCCGCGCTGATCGGCACCATCTACACGATGGCGCAGTTCGCGCAGAGTTCGGAATTCACGATCATGCGCGCTTCCTCGATGTCGACCCGCATGGCGGCGATGATGCTGTTCAAGATCGGCATCGTCTTCGTCGTCATCACCTTCATCTTCGGCGAGCTGATCACGCCGCGCACCGCGCCGCTGGCCGAACGCATCCGCCTGCAGGCCAAGGGGGCCACGCTGTCGGCCGAGTTCCGCTCCGGCATGTGGACCAAGGACACGATCCACGCCGGCGGCGCCGGCGGCCCGATCACCGGCTCGCGCTTCTTCAACGCGCGCCAGATCCGCCCGGACGGCCAGCTGGTCGACGTGCGCCTGTATGAGTTCGACAACAACATGCGCATGCGCGCGCTGATCACGGCGGCCGGCGCCACCTTCAGCGGCAACAGCACCTGGCGCCTGCAGGACGTGACCGAGACCCAGTTCAGCAACAGCCGGACCCTGCGCGCGCCGGGCGAGGCGGCCGTCAGCGGCGAATCGATCCAGGCCAGGTATGGCCAGGACACGGCCTCGGTCGCCACGCGCAAGCTGCCGACGCTCGACCTGGTGTCCGAGATCACGCCCAAGATCCTGTCGGTGTCGCGGTCCGACCCGGAGCGCATGTCGGCCAACGAACTCGCGGTCTATACGCGCCACCTGGCCGAGAACCGCCAGGAAACCGAGCGCTTCAAGATCGCGTTCTGGAAGAAGCTGATCGGCCCGCTGTCGATCTTCGTGCTGATGGCGCTGGCGCTGCCCTTCGGTTACCTGCAGACGCGCAGCGGCGGCGTGAGCCTGAAAATCTTCGTCGGCATCATGATCGGCGTGAGCTTCCTCCTGATCGATTCGCTGTTCTCGCACATCGGCATCCTGACGACCTGGCCGGCCTTCCTGACCGCGCTGGCGCCGAGCCTGCTGTTCCTGCTGCTGGCGATCGGCGCGCTGCGCTGGGTGGAGTCACACTGATATGGAAAAAGCCCTCGTTCTCTTCGCCCACGGCGCGCGCGCCGCAAGCTGGGCCGAACCCTTCAAGCGCCTGCGCGAGCTGACCGCAAGCCAGCGGCCCGATTGCACGGTGGCGCTGGCCTTCCTCGAGCTGATGACGCCCAGCCTGCCCGACACCGTCGCCGAACTGGTGGCCGAGGGCGTGCGCGAGATCGCCATCGTGCCCGTCTTCCTGGGGCAGGGCGGCCACCTGCTGCGCGATTTGCCGCAACTCGTCGAGCAACTGCGCACCGCCTATCCGGCGCTCGCGCTGTCGACGGTGCCGGCGGTCGGCGAAGACCCCGACGTACTGGCCGCGATGGCCGCATATTGCACGACCGCATTACCTTGACGGCTTCCTGAGCCGCGTCAATGCCTGCACCGCGTCAGCGGCGTAGACAGGGAAGGCATCCGCGCCGACACTGCCGGGTGCCCCTGCCTTGACCGGACCTGTCCATGCCCATCTTCCTGAAGCAGTTCCTCGCCGCCATCAAGCAGACGCTGCCGCGCCCGGTGGTCGAAGTGCTGTGCGCACGCCGCCTCGACCGCATGGCGCTGCGCCTGCTGCAGATGCGGGCGCGCATCGACGCCATGTCGGGCCATCTGCGCAGCGGGGCGCTGGACGGCCCGCTGCTGCGCCTGGCGGCCGATACCGACGGCAGCCTGCGCCGCATGCTGGCGGGCTTGCGGGAAGAGGTGGGGGTGATGCGCCGCGACCTGGCGCTATGGCATATGCGCGAATGCGGCGGACGCACGGGGGCGCGGCTGGCGGAGGCCATGATGCGCCTGAACCAGATTGCGAGTGAAACCTCGACGGCGGCGCTGTGCCTGGAGCAGGCCATCGAGGCGCACCCGCGTTGAGGCGCGCTCGCTCTTCGCTCGCTCTTTCTAGTCGGGTGCCTGGTGCGCGCGCCGCGCCAGCGCCTCGCCGATCATCACCAGCACCGGTCCATGCGCCATGTCCAGGCCATGGGCCAGCGTCGCCAGCGTCAGGCGCAGGATGCGCTGGTCGGCGCGGCTGCAGTTTTCGACCACGACCACCGGCAAATCGGGACGGCGTCCCTCGGCCAGCAGGCGTTCGGCGGTGGCGGCGGCTTCGCGGCCGCCCATGTATTGGACCAGGGTGTCGGTTTCCGGCAGCGCCGGGTGATCGGGTTGGTCGGGAGCGGTGCTGGAGGTGAAGAAGGCGACGCTGCGCGCCACGCCGCGCTTGGTCAGCGGCTGCCTGGTGGCCGCGGCGGCAGCCACCGCGGTGGTGATGCCGGGGACGATCTCGACCTCGATGCCCTCCGCCTCCAGCGCGCGCAATTCCTCGTCGGCGCGCCCGAACAGCATCGGGTCGCCGCCCTTCAGGCGCACCACGGTGCGGTAGCGGCGAGCGCAATCGACCAGTTGCCCGTTGATGTCGGCTTGCGCCGCGGAGCGCTGGCCGGAGCGCTTGCCGACCGAGATCAGCTCGGCCTGCTTGCACAGCTCCAGCATCCCGGGCGTGACGAGGGCGTCGTACAGCACGACCTCGGCCTGCGCGAGCAGGCGCGCGCCACGCACGGTGATCAGGTCAGCAGCGCCGGGACCGGCTCCAACTAAATAAACTTTCCCCAGCACTGCCATACGACCTCTTTACGTTACGATTCCAGGCGAATCATACCTGCTGCAACTGTCTGGTGGGTAACTTCATCGATGAGGATGAAGGCCCCCGTGGCACGGATATCGTCGTAGGCGTCGGCCGCCAGCGGCTGCTGCACCGTGATCTGGATCTTGGCGATGTCGTTCAGCTTGAGGCCTTCCGCACCGTTTTCCACGGCCTGGCGCTGCTGGGTGTTCACGTCCAGGATGCTGTCGACCGACTTCACCTTGGCCATGGTCTGGCGCGTGCCGTGCTTGATCCAGTACTTGCGGCGCAGGTCCAGCGGCTCGTCGGCCATCCAGCAGACGTCGGCGCTGACCTGCTTGAGCAGCGTGGCCGGTTGCGCGGCACCAGCCAGCACGTCGCCGCGCGAGACGTCGACGTATTCGTTCAGCAGCAAGGTGATCGACTGGCCGGCCACCGCCTGCTGCAGCGGGCCGTCGAAGGTCAGGATTTCCTTGACCGTGGCTTCGACGCCGGACGGCTGCACCACCAGCTTGTCGCCGACGCTCACCTTGCCCGATTCGACGCGGCCCATGTAGCCGCGGAAATCGTTGGCTTCGTGGCCGTTGTGGCGCGCCACCAGCTGCACCGGGAAGCGGAACGGGGCGGCGTGCGCCTCGTCGTAGACCGACAGGCCTTCCAGCAGCTCGATCAGGGTCGGGCCTTCGTACCAGGGCATGTTGTCGGTCCGGTCGACCACGTTGTCGCCAGCCAGCGCCGACAGCGGGATCGCGGTGATGTCGCTCAAGCCCAGGCTTTGCGCGAACTCGGTGTAGGCGCCGACGATGCGGTCGTACACGGTGCGGTCGTAGTTCACCAGGTCCATCTTGTTGACGGCGACGATCACGTGCTCGATCTGCAGCAGCTTGGCGATGGTCGAGTGGCGCTTGGTCTGGGTCAGCAGTTCCACGGAACCGTCGTCACCGAGCTTCACCTTCGACACGTCCACGAGGATGATCACGGCGTCCGCGGTCGAGGCGCCGGTCACCATGTTGCGGGTGTACTGCTCGTGGCCGGGCGTATCGGCGATGATGAACTTGCGCTTCGGCGTGGCGAAATAGCGGTAGGCCACGTCGATCGTGATGCCCTGTTCGCGCTCGGCCTCGAGGCCGTCGGTCAGCAGCGACAGGTCGATGGTGTCGCCCACGGTGCGCTTGTGCTTGGAGCGCGAGACGGCGGCCAGCTGGTCGGCGAAGATGCCCTTGCTGTCGTACAGCAGGCGGCCGATCAGGGTGCTCTTGCCGTCGTCGACGGAGCCGGCGGTGATGAAGCGCAGCAGCGAGGCTTGGCCACTTGAGTCGGCTTGATGGTTCAATTCGGGTGTAGACAGGGCGTTCATCAGAAATATCCTTGCTTCTTGCGTTTTTCCATCGAGGCTTCCGAGGTCTGGTCGTCCATGCGGGTCGCGCCGCGCTCGGTCACCTGGGTGATCGCGGTTTCGGCGATGATGGCGTCGACGGTAGCCGCATCGGACGAGACCGGGCAGGTGCAGGAGATGTCGCCGACGGTGCGGAAGCGGACCGTCTGCGTTTCCACGGTTTCGCCTTCGCGTGCCGGGGTCAGCGGGGTCAGCGGCACCAGCAGGCCATTGCGCGGGATCACTTGGCGTTCGTGCGCGAAATAGATCGGCGGCAGGGCCAGCTTTTCGCGGGCGATGTATTGCCAGACGTCGAGCTCGGTCCAGTTCGAGATCGGGAACACGCGCATGTTCTCGCCCGGATGGACGCGGGTGTTATACAGGTCCCACAGTTCGGGGCGCTGGGCCTTCGGGTCCCACTGGCCGAATTCGTCGCGGAAGGAGAAGATGCGTTCCTTGGCGCGCGCCTTTTCCTCGTCGCGGCGGGCGCCGCCGATGCAGGCGTCGAAGCCGTGCTCGGCGATGGTTTCCAGCAGGGTCACGGCCTGGGCCGCGTTGCGCGAATCGGTTTGCGGGTTGCGCAGGCGCACGGTGCCCTTCTTGATCGAGTCTTCCACCGAACCGACGATCAGGCGCTCGCCCAATTCTGCCACGCGGGCATCGCGGAATTCGATGACTTCGTCGAAGTTGTGGCCGGTGTCGATGTGGACCAGCGGGAAGGGAAATTTACCCGGACGGAAGGCTTTTTCCGCCAGGCGCAGCAGCACCACGGAGTCCTTCCCGCCCGAGAACAGCAGGGCGGGGTTCGCGCACTCGGCCGCCACTTCGCGCAGGATGTGGATCGCTTCGGATTCGAGGGCGTCGAGGTGGCGCGCATTCACGTCGCCGAGGGCCTGCGGGGTATCGCTGAAAGTCGTCATGATAAAACAGTCCTTGTTGTGGCCGGCAATCACGCTGCCACGGATTTGATACGAATGAGTTTGCCGTCCACCAGGTGCAGGCCGCACTCCTTGGAGTCGGCGCTTTCCCACCACCAGCGGCCGGCGCGCACGTCCTCGCCCGGCTGGATCGCGCGGGTGCAGGGCTCGCAGCCGATCGACGGGTAGTTGCGGTCGTGCAGGACGTTGTAGGGCACCGTGTTGGTACGGATGTATTCCCACACGTTCTCTTCGCTCCAGTCGGCCAGCGGATTGAACTTCTGCATGCCGTGCGCGGCGTCGTCTTCCTGCACCGCCAGTTCGGCGCGCGTGGTCGACTGCGACCGGCGCTGCCCGGTGACCCAGGCCTTGTTGCCGGCCAGGGCACGTCCCAGGGGCTCGACCTTGCGCACGTGGCAGCAGGCTTTGCGCATCTCGACGCTGTCGTAGAAGGCGTTCAGGCCATTCTTGCCGACGTAGTCCTCGACCAGTTCCTGCCGCGGCTTGTAGAGCTTGATTTCATGGCCATACTGGGCGCGCACCTTGTCGAGCACGTCCAGGGTTTCCTTGTGCAGGCGGCCGGTCTCCAGCGAGAAGATGGCGATGGGCAGGCCGGCGCGCAAGATCATGTCGGTCAGGACCATGTCCTCGGCCGCCAGGCTGGAAGCGAACACCGCGGGCGAAAAATCGCGCGCAATACGCTCCAGGATGCCGCGGGTTTCATTGACCCGTGCGTTCAGGTCGCTCATGTGAATCCTTCAAGTAGGGTGGGCACCCCGTGCCCACCATGTCTAGCTCAGTGCTTGCTTGCGGTGGGCACCGATCGATGCCCCCGGCATCGATCGCCCACCCTACGATTCAGATCCCGGCGCCGGTGTCGACGTGCTCGGGCGGCACGCCGCGCGCCTGGCGGCGGAACAGCGGCAGTGGGGTGTCGACCGATGCCTGGTAGGTTTCCGAGAACACCGTCAGGCCCTTCAGCGCGTCGTGGATGCTGCGGTCCTCGCGCGTGGCGTAGGCGTCGAAGCCGCAGCGCTGCATCTGGAACAGCTGGTCGCGCAGCACGTCGCCGATCGCGCGCAGTTCGCCGGTGTAGCCCAGGCGGCGCCGCAGGTTGAAGGCGATCGAATAGCCGCGGCCATCGCTGAACTTCGGGAAGTCGACCGCGATCACGGCAAACTTGTCGAGGTCGTCCTTGACCGTGTGCGCCAGCTCGTCCGGGGCGAACCAGATGCCGATCTGCGCGCGGGCCGAGAGCGACTCGCGCTGGGCCAGCCAGACCGCCAGCGGCACGATGATCTTGCCGGCCGGGACGTCGACCGCTTCCGGTGTCTGGCCCTCGTCGAGCTTCAGGACGCTCCAGTCGTCGTCGACGATGTCGCGGCCCTTGATGATCTGTTGGTGGTTGTTAAGCATATTGGTCTTCTCCGACAGCCAGTTCGCCGGCCGGAATCGGCGTGGCATACACATGTTCCTTGAACGGCGCAATGCCGAGACGTTGCGCGACGTCGACGAAGCGTTCGCCTTCGACGCGGTTCTTCAGGTAGACGTCGAGCAGGCGCTGGATCACTTCCGGCATCTGCGGCGCCGAGAACGACGGGCCGATGATCTTGCCGATCGCCGCCGCATTGCCCTGGGCGCCGCCGATCGACACCTGGTACCACTCGCTGCCGTCCTTGTCCACGCCCAGCACGCCGATGTGGCCGACGTGGTGGTGGCCGCAGGCGTTGATGCAGCCGGAGATGTTCAGTTCGATGTCGCCGATGTCATGCTGGTAGTCCAGGTCGTCGAAACGCTTGGCGATGGCGGCCGCGATCGGAATCGATTTCGCGTTCGCCAGCGCGCAGTAGTCGCCGCCCGGGCAGGAGATGATGTCGGTCAGCAGGCCGATGTTCGGCGTCGCCAGGCCCTTGGCCCTGGCTTGCTGCCACACTTCATACAGTTTCGATTGCTCGACGTCGGCCAGCACCAGGTTCTGCTCGTGGGTCACGCGCAGTTCGCCGAAGCTGTACTTGTCGGCCAGGTCGGCCACGAAATCCATCTGCTCGGCGCTCGCGTCGCCCGGCGGCACGCCGGTCTTCTTCAGCGACAGGATGACAGCCGCATAGCCCGGCACCTTGTGCGGCTTGACGTTGCGCTGCAGCCAGTTGGCGAAGGCTTTGTCGTCTTCGCGGCCGGCACGCGGGTCGATGGCTTCCAGGGTCTGGTAGGGCTTCGGGTTGAACCACACGGCCACGCGCTCGAGTTCCTCGCGGGTCAGGGTTTCCGGGCCATCCTTCAGGTCGGCGAACTCGGCCTCGACCATGCGTACGAATTCCTCGGCGCCCACGGCCTTGACCAGGATCTTGATGCGCGCCTTGTACTTGTTGTCGCGGCGGCCAAACTGGTTGTACACGCGCATGATCGCTTCCGTGTAGGTCAGCAGGTGCTGCCAGGGCACGAAGTCGTTGATCACGCTGCCGATGATCGGGGTGCGGCCCATGCCGCCGCCGACCATGAACTTGAAGCCGACTTCGCCGGCGTCGTTGCGCACCGCGGTCAGGCCGATGTCGTGGATGGCGATCGCGGCGCGGTCTTCCACGGCGCCGTTGATCGCGACCTTGAACTTGCGCGGCAGGGCGATGAACTCGGGGTGGAAGGTGCTCCACTGGCGCAGGATCTCGGCATACGGGCGCGGATCGATGATCTCGTCCGCCGCCACGCCGGCGTATTCGTCGGTCGTGATGTTGCGGATGCAATTGCCCGAAGTCTGGATCGCGTGCATCTCGACCGAAGCCAGGTCGGTCAGGATGTCCGGCGTCTGTTCCAGTTCGATCCAGTTGAACTGGATGTTCTGGCGCGTGGTGAAGTGGCCGTAGTTGCGATCGTACTTGCGCGCGATGTGGCCGAACATGCGCATCTGCGCAGTGGACAGCAGGCCGTAGGGCACGGCGATGCGCAGCATGTAGGCATGGCGCTGCATGTACAGGCCGTTCTGCAGGCGCAGCGGCAGGAATTCTTCTTCGGTCAGCTCATCGCTGAGGCGGCGCCGTACCTGGTCGCGGTACTGGGCGATGCGTTCGCGTACGATGAGGTGGTCGTATTGGTCGTAACGGTACATGATCTGGGTCCCTGGTTTTAGCGGGCCGAATCCTGACCCAATCTATGTGGGATATTAATAAAATCTAGCTTTATTCCAAACTACTGAGAATTTATTTGCTTATATGAGCCTGAGGTATAAGCAAGCTTGTAAAATGCTTATATGAACCTACATCAACTGCGCTTCGTGCGTGAAGCGGTCCGCCAGAACTTCAACCTGACCGACGCCGCCAAGGCGCTGTTCACTTCCCAGCCCGGGGTCTCGAAGGCCATCATCGAGCTGGAGGAAGAGCTCGGCGTCGACATCTTCACCCGTCACGGCAAGCGCATCCGCGGGCTGACGGAGCCGGGGCGCCTGGTGCTGGGCTCGGTCGAGCTGATCATGCAGGAGATCGACAGCCTCAAGCGCATCGGCAAGGAATACGCGGCCCAGGACAGCGGCAGCTTCACCATCGCCACCACGCACACCCAGGCGCGCTACATGTTGCCGAAAGTGGTGCAGGCCTTCATGCAGCGCTTCCCCAAGGTGAGACTGTCGCTCCTGCAAGGCAATCCGCGCCAGATCGCGGACATGGTCAAGAACGACCAGGCGGACCTGGCCATCGCGACGGAGTCGATCGCCGCGGTCGACGGCCTGATCACGCTGCCGTGCTACCAGTGGGAACACGTATTGGTGGTGCCGCACGAGCACCCGCTGACGCGCTCCAAGGCGATTTCGCTGGAAGAGATTGCCGGCTACCCCCTGATCACTTACGATGCCGCCTTTGCCGGCCGCAGCAAGATCGACCACGCCTTCGAGCTGCGCCACCTGAAACCCGACGTGCTGCTGGAAGCGATCGACGCCGACGTCATCAAGACCTATGTGGAACTGGGCATGGGCATCGGCATCATCGCCGGCATGGCCTTCGATCCGGAACGCGACCGCAACCTGCGCGCGATTCCTGTCGGCCAATTGTTCGGCATGAATGTCTCGCGCGTGGCGGTGAAGCAGGGCGCTTACCTGCGCAGCTATATCTACACCTTCATCGAGCTGCTGGCGCCGACGCTGAATCGCAAGATGGTCGAGTCGGCCATGCGCGGCAGCAGCGACAATTACGAGTTATAAAATGAGTGAACAGAAAGACATGGACGTTGTCGCCCGCTACTATGCGAAGCTGGCGCCCGACTACGACCTGCAGGAGCAGGACGAGGAACGCGAGGAAGACCTGGAGGAGGTCGCCGACGGCGTGGCCGGCTTGATCGGTGGCCAGCGCGTGCTGGAACTGGCTTGCGGCACCGGGCACTGGACCGGGATCCTGGCCGACGAGGCCGAACATGTGATCGCCGTCGACATCAACGAGGCGATGCTGGAGCAGGCGCGCGAGCGCGGGCTGGACGAGGACCAGGTCAGCTTCATCCAGGCCGACGCGCTGGACTTGCCGGCGGACCTCGCGCTCGGCGACGTGGGTGTGGTGTTCATTGGCTTCTGGTGGTC
>CAJYQM010000387.1 GCA_913777025.1 uncultured Massilia sp. | reverse complement strand
GTCGTCGTTGGACCTCAGCCGTTCAAGAAGTTCAACATGTAATGCGAACAGCGCCAAAAAAAAAGACCAGGCCGAAGCCTGGTCTCGCGTACGCAGGGGAATGCGCCGACGATCAGAAGGTGTAGCTGGCGGCACCGCCGATCATGCGGAATTGCGGGGAGGCCGGATTCCAGCCATCGCGCCAGGTGATCGGTGCCGGCTGGTTGAAGATGTTGTCGATGTACAGGTTCAGCCTCACATGCGGGATACCCGAGTAAGCCAGGCTGTAGTCGAAGGTGCTGTTCGGCTTCACGCGTACGCAATCGCCCATGTTTTCCGGCGTGACCTTCTGGGTGACGCAGTAGTTCGGCGACGAGATGCTGTTGCTGCTGTAGCCGCTGCGGAAGTTCCAGGTCAGGCTGTGGTCGAAGTCGCCCTGCTTGACATAGGCACGCGTCCTGAGGCGCAGGCGTGCGCCGTAGTCGTAGGTGCCGGCTTCGTTATAGTAGTAGGCGTTGTCGGACACGCTGTACTCTTGGTATTTCCAGACATAGTTGCCGTCGAGCTTCAGGCGCACATCGGTGCCCATCACCCGGAAGCGCCCCTGGCCGTCGAAGTCGAAGCCCGACACGCGGGTACGGCCGCTGTTGACATAGGGGTTGTACACCAGGCCCAGCTGGCCGACGTTACCGTAGTTGATGGTGTTGTTCGGCGCGTACTTCCTGACCAGGGCCAGGAACTGGTTGTCCGAGGCACTGCTGTCAATACGGATCAGCTGGCCGGCCGGCAGGTCGGCTTCACCCTTCAGGATGTCGACCACCGAACGCGAACCGATTTCGTTGCGGCGCTCGATGAAGTAGTAATCGAGGCCCATGCTCCAGTTCTTGATCGGCTCGAACACGGCGCCCAGGGTCACTGAACGCGAGATTTCCGGCTTCAGGTCCGGGTTCGACGACACGAAGCTCGGCAGGCCGGCCGAGCATTCCGCGTTGCGGAAGGTGTTGGCCTGCGTCTTGTCGGCGGTGGTGGCGCCGGCGGCTTTCTGCACGATGTCGTTCAGCTGGTTGGCGATCGGGCAGCGGCGCGGGTCGACCACAGCGGTGGCGACCGAGCTGCGACCCAGGCCGTTACCCGATTCGACGATGTTCGGGGCGCGGAAGCCGCCCGACGCGGTGGCGCGCAGCAGCAAATTGCTGGTCGCTTGCCACTTCAGGCCCAGTTTCGGCGACAGGTGGGCGTCGGCGTTGTCGGTCTTGTCGGCGCGTACCGCAGCTTCCAGTTCGAGACCCTTGGCCAGCGGCGCGACGGCTTCGGTGAACAACGCGTACTGGCCGACCTGGTCGTCGACCTGCAGGCCGAAGATGCCGACCAGTTCGCCGTTCAGCACGTTGTCCGAGCTCTTCATGCGGTAGGAATTGCTGCGGATGTCAGTGCCGATCGCGATGCTCAGCGGACCGGCCGGCAGTTGCGCAACGGCCTTGGTGACGGTCGCGTCGAAGAACTTGATGTTGTACTTGCCATTGGTGGTACGCACGGGGAACATGGTCTCGAGCAGCGCCGGATCGTTCTGCTGGCCGAACTTGTAGGTGTTGTTCTTGATCGCATCCGTATACCCGGCGGCGCTGACGGCACGGGTGGCCTTGTCGGCGGTCGAGGTCATCGAACCAATGGCCGACTTCCAGTCCCAGCCCATGAAGGTGCCGTCCAGGGCCAGCATCACGCGCGACTGCTCGGAGTCGGTGCGGTTGAAGTTGAAGCCGTTGCCGGTATCCATCAGGCGCGCGCGCAGCTCGACCGCGGCACCGGTGGTGTTGCCGTTGTTGCCCACCGGAAGTTTCGGATACGAGAACGGACCGACCATCTTGCCGGCGTTGATGTTGTACCAGACGCTGGTCGAGCTGGTGGTGCCGCCGTTCTGGGTGCTGAACGGTGCCAGGATGTATTCGTTGGTGGCGCCGGACTTGGTGATTTCCAGGTTGGCGTTGATGTCCTTGCCGATGCGGAAGTGGGTGCTGCTGACGATCGCATGGCGGTTGTTGTTCGTGGTCTGGCCCGTGTACGGCAGCGCATCCCATTTGCACAGCTTGTCGGTCGGGTCGATCGCGTCCGGCGGGCAGGTGCCTGCCGGCTTGTAGTTGGTGGCGCTGACGAAATAATTACCGGTCGGCGAATAGGCGCTCTTCGCATCCCAGGTCGAACGGCCCGGGGTCAGGCGGTGCCAGGTCGGGTAGAACGCGCGGATGTCGTCGCTGGTATAACCGTCGCGCTTGTAGCCTTCGACGGTCAGGTAGGTGTTGAAGCCATTGGTGTCGATGTCGCCATAGCCCAGGATGGCCGTCACGTTGCGGCTGCGCAGGTCGTTGAAGTGCTGCGCTTCCTTGTAGTTGGTACTGACCTTCGCACCCTGGAAATTATTGCGCAGGATGATGTTGATCACGCCGGCGATGGCGTCGGAACCGTAAATCGCCGAGGCGCCGTCCTTCAGGATCTCGATACGCTCGATGGCTTCGCTGGCGATCGCATCCAGGTTGGTGAAGCTTTCCTGCGCGTTGTCCGCCAGGCCATAAGGCGCGATGCGGCGGCCATTGACCAGCACCAGGGTCGCGAACTTGCCCAGGCCGCGCATGCTGGCGGACGAGGAGCCGGTGGCGAAGCCGCCCGAGCTAGCGGTGGCCGAGTTGCTGCCGGTACCGACCGCTGCGGTCGAGGTCAGGATGCCGAGCGCGGTTGTCTGGCCGGTCTTCTCGATGTCGTCGCGCGTGAGGACCTGGACCGAACCAGCGGCTTCTACCTCGGTACGTTTGATGCTGCTGCCGGTGACCTCGACGCGCTGGATCTGTCCAGCGGGTTGGGGCACTTCTTGGGCGCCGACGATGGCGGGGAATGCCAGGGACAGCGCGACTGCAACAGCGTTCTTATTCAAAATTCTCTTGTGCTTCACAACGACTCCCGAGAGTGATTTATTTTGGAGCAAGCTGCGTTTTTGGATCAGTCCGTACTGATCACCCGACCAAACGCGTATAAATACTCTTACATAAGCTTGCCGGGATGCAAAGTTGTGAACACGAATTTAAAAAAAGTGATGTTAATTTCTGTTACTTCCGTCGCATAATTGATACATTTCGTTACGGTAGATACGCGAAATCGATCAAATCTTATTCAATTCATTAGCATTTAACTAAAGAATGATCTAACTCAAGACAGTTTTGACAAAACAAGGTGGTGCTCCCTCCTAGTGCAAAACGCGACCGGAATGGTGCGATCTGGATACCGCAGGGCTTGTTACGCATGAGCGAGCGCAACGCCGCCAGGACAGCGCTGGCCATACTCGACGTCGACACAATGGCGGAGAGAGCAATGACACAGCGGCATTTCCTGGAGCCACATTCGAACTTGGCGTTCAGCGCCACACTGGCCGAGCTGCCCCGGCCGTGCCTGAACACCGTACTGGGCTGGAACCAGGCGGCACTGCAGTACAAGGTCGAGCGTCGTGGCGGCCAGATCGTTGTGGTCGATCGGTCGTACCCCAGCAGCAAGACGTGTTCTGGCTATGGTTACGTGTTCGCGATGCTGGCATTGCACCAGCGCCGCTGGACATGTCCCGGCTGCGGCGTTTCACACGACCGTGACGTCAACGCGGCTATGAATCTGAAGAACATTGCGGCGAGTTCCGCCGTGACTGCCTGTGGAGGGGATGGCACTGGCCTTGCGCGCAAGTGCGAGGCGAAACCGGCCCCGGAGAAGCAGGAATCTAACAGCAAAGTTAACTATGATTAGCTTTGTGTAAGTTTAGAAGAGCGGACTCTAGGCGCTCAGGCGACGGGCTTGAGGATGTTGGCCAGCGCCACGTACTGCTCCAGGCCCACCGCTTCCGGACGCGCGCCCGGGTCAATGCCGGCCTCGACCAGTTGCTGTTCGGTGAACATGCCGGCCACGCAATTGCGGATCACCTTGCGGCGCTGCGAGAAGGCCTTGGCGACCACCGCTTCCAGCGTCGCGGCATCGGCCGGGAGCTGGCGCCGGGTCGGCACCATGCGCACGATGGCGGAATCGACCTGCGGCGGCGGGTCGAAGGCGGTCGGCGGGACCACGAACAGCATCGCCATGTCGTAACGCCACTGCAGCATCACCGACAGGCGGCTGTAGGCCTTGGTGCCCGGTTCGGCCACCATGCGCTCCACGACTTCCTTCTGCAGCATGAAGTGCTGGTCCTCGACCAGGTGCGCGAAGTCGGCCAGGTGGAACAGCAGCGGGCTCGAGATGTTGTACGGCAGGTTGCCGACCACGCGCAGTTTCTTCCCTTCCGGCACAGGAATCGAAGCGAAATCAAATTTCAGGGCGTCGCCCGAGTGCACCGTCAGCTTCTCGCGCGGGTAGGCTTTTTCGAGGCGCGCCACCAGGTCGCGGTCGAGTTCGACCACGTGCATGTGGTCGAGTTCCTTCAGCAGCAGCGAGGTCATCGCGGCCAGGCCGGGTCCGATCTCGACCATGGTATCGCCCTGGCGCGGGCCGATCTCGTCGATGATATTGTGGAGAACGTGGTCGTCGGTCAGGAAGTTCTGGCCGAAGCGCTTGCGGGCTACGTGTTTCATGGAGTTCTTATTTTGAGGCTTGTTGTGCCGGTTTTTTCGCGCCCGCCATGGACACGGCGATGCGGATCGCCTCTTCCATGCTGCCGCAGTCGGCCAGGCCGAGGCCTTGCGCGGCCAGGTCGAGGGCGGTGCCGTGGTCGACCGAGGTGCGGATCAGGGGCAGGCCGAGCGTGATGTTGACGCCGCGCCCGAAGGTCGCGTGCTTGAGTACCGGCAAGCCCTGGTCGTGGTACATGGCCAGCACGGCGTCGGCGTCCTTCAGGTACTTGGGCTGGAACAGGGTGTCGGCCGGATACGGGCCACGGGCATCGATGCCGCGTGCGCGCGCAGCCTCCAGCACGGGTTCGATCACGTCGATTTCCTCGCGTCCCAGGTAACCGTTCTCGCCCGCATGCGGGTTCAGGCCGGTGACCAGGATGCGCGGCGCCGGGATGCCGAACTTGGCGACCAGGTCGGCGTACAGGATGTCCAGCACCTGCGCCAGGCTGTCCCGGGTGATCGCAGCGGGGACGTCCTTCAACGGCAGGTGGGTGGTGGCCAGCGCCACGCGGAGGTAAGCTTGCCCCTCGCCCGGCGAGCCGGCCAGCATCATGACCACCTTCAGTGTGCCGGTCTTGTCGGCCAGGTATTCGGTGTGGCCGGAAAACGCGATGCCGGCATCATTGATCGTGCTCTTCTGCAGCGGCGCGGTGACAATGGCGTCGAACCACCCGGCCCCGCCGGCAACCGCGCCTTCGATGGCCAGGTCGAGCGTGGCCAGCACCGCGCGGCCGTTGTTCGCGTCCAGCTGGCCCGGCACCACGTGGGCGTCGAGCGGGACGTCGATGACGGGAATCACGTCCGGGCCGAAATGCGGCAGGCCGCTGTGGCGCAGCGCCAGTGTCGAGATCGCCGACAGGCGGATGGCCGGGTCGATCAGGCTCGCCGTCATCGCCAGGTACGCGGCGTCGCCGATCAGCACGCAGCGCGCCTCCCTGCGCAGCGCCCAGGCGGCGCGGATCGAGATTTCCGGACCGATGCCGGCCGGTTCGCCGACCGTGAGCGCCAGCGAGGGACGCGTGCCTGCGGGAGACATGGCTTACTTGTCCTCGCGGAACTCGACGTAGGCGCGGTCACGCACCTGGCGCGACCAGTCTTCCAGCGCTTCCTGCCGCTTGCGCTCGGTCAGCACCTGGCGCGCCGCCGCACGTTCCTTGTCCTTGGACGCGTCCTCGGTCTTGCGCTCAATAACTTGCACGATGTGGATACCGAACGGGGACTTGACCGGCTCCGAGATCTCGCCCGGCTTCAGCTTGTCCATGGCGGCCGCCAGTTCCGGCACGGTATCTTCCGGATACAGCCAGCCCATGTCGCCGCCCTTGGACGCATAGCTGTCCTGCGAATTCTGGCGCGCCAGATCTTCGAAGTTGGCCTGCTTGCTGTCCACCTTGGCCTTGAAGTCGAGCAGGCGCTTGCGTGCCTCATCCTCGGTCAGGGTCGGGCTGACCTTCAGCATGATGTGGCGCGCGTGGGTTTGCGTGACCGCGGCCTGCTGCTGCTCCTGGGCGGCGGCCGGCTTGCGCAGGTCGTTCAGGCGCAGGATCAGGAAGCCGAAGTTGGCGCGGATGACCGGCGTGGTCTGGCCCGGCTTCAGCTTGCGCAATTCATTCGCGATCGGGGTCGGCAGCTGGTCCGGGTCGCGCCAGCCGATGGCGCCGCCCTTGAGCGCGTCCGGCGAGTCGGAATACGTGGCGGCCATCTTGCCGAAGTCGGCGCCGGTGCGCACCTGGCGCACCACCTCGTCGGCACGCGCCTTGCGGGCAGCGATCTGTTCGGCCGAGGCGTTTTCCGGGATGCGCACCAGGATCTGGGCGATGTCCATTTCCACGCGCTCGGCGGCGGCGGCCTTGGAAGCGGCCAGGTAGGTGTCGATCTCGGCTTCCGACACCTGGATCTTGCTGTCGACTTCATGGTCGACCAGGCGCTGGGTCATGATTTCGTTGCGGATCTGCTCGCGGAACGCCGGGAAGGTCATGCCTTCCTTTTCCAGCTGGTTGCGCATTTCCTGCACGTTCATCTTCTGGCTTTCGGCGATGCGGCCGATGGCACGGTCGAGTTCGGCATCGGAAACGCGCACGCCCATCTCCTTGGCCAGCTGGACCTGGGCGCGTTCGGTGATCATGGCCTCGACCATCTGGCGGCGCAGCGTGTCCTCGTCGGGCAGCTGGGCGTTCTGGGCGCGGGCGCGCTGGACGACGTCGTTCACGCGCTGGTCGAGTTCGCGCTTGGTGATGACTTCATCGTTGACGATCACGTACACCGAGTCGATCACGTGGGCATTGCTCGATGCCGGCGGCAGGAAGCCCGTGGACGGCTTGGCGGCAGCCGCGGCGGCCGGCTTGGCGGCGGGGGCCGCCGCCTGGGCCAGGACATCGTTGGCCACGAGAGCGCACAGGAGCGTTGCTGCCAGCTTGATTTGGGTGGTACGCATATTCAGGAAAGCACTCATTTCAGGGGTTTCTAGTTGTCCATAGCCCCGGTTCAGGGGCGGCCTACGTTGGTGTTCAACCGGGTATAGCCCGGAATGCTCTTGTTAAAGGTTTCAAGCGGGTTGTTGCCGAAGCCCAGGCGCGACAGGCCGTTCAGCTCGAGTTGGAAGAACACGGGCGTCGAGATCGTCTGGGACGCGGTCACGAAACGCTGGGCGCCCATGCGGAACACCCAGCAATCCGCCTTGTATTCGAGTCCGACCAGGGCTTCGAGCAGCTTGCGGTCGCGCATCGAGTAGCTGACCCGGCTCACGCCGTACCAGCGCATCGACAAGGGCCACTGCCCCGATACGTCGACGTTGCGGAAGCCGGTGTCGGGACCCAGCGTATCGCGCTGATAACGGTACTCGGCATTGACCACTTTCATGGGGGCCGGGTTCCATTGCGCGCCGTAGTTCATGCTGTACAGGCTGCGGGCCTGCGCGTCGTATTGTACGCCGCTGTCGAAGCTCCAGGTCTCGGAAATGCGGCCGGAGGCAGCCAGCAGCGCGTCCGAACGGGTGACGTTCGGTTTTTCGTTCGGGTCCAGGCGCACGCGCGGATCGGTGAAATAGTAGCGGCTGCCCGCCACCAGGCGCAGGCGCTCGATGCCGCTCGATTCGATGAAGCGCGAGGTGATGGCGGCGGTCAGCTGGTTCGCGTCCGACACCTTGTCGGCGCCGACGAAGCGGTTCTCCGTGAACAGCTGGGCGTAGTTGAAGCCGGCCACCGCGGTGTCGAAGTTCGGGATGTCGCTCTGGTCCTTGTACGGCGTGCGCACGTAGAACAGGCGCGGCTCCAGCGTCTGGGTGGCCGCGCGGCCGAAGAACGATGCCTCGCGCTCGAACATCATGCCGGTATCCAGCGAGACGGTCGGCAACACGCGCGAGATCCGGTTCTCGTCCCGGCGGCTGCCGCTGGCGTCGACCCGGACATTGTTTTCCATGTCGTACTGGGTCGCGTGCAGCATCGCCTTCGGCGTGAAGAACCAGCCCGGGCGTACCACCGGGTAGCTGACCTGGCCCACCATGTTGGCGCGGTTGCCCTGCACCATGGTGTCGGTCGGGTGCGAGAAGCGCACCGCCTCGGCATCCAGCGCCCAGTCGAAGCCGCCCAGCACGTCGTAGCGGCCGGCGTGGAAATTAATCTGCGGCAGGCGGTCGTAGGGCCGCGGCACGGTCAGCCTCGGATCGGTGGCGGAGGCCGGATCCTGCAGCACCTGGTAGCTCTGCACGCGCGCGTTCAGGCTCCAGTACTGGCCGTAGTAATCGGTACGCAGTTCGCGCAGCAGCTGGCGCTCGGCACTGGCCGCCACGGTGCGCGAGAAGTCGGACGGGTATTCGTCGTCGGACGCGCCGTGCGCATTCCAGCCGAAGGACCAGCCTGGGGCCAGCTGCTGGTTGTGCAGGGTGTCGATCCACCAGCGGTCGCGGTGGGCCATGCGGTCGTTCGGCAGCAGCTCGACGTGGGTTTCGCCGTTGTAGGTGCCGCGCGAGGTCTCGCCGAGGTAGCGTCCGGTCGCGCCCAGCTGCAGGCCGCGGTCGAACATGTAGCGCGGGAACACCGTCAGGTCGCGGTTGGGGGCGATGTTGAAATAATACGGGACCATCACCTCGGCCGAACCCTTGGAGCCGAGGCCGATGGTCGGCGGCAGCCAGCCCGAGCGGCGCGCGCCCGACAGCGAGAACGACAGCGACGGCGTGCCGAGGATGGGCACGTCCTTGAAATAGATGACGGTCTTGCCGGCCTTGCCGACGTCGCGTCCCTGGTCCAGGCTCAAGGTGCTCGATTTCAGGTACCAGGCCGGATCCGGCCCTTCGCAGGTGCTGTAGGTGCCGTCCACCACCAGCGCCTGGTCCTCGCCCAGGAATTCGATGCGCTGGGCCGTGCCCTGCGCATTGTTCAGCTGCAGGTGGTAGGACGGATGGCGCACCCAGCCCTTGCCGGTTTCCAGGTTCAGCTCGAGGGCGTCGCCCTTGTAGCGGTCGCCGAAGCGCCACATGTTGATATTGCCTTCGGCCGTGACCTCGTCCTCGACGCGCCGGTAGCAGGCGGTATCGGCGGTGACGCCGGTGGCGCCGCGCGTGATCTCGACGTTGCGGTGCAGGTTCAGCACGCGGTCCGGCCGCCCGTCGAAGGCTTCGGCCCGGACGGTGGTCGGAAGATCCTGGTCGTCGCCGCGGGCGGGCGATGCGGCGCTCCTGGCCGGCGTGCCGGTGGGCGCCGTCTGGGCGAACAGCGGCCCCGTGGCCACGGAGACGAGGGCGGACAAGGCGACAGCTCGCCGCGGCGGAAAAGGTAGGGCCGTAATCCAGCTCATGAAAGATCGCGTTGCACCATAGAGGGCGATTTTTGCTATTGAATTCCTTATTATATGGGAATATCCGCGGCACGGTCGCAAAAACGCCGCGTCACGGCGCCGCTCCCGGCAAGCATGGCCGCGCGTAAGCCCTTGATTTTTAATGGTTTGAATGGATGAGCCGGATACAACTGTTACAACAGGACCCGGTTCGCGCGCATCGGCCTGGTAAACAGGCGAGGCGACTTGATCGCACGCAAAGCCGCTGTGACGCGATTGCCATGCTCTGGAGCATGCTCTAAACTTCAAAGTTAAAGTCCGGCCCCCGTGCGGCATACCGCATCGGGGCCTCCTGCCCCAATCACCACCAACCGGATCCCCCGGGACGCTTCATGTCTTCTCTGTCTTCACACACTCCCACCGCCGCGGACAAGGATGCCCGGCTGGCCCAGCTGACCGCCTGGCTGGACACCCTGGACCTGGTCGAGGTCGGGAGCCTGCGCCCTGCCTCGTCCGATGCCAGCTTCCGCCGCTATTTCCGGCTCGACGTCGTGCCTGCGCTACGCGACAAGCTCGGCGCCACCCTGGTCGCCATGGACGCACCGCCCGAGCGCGAAAACGTGCCGGCCTTCATCCATGTCGCCGGCCTGCTGTTCGACGCCGGCGTGACCGTGCCGGCCATCGTCGCGCGCAAGGTCGAGGATGGCTTCCTGCTGCTGTCCGACCTGGGCACGACCACCTATTTGCAGCGCCTGGACCTTGACAACGCGTCCTTCATGTACTCGGACGCGGTCGATGCCCTGATCAAGTTCCAGGTCACCAGCCAGCCCGGCGTGCTGCCGGAATTCGACCGCGCCTTCGTGCTGCGCGAGATGAACCTGTTCCCCGAGTGGTTCGTCGGGCGCCACCTGGGCGTCACCCTGAACGACATCCAGCAGGCCCAGCTCGATAAAGTGTTCGAGGCGATCACCGCCAACGTGCTGGCCCAGCAGCAGGTATTCATGCACCGCGATTTCCACTCGCGCAACCTGATGTTCCTCGACCAGGGCAACCCGGGCGTGCTCGACTTCCAGGACGCGGTCTACGGCCCGGTCACCTACGACCTGGCTTCGCTGCTGCGCGACGCGTATATCCAGTGGGACGAGGAATTCGTGCTGGACTGGGTGGTGCGCTACTGGCAGAGCGCCAAGCAGGCCGGCCTGCCGGTGAACCCGGACATCGACGCCTTCTACCGCGACTTCGAATACATGGCCCTGCAGCGCCACCTGAAGATCCTGGGCATCTTCTGCCGCCTGAACTACCGCGACGCCAAGGCGCACTACATGGGCGACCTGCCGACCGTGATGGACTACGTGCGCAAGACCGCCAACCGCTACACCGAACTGAAACCGCTGGCACGCCTGCTCGACTCGCTCGAGGACAAGGCGCCGCAGGTCGGCTACACCTTCTGACGACGGACGCCCCATGAAAGCCATGATCTTCGCCGCCGGCCGCGGCGAGCGGATGCGTCCGCTGACTGACGAATGCCCGAAGCCGCTGCTGAAGGTGCGCGGCCGTCCCCTGATCGTGCACCACGTGCTGAACCTGGTGCGCGCCGGCATCCCCGACATCGTCATCAACCACTCCTTCCTCGGCCACATGATCGAGCAGGCGCTGGGCGACGGCAGCCAGTACGGCGCGCGCATCCGCTACTCGCACGAGCCGGCGCCGCTGGAAACCGCCGGCGGCATCGCCAACGCCCTGCACCTGCTGGGCGACGAGCCCTTCGTGGCGGTGTCGGGCGACATCTACGCGCCCTACTTCGACTTCTCGCAGTGCAAGGACGCGCTGAAGGACGAGGACGCGGTCGGCCAGCCTTATCCGAAAGACAAGCGCGACATCGCCTGGCTGTACCTGACGCCGAACCCGTGGCACAACCCGGAAGGCGACTTCGGCCTGACCATGTACACGCTGTCCAACGAGGGCACGCCGAAGTGGAACTTCGCCAACATCGGGGTCTACCGTCCCGAGATGTTCGACGGTATCCAGCCCGGCGAATTCGTGAAGCTCGGTCCCCTGATGCGCAAGTACGTCAAACAGGGCCGCGTCGGCGGCGAAGTCTACGATGGCCAGTGGGTCAACGTGGGCACCGTGCGCCAGCTGGAAGAACTCAACGCCCCGGTCGCCTCGACCGCCCCCAAGGCCAGGCCATGAACCCTTACGCAGCACGCCGTGCGCGCCTGGCCGCGCAGATGCAGCCGGGCGCCGTGGCCGTGCTGCCGACCGCGCCGGAAGTCGCGCGCAACGGCGACAGCGACTACCCCTACCGGCACGACAGCTATTTTTACTATCTCACTGGCTTCACCGAGCCGGAAGGCCTGCTGGTGCTGATAAGCGAAGATCGCGAGACCGAG
>CAJYQM010000386.1 GCA_913777025.1 uncultured Massilia sp. | reverse complement strand
TGTGGGCCTTGCGTGACGTACTCAACCTCACCGGCACCAAGTTCGGCTGCGGCGTCGCCCTGTGCGGCGCCTGCACCGTGCACCTGGACGGCCAGGCGATCCGTTCCTGCGTCACCCCGGTCTCCGCGGCCGTCGGCAAGAAGATCACGACCATCGAGGCGATCGGCAAGGATCCGGTCGGCGCCAAGGTGCAGGATGCCTGGCGCCAGCTCGACGTGGTGCAGTGCGGCTACTGCCAGTCGGGCCAGATCATGGCCGCCACCGCGCTGCTGCAGGCCACGCCCAAGCCGAGCGATGCCGACATCGACAACGCGATGGCGGGCAACATCTGCCGCTGCGGCACCTACGGGCGCATTCGCAAAGCCATCAAGATTGCAGCGGCATAAGGGGACGGCCATGGACCAGGATAACAAGACCACCCCGGCATCGGCTGCGCGCCGCGGCTTCGTGAAGGCCGGCGCGCTGGCCGGCGGCGGGCTGCTGTTCGGCTTCTCGCTGTTCGGCTGCGAAAAGAAACCCGAAAGCGACCGCAAGGAGCCGCCGCCCGAGAAGGCGGTCGGCCAGGCCGCCACCGCCGCATCGGGCGACGCGCCCGGCCTGGCGCACGACGCCTTCATCCGCATCGACCGCACCGGCCTCGTCACGCTGATCATCCACAAGGTCGAGATGGGGCAGGGCACCTTCACCTCGATGCCGATGCTGCTGGCCGAGGAACTCGGCGCCGACCTGTCCAAGGTGCGCCTGGAGCAGGCGCCGGCCAACAACAGCCTGTACGCCGACCCGCTGCTGGGCGGCCAGGTGACCGGCGGCTCGACCTCGGTGCGCGGCGCCTGGAAGCCGCTGCGCGAAGCCGGCGCCAAGGTGCGCACGGTGCTGGTGCAGGCCGCGGCCAAGAACTGGAACGTGGGCGAGAACGAACTGAAGGTAGTCGCAGGCACCATCCGCCACGAAGGTTCGAACCGCTCGGTCCATTTCGGCGAGGTGGCCGACGCGGCATCGAAGCTGAGCTTCCCGGCCACGGTCAAGCTGAAGGACGCGGCCGACTTCACCCTGATCGGCAAGTCCATGAAGCGCCTGGACAGCCCGGTCAAGGTGAATGGCGAGGCCCTGTTCGGCATCGACGCGCGCCTGCCCAACATGGGAATCGCCGCGGTGGCGGCGTCGCCGGTGCTGGGCGGGAAGGTCGCCTTCGTGGACGAGCAGAAGGCGATGGCGGTCAAGGGCGTGCGCCAGGTGCTGCGGATCGAGGGCGCGGTGGCGGTCGTCGCCGACAACTTCTGGAGCGCGAAACAGGGCTTGCTGGCGGCCGCGCCGCGCTTCGACGACGGCGCCAACGGCAAGGTCAGCCTGGCCGGCATCGTGGCCGACATGGCCAAGGTGTCGCAGGGCACAGGCGCCGTGGCCAAGAACGAGGGCGACGCGCTGAAGGTGCTGGACCAGCAGGGCGGGCGCCGCATCGACGCCGTCTACGAACTGCCCTTCCTGGCCCACGCGACCATGGAGCCGATGAACTGCACGGTCGACCTGCGCGCGGACGGCTGCGACCTGTGGGTCGGCACCCAGGTGCCGGCGCTGGCCCAGGGCGCGGCGGCCAAGGTCGCCGGCCTGCCCGTCGAGAAGGTGCAGGTGCATAATTTCTACATCGGCGGCGGCTTCGGGCGCCGGCTGGAAGTCGACAACGTGATCCAGGCGGTGGCCTTCGCCAAGCTGGCCAAGGGGCCGCTGAAGATCATCTGGACGCGCGAGGAAGACATCCAGCACGACATGTACCGCCCTTATTATTACGACCGCCTGTCGGCCAAGGTCGACGACAAGGGCATGCCGGTCGCCTGGTTCCACCGCGTGACCGGCTCCTCGATCATGGCGCGCTTCGCGCCGCCGGCGGTCAAGAACGGTGTCGACCCGGACGCGGTGGAAGGCGCGGCCGACCTGCAGTATTCGATTCCCGCCGTGCGCGTGGAATACGTGCGCCACGAACCGCCGGGCCTGGCCACCGCGTTCTGGCGCGGCGTCGGCCCGACCCACAATGTGTTCGTGGTCGAGAGCTTCGTCGACGAACTGGCTTACCTGAGCAAGACCGACCCGGTCGCGTTCCGGCGTTCGCTGCTGCAGAAATCGCCGCGCACGCTGGCGGTGCTGAACCTGGCGGCCGAAAAGGCCGGCTGGGGCAAGCCCCTGAAACCGGTCGCCGGACGCCGCATCGGACGCGGCGTGTCGACCCAGTTCGCCTTCGGCAGCTACATGGCGCAGGTGGCGGAGGTCTCGGTCGGCCCGGACGGCGACGTGCGCCTGCACCGCGTGGTGTGCGCGGTCGACTGTGGCCAGAACATCAATCCTGACACCATCGTGGCCCAGATGGAAGGCGGCATCGTCTACGGCGCGAGTGCCGCGCTGTGGGGCGAGATCACGCTCGACAAGGGCAAGGTGCAGCAGACCAACTTCAGCGATTACCGGGTGATGCGCATGAACGAGGCGCCGGCGGTGGAGGTGTACCTGGTCAACAGCCACGACGAGCCGGGCGGCATCGGCGAGCCGGGGACGGCGGGGATTGCGCCGGCGCTGGCGAATGCGGTGTTCGCGGCGACCGGCAAGCGGGTGCGCAAGCTGCCGATCGGGGAGCAGCTTAAAAAAGCCTAGACAGCACAAGCGTCAAGGGTAGGGTGGGCGGGGAACCCGTCCACCCTACATTTCGGCGTACGGATCCGGATACTGCAAGGCTTCCATGATGTCGCGCTCGAGCTGCTCCATCTCCTCGGCCTCTTCATCGTTCTCGTGGTCGAAGCCCTGCGCATGCAGCACCCCGTGCACCACCAGGTGGGCCACGTGTTCCTCGACCGTCTTCTTCTGCTCCTCGGCTTCGCGCTGCAGCACGTCGGTGCAGAGCACGATGTCGGCCTGGGTCGGCTCGTCGTCCGCGATTTCCGCGCCTTCGTTGTAGGCGAAGGTGAGGACGTTGGTGGGGTAGTCCTTGCCGCGGTAGTCGCGGTTCAGGGTTTGCCCTTCTTCCGCGTTCACGAAGCGGATCGCCAGCTCGGCCGGGCCGAGCAGCGAAGCCTGGACCCAGCGTTCGATCATCGCCGGGGTGATGTCGGCTTCCAGGAGGGTGTCGGCGTACTGGACGTCGAGGTCGAGCTTATGTTTTTTTTCTTGCATGTCGGGTCGTCGTGGTTGCTGTTTTGGGCAAGGCGCCGATCTCCTGGATCGAGGCCGCCTTTTCATAGGCGTCGACGATGCGGCCCACCAGCGGGTGGCGCACCACGTCGGCGCTGGAGAAATGGGTGAAGCCGATGCCGCGCACGTCCTTCAGCACGTGCATCGCGTCGGCCAGGCCGCTGCGCTGGGTCTTGTGCAGGTCGACTTGCGTGATGTCGCCGGTGACCACGGCCTTGCTGCCGAAGCCGATGCGGGTCAGGAACATCTTCATCTGTTCGACCGTCGTGTTCTGGGCCTCGTCCAGGATCACGAAGGCGTGGTTCAGCGTGCGCCCGCGCATGAAGGCCAGCGGGGCGATCTCGATCACCTGCTTTTCGAACAGCTTCTGCGTGCGGTCGAAGCCGAGCAGGTCGTACAGCGCGTCGTACAGCGGGCGCAGGTAGGGATCGACCTTCTGCGCGAAGTCGCCCGGCAGGAAGCCGAGGCGCTCGCCGGCTTCCACGGCCGGACGGGTCAGGATGATGCGCTTGACCGCGTCGCGCTCGAGCGCGTCGACCGCGCAGGCGACCGCCAGGTAGGTCTTGCCGGTGCCGGCCGGACCGATGCCGAAGCTGATGTCGTGTTCCAGCACCGCCTTCAGGTACTGGATCTGGTGCGGCGTGCGGCCGCGCAGGTCGCTGCGGCGGGTCTTCAGCGCGGGACTGACCAGTTCTCCATCGTCCTCGCCGTCCTCGCCGCCGTCTTCATCGGCGCCGGCCGTGGTGCCCGGTTCCTTTTCCTTTTTCGGCGCGGCGGCCGGTTCGGCGATCGACGGCTTCAGGCCGGCGCGCTGCTCGACCAGCGCCAGCTGGACTTCCTCGAGCGGCACGACCTTGTCGGCCACCGAATAGAAGCGTTCGAGCAGCTCGACCGCGCGCTCGGCATTGCTGCCGCTGACGATGAAGCGTTCGCCGCGCCGGAAAATGGTCACGTCGAGGGCGGCCGAGATCTGGCGCAGGTTCTCGTCGAGCGGGCCGCAGAGATGGGCGAGCCGGGTATTGTCGAGCGGCTCGGGAACGAAATACGAAGGCTGGGTAGGCGTCTGGGTTTTCAACTGGCTTTGGCTATCGTATCAATGCTGGCGACCAGGTCGCCACGCAGGCTGTAATCCAGGCTTTCGGTGATGCGCACGTCGACCAGTTGGCCGATCAGCGTGTCGCCGGCGGTGCCCGGGGCGAAATTCACGACGCGGTTGTTTTCCGAGCGGCCCTGCAGCTCGGGCATGCCATCTTCGGTGCGGCCCTTCTTGGACGGGCCTTCGACGAGGATGCGCTGCACGGTGCCGACCATGGCCGCGCTGGTCTTGCGGGTATTCAGGTCGATTTGCGCCTGCAGGCGCTGCAGGCGCGCCAGCTTCACCTCGTGCGGGGTCTCGTCTTCGAGATTGGCGGCCGGCGTGCCGGGGCGCTTGCTGAAGATGAAGCTGAAGCTGTTGTCGAAGCCGACGTCTTCCACCAGCTTCATCATGGCGTCGAAGTCGGCATCGGTCTCGCCCGGGAAGCCGACGATGAAGTCGGACGAAATCGAGATGTTCGGACGCACCGCCTTGATGCGGCGGATGATCGACTTGTATTCGAGGCCGGTGTAGCCGCGCTTCATGGCCTGCAGGATGCGGTCCGACCCGTGCTGCACCGGCAGGTACAGGTGGTTCACCAGCTGCGGGATTTTCGCGTAGGCGTCGATCAGGCGCTGGGTGAATTCCTTCGGGTGGCTGGTGACGAAGCGCAGGCGCTCGATGCCGGGGATCTCGGCCACGTATTCGAGCAGCAGGGCGAAGTCGGCAATGTCGCCGTTTTCCATCGCCCCCCGGTAGGCGTTCACGTTCTGCCCCAGCAGCATGATTTCCTTGACGCCCTGGGCGGCCAGGCCGGCGACCTCGGTCAGCACATCCTCGAAGCGGCGCGAGACTTCCTCGCCGCGGGTATAGGGCACCACGCAGTAACTGCAGTACTTGCTGCAGCCTTCCATGATCGACACATAGGCGACCGGGCCTTCGACCTTGGCCGGCGGCAAGTGGTCGAACTTCTCGATTTCCGGGAAGCTGATGTCGACCTGGGCCGCGCCGCTGGCACGGCGCAGTTCGATCATCTGCGGCAGGCGGTGCAGGGTCTGCGGACCGAACACCATGTCGACGTAGGGCGCGCGCTTGACGATGGCCGCGCCTTCCTGGGAGGCCACGCAGCCGCCCACGCCGATGATGAGCCCGGGCTTGTCGCGCTTGAGTTCCTTCAGGCGCCCGAGATCGGAAAAGACCTTTTCCTGTGCCTTTTCACGGACCGAGCAGGTGTTCAGCAGGATGACGTCGGCATCCTCCGGTGAGTCGGTACGTACGAGCCCGTCGGACGCGCCCAGCACGTCCGCCATCTTGTCCGAGTCGTACTCGTTCATTTGGCAGCCAAAGGTCTTGATGAATACTTTTTTTTGCATGAATGCTGTCGGTTGCTGATGCTTTGACAAGTGGGATAGGAGTTTACCGTAAATCGGCAATACACCCGGAAGACGCCGCGTGCGCCCCCGGTTTGCTACCCCGCGGAATTGATAATTTCTGTAAGTTAACTTCGGAACAGTCAGTTACATTGTTAATTCTTGAAATTTCGTTGCTGGCTGTTATCTTGAAAGTTGCCGATTCGACTCGAACCGAGTTTCCTCTTGTAAATCAATTGGTTCCTGCATCTCGGCAATTGCAAAATTTGTCCAAAAAAACTCTTGCGTGCGCCACAATCTGTCACCATGTGCTGAAATGACTATGTGACAAGCTTTCCAGACGATAGCTTGATTTCGACCAATGCTTTTCGTGCTCAGGTCGAGGGTAAAGACCCCGTATGAGTTTGATAATTTGTTCGAAAAACAAGTGCGCGAGGGAAGTGAGTACAGGACGTTTTAGGGAGCGCACGCGGTCCGGTAAGCGCAACCGCCTTCGGTAGATCAAGTCTGTCGAAGATGGGAACACGAGCCGGGAACTTATGTAGACGAAATCTGGTCCTTAACGAAAGTTCGTAAAGGAACTATTTTAACCACTCACGAGGTAATCATGGCACATCATGCTCTGTCATCACAGGAAAGCTACAATCCGAACCACTTGCTGGACATTCTGCTCGGCAAAATGCAACTGAAGAACGACGCAGCGCTGTCGCGCATGCTCGAAGTCGCTCCGCCGGTGATCAGCAAAATCCGTCACCATCGCCTGCCGGTCGGCGCTTCGCTGCTGATCCGCATGCACGAAGTGACCGGCATGAGCATCCGCGACCTGCGCGACCTGATGGGCGACCGCCGCACCAAATATCGCCTGTCGGACGCACAAGGCCGCCCGAAGCCCGAAGAGAAAGCTGCACAGCAGGCTGCCCAGCAAGCCGCCCAGCAAGCTGCTCAGCCGCAAGCGCAGGAAACGCAAGGCAACGACGTATCGAAGTCGGGCAACTATGCGCACTGATGCCGAGGGCATGACAGCCGGTCCTGTCATGCCTGCGGCACGACCCGGCAGCGGGTTCCGGGCTGTTCCGGCCCGCCCCGCTGCCGTCAATAAAAAAGGCCGTTCCGGCGGCTGAGCTCCGGCTCTACGCCGCCAGGATGGCCGACATCTCTTCGAACTGCTGTTCCGTTTCCTGGAACAGATGCAGGTAAGCTTCTTCGTTCAACTTCATCGCGTCCCAGGCCGAGCCTGACAGCGGTGGTACCACTTCGTCCGCATCGCCCACCAAGTCGAGCGCATGGACGATCGCGTCGGCCACGTGCACGATCGCAGCCAGCATGCCGGACGCAGGCATGTCAGGCGCGTGATGGCGTGCGATGGCCTGGCGGATCGTTTCCGAAAACTGCCAGTGCGCCGCCAGCGCCACGCCGGCATCCACATGGTCCATCCCCAAGACCGCGCGTTCCGCATCCAGCAGCGTGCAGTCGTGCGCGCGGCGCCAGGCCAGGACGGCGCCATAGGCCTCGGGCTGGGTCGTGGCCAGCACCAGGCGGCCGATATCGTGCAGCAGGCCGGCGGTGAAGGCGATGTCCTGGTTGAAACGGATGCGCCGCGCCAGCGCGCGGGCGCAGGCGGCGCTGGCGCTCGCATGGCGCCAGAACATCCTGTCGCTGAAGCCGGGACAGCGCCCGGTCGGGAAGCACACCGTCACCGCCGCGGCGGCGATCAGGTTGCGCATGGTCTGGAAACCGAGGAAGGCGATCGCCTGCTGGATCGTCGCCACTTTCACCTGCAACCCGAAGGCCGGCGAATTCGCCAGGCGCAGCGTCTTTGCCGTCAGGGCTGGATCCAGCGACACTTTCTTTGCCAGTACCGAAATGTCGGCTTGCTCCATGTCCAGGTCACCGAGCAAGTCCATGACCACGGCCGGCAGCGAGGGCAGGTCGCGTATGCCCTGGACCAATTGTTCCGGGGCGAGCTTCATGCCTGTCGCTCCCGGTTCAGTCGGTAGGCTTCGATATGGCGGCGCAATTGCAGCGTGGCCCAGCCAGCGTGACCCTCATGCGCTTGATGGCGGAACAGGTGATCGAGACGCGCTTCCAGGGCCGCGCTGTCGGCATCCTCATCGGCAGCGCCGGATGGCGTCGGTTGTGCAATCATTCTTTCCTCTCATTAATGTATTGATGGTATCACTCGTGGTGGGGCCATTGCGCGGGCCATCGGCAATGCAGGGTGAATTGTTGTATTCTCGCCATGCCCTGCGTTTTTGCATCAGGCAGGGGCATATATCAACATCCAGGGATTCTTCATGAAACTGTATTTCAGCCCGGGCGCCTGCTCGCTGTCTCCCCACATTGTCCTGCGCGAGGCAGGCCTCGAGTTCACGCTGGAACGCGTCGACATTCGCAAGCGCCAGACGGCCACCGGTGCCGACTTCACCGCCATCAATCCGAAGGGCTACGTGCCGGCGCTGCAATTGAACGATGGCACCGTGCTGACGGAAGGCCCGGCCATCGTCCAGTTCGTCGCCGACCTGGCGCCGGACCGTCAGCTGGCGCCGTCGCACGGGACGCTGGAGCGTTACCAGATGGTCGAGTGGCTGAACTTCATCGCGACCGAACTGCACAAGGGCTTCAGCCCGCTGTTCCGTCCGACCTCGACCGAGGAGATCAAACAGGCGGCCCGCACCAGCCTGGCCAACCGCCTGGGCTGGGTGGCGTCGCGCCTGGAAGGCAGCGACTATCTGCTGGGCTCGCAGTTCACGGCGGCCGATGCCTATTTATTTACCGTGCTGGGCTGGGGCGCCATCGTGGGCGTCGACCTGTCGCCGTGGCCGGTGCTGACCGCCTTCCAGCAACGCGTGGCCGGCCGCCCGGCGGTGCAGCAGGCGATGCGCGAAGAAGGGCTGATTAAATAAATCGGACAGCGACCTACCGCGCGCTACCCGGGCACGGTACCATGCGCGCCATGACCAGCAAACGCTACATTGCCCTGCTCCGGGGCGTCAATGTTGGGCGAGCAAAACGCATCGCCATGGCCGACTTGCGTAAATTGATCGAGGACCTCGGCTATACCAAGGTGCGCAGCGTCCTCAACAGCGGCAACGTCGTGTTCAGCGGTCCCGCCAGGCCGCAGGCCGACGTCGCCGCCGGCATCGAGGAAACGCTGGTGCTCAAGCTGGGCGTGGCGGCGCGCGTGCTGGTGCTCGACGGCGAGGAACTGGCCGCCATCGTCGCCGCCAATCCGCTGGTCGACCGTGCCCCCGACCATGCGCGCCTGCTGACCTTCATATTGTCCAGCCCTTCCGGCACGAGCTTGCCGGGCATCGACGCCCTGTGCGGCCAGAACTGGCATCCCGGCGCGGTGGCGCTGGGCGAGCGCGCCGTCTATGTGTGGTGCCCGGACGGCATCCTCGACAGCGCGGCCGCCGCCGCGCTCGGCAAGCAGCTGGGCGATGCGACGACCTCGCGCAACTGGTCGACCCTGCTCAAGCTGCATGCGCTGTGCAGCGAGCCTGCCTGAACGACTTTTTTCGCCAGAACCCTTGAATTCCGGCATAGTCGTCCCATCTATCCCTTTTCAGCGTTCGACATGAAAACGGCGCCCGAGGTGCCGTGGGATCATCCGTTCTGTCGAACTCGAGCTTTCCATGCCGCGGCCTGCGGCGCCGGCGATCGATAGGTCGTCCATTCTCCTTACTTGAATTTCTCGCTGCTGTGGCGGCTGGCCCGATAACCGATCAGGACCAGGCCCACCAGCATCATGGCAAACACTTCCGGTTCGGGAAGCTCGGACATCGAGGCCGGCGGCGGTGCCACCACCTCGTTGCGTTGTACCGTCGGCAAATCGGCCACCCGCATGCCGTCGGTGTGACTGTTGTCGAGGTCGATAGCCGTGGCCTGGACGGCACCACTGGACAAGACACCTAAAACTGCGGCAAGTGCAATGCGTTTCACGGTTTTTCCTTCGAAATCAGCTTCGGGAAAAGGGTATCTGCAGCATAGCAAAAATGCGCTGCGCATCGCGCTTGATTCAAGCGGTCCGGCGTCGATAAGTGCTTGTTAAAGTTAATCTTTTTTAAATAAAACAAATATAAGTCAATATCTTGAATGATATTGAGAAAAGCATAAAAGATAGTACCGTCCTTGTCCTTTTTTTAGCGGACTTATCGAAATACCAAAGAAAAGCGATATTTGTTTGATATGGGATGTGGTGTCGTAAAAAATTTTCGGCGCACGGTATACACCAAACTTTTCTTTCCGAGTATAGTCTCCATATCCCTATTGCCTTCGGGCATCAAAACAATATCAAACGCGCACGTTTGAGTATCATCCAGCGGTCCCCGCACCGCCGCCTTCCAGGCCAATCGGCACGGCGAAGGCAACGCAAGACCCAGCCGTATCTCGCACACTTCGTCTTAAAGAGTACCGATATGCCCAACTTTGCCCGACTTCAAATTGCCTTCAAGAACGTTTACGTTCGCGTGCTGACCGCCATCCTGCTTGGCGTCCTGACCGGATGGGCAATTTACAAGGCCGACGTCCCGCAAGACACCGCGCCGGTCGTCCATTCCCAGAACATTTCCGAAATCACCCAACTGGCCGCCCAGAAGGAGCGCCTGGACTACCTGCTGGTGGCCAAGCCGCTGTCCGATTCGCCGCGCTACGTCTACAAATTCAAGGATGCGCCGCAACTGCACGTGGTCAAGGTGCCGAGCACCTCGCACTTGTCGCTGGAGCGCGAAGTCCTGCTGAAGAACGCGATCCCGTATTCGATCGCCAAGGATGACTTCCTGAGCACCCACAAGGCCGTGATGGAGGACGAGAACGAAGGCTTCGGCAACTCTGCGCTGGACTTCCTCAAGCGCCATGCGCTCGACCTGACCGTGCTGGCCGTGATCCTGTATGCCATGAAATTCGGCATCCCTGGCATGAACTCGGCCGGCGCCCAGATGATTGCCCCGGACAAGCTGAAGGGCAGCATGGATGACCTGATCGGCATGGAAGACATCAAGCAGGAAGTGCTGCACCTGGAAGACATGATCCGCAACCGCGAGCTGTACCAGGAACACAATATCGACAAGCCCTTCAACGTGATGCTCACCGGTCCGGCCGGTACCGGCAAGACCAAGCTGGTCGGCTACCTGGCCAAGCGCCTGAACATGCCGCTGATCCAGGCCTCCGGTTCCGCCCTCGAATCGGGCTACGTCGGCGGCGGTTCCAAGGCGCTGAACGCCCTGTACCGCAAGGCTTGCGCCAAGGGCAAGTGCATCATCTTCCTGGATGAAGGGCAGAGCCTGTTCATGCCGCGCGGCCGCAGCGAAAAGAAATGGGAAG
Source organism: uncultured Massilia sp. (assembly GCA_913777025.1). GTDB lineage: Bacteria > Pseudomonadota > Gammaproteobacteria > Burkholderiales > Burkholderiaceae_D > Telluria. Next base: position 14,274 of record CAJYQM010000386.1, on the reverse strand, counting down.
ACGATACCGCCAACACCCTGCTCGGCCTGCTGGACGGCGTGAAGAGCGACAAGGGCCAGGGCGTGATCTGGGTGATCGCCTCCAACTTCGACGACGCCTCGACCGAGATGGACGAAGCGATGCTGCGCCGCTTCTCGGTGAAGATCAACTTCCGCCTGCCGAACAAGGCCGAGCGCCGCGAACTGCTGAAGAGCTTCCTGGCCAAGAAGAAGGATGGCCTGGTCGACTACAAGGACCTCGACCTGGACCAGGTTGCGGAAATCACCCAGAACCTGAGCCCGGCCCTGCTGGAAACCGTGGTCGAGCGCGCATCGATGATCTCGATCCAGGAAAAGGCGATCATCAACACCGACCTGCTGTTCCGTGCCTACGAGCGTGCCACCATCGGCCTGACCGACCGTGCCACGACCGCCGAAAAGCACAAGCAGCGCGAGCGCATCGCGGTGCACGAACTGGGCCACTTCTTCATGCAGATCGATCCTTACCTGCGCGCCGGCATGAGCCTGGCCGAAGTCAAGGACAAGTCGCATCTGCTGAAGATCAGCACCGAAGCCGTGTCGAAGATCGGCGCGCTAGGCTACGTGCTGCAGTCGGGTGACGACATGTCGCTGCGCACCCTGGAAGAACTGGAGCGCGACGTGATCGGCCTGTACGGCGGCGTGGCGGCGGAAGAGCTGTTCTACGGCGCCCGCGGCATCTCGGTCGGCAGCCAGAACGACATCGAGAAGATCACCAAGATGCTGAACCTGATGGTGGGCCGCCTGTCGATGTACTCGCGTGCCAAGATCGACTACAGCCAGTTGCAGAACGACGCCTCGGGCGAGCACACGCTGCGCCAGGTCGAAGAAAAGTCGGATGAGCTGTACAGCTACACGCTGGACGCGATCCGCGACTACCGCGAGGTGATCGTCGCGATCAAGGACACGCTGCTCGACCAGTACGTGCTATCCAAGGATGCCGTGTTCGCGCTGCTCGAAGAGCACAAGGACGCGCTGCAGGCCGGGCTGGCGCACCAGCGCCATGCGAGCCTGAAGCTGTGCACGGAAGCCGAGGAAGCCGTGGCCTGAGCAGGGAAAAGGTTGGTTGATAGTCCCGGGTAGGCCCGGGTTGACGCGGCGGACAGCGATGTCCGCCGCTTTTTTTTAGGCACTGTTCGCATCAAGTGTTGAAACGCCGAGCACGGAAAAGTCGCAGCCAATCGCACAGCCGGCCGTGATAGGCGTTCACGTTCTGAACGTGAATGGCGCCGCGCACGCGGATGCCGACGGCAAGATTCACGGCCTCGTGCGTGATCCCTGCGCCCTGGGCAAAGCTTCGGTAGACGGCGTGCGCATCGGTTACCAGCAGCACGTCGCGCTCCAGGCGCGGCCCCAGGCACCATGCCGTAGAAATGGCGCGTGCAATAGGCGACGCGCGACAGCGGGTCGAGCCGGCGCTGGCGCTGCGCCTTCGCAGCTGGCTCGGTGACGATTCATGACGGCTCGAACATGGGCCGGTCTGTGCCGGCCGAAACCCTGCTGTACAAGACGACAAGAAAGGCCTTCGCACGGCAGGGGCCGTCGCGTGTTGCTGCGCTGAGCTTTTTATGCTGACGAAGCCACAATACTAGTTGCGATGAGGATATTTACTATTTAGAATTGACTCAATTCAGTAAATTCGAAAATCAGGGGGTGATATCATGATGCGTCATGTGCTGGAAGTGCTGGTTCCAACCGTCCCCAGGGACGAGAGGTTGGCATGGATCGCGCTCGCATCGATCCGTGAAAAACAGATCGCCGGATCGAAAGCCGCGGCGCTTGCCAAGCTTCATGACATCCTGGTCTCGGTCTATCCCTGCCGCTCGAGCTACCCCTGCTACGATCCGGCGATCGACGAATGCCCCTGGGTGGACGCGCGCCTGGTCGACCAGGTAGGCACCCAGCTGGCCACCCTGCGCCTGGACGAGGCGCAGCTGGACAACATGCTGGGCTTCATCGTGACGACAGCCGGCGCGCTCGGCCTGACCGTCTTCGACAAGGAACGCGGGCAGATCCATCGGCCGCCGGCCTTCCTGCCGGAGCTGAAGTACGAGATCCACGTCCATGGCGTGCGCGCCGGCTTCACGAAGGAACAGGTCGTCGCCCGGATCGCGCGCGCCTTCCGTCAGGATCCGGCGCGCATCCGCGGCATGTTCGACACGCCCCGGGCCAGGGTCAAGAAGGGCAGCGACCGCCTGAGCGCGCTGCGTTGCCAGGCCATGCTGACCAAGCTCGGCTGCTGCTGCAGCATGGTGGCCGAACAGCCGAGCGCCACGCAGCCGGTGCTGGACATCAGCCTGGCCGGCGGCAACCGGGCGGCGGACTTGCAGTACCTGCGCCGCTACGCCAAGACCGGCCATGCGGAATCGCAGTACCAGCTGGGCTTCCTGCTGCTGCGCGGCCTGGACCTGGCCCAGGACAGCGTGCAGGGCGTGAAGTGGATCGAGAAGGCGGCCCAGCAGGGCCATGGCGAAGCGCAGTGGGCGCTCGCGATGTGCTACCGCGAAGGCAATGGCGTCTTCAAGAGTTATGCGCGTGCGCTGGAATGGATGCGCAAGGCCGCCGAGCAGGGCGATGCGCAGGCGCAGGCCGGCGTGGGACGCATCTATTGCAAGGGCGAGGGCGTGCAGCCCGACCTGGTCGAGGCGCGCCGCTGGTTCGGGATGGCTGCCGCGCAGGGCGACAGCCAGGCCAAGTACCTGTTCGGGAAGATGCTGCACGAAGGACAGGGCGGGCCGATGGACCGCAGGCAGGCGAACGCCCTGTTCGTGCAGGCCGCCCAGCTGGGCCACCTGGAAGCGAAGCGCCAGCTGCAAAACGAAGCGAAGCTGCAGCCCGCGTAGCGTGGACGGCGCCGCTGTCCACCCGGCGATTGCTGGCGGCTCGGCGACCATGCACGTGATCGGAGCGGCCAACCATTGGCATCAGTGCGCCGCCACCGGCACCTGCGCCAGGCCATCCAGCACATGGCGCGTCATGCTGCGCGCCAGTTCGTGTTCGCCGACCAGCACCGTGCCGCCGGTCTCCTCGCGCAGCAGGCGCGCTTCTTCCTCGTTGTGGGTGCGCACCACGACCTGGATGGACGGGTTGAGCGTCCTGGCCGTCTCGATCATCGCGCGCACGTGGAAGGTGTCCGGCGTGGCGATGACGAGCATCGAGGCGCGCGCGATGTGGGCCTGGATCAGCACCGCCGGCTCGGCCGCGTTGCCGGCCACCGCCGGCTGGTCGCGCCGGCGCAGTTCCTCGACCATCTCCCGGTTCTGCTCGGCCACCACGTAGTGGATGCCCTGGCGCGCCAGTTCGGCCGCGATCGTCTTGCCGACGCGGCCATAGCCGACCAGCACCACCTGGCCGGTCAGGCGCTCGTGGGTGACGTTGGCCGGCAGCTCGGCCAGCGGGTCGGGCGAGCGTTCCATGCGTCGCGCCAGGTCGGACCTGCGCAGCACCCAGCGCTCGATCGGCTCGACCATCTTGAACATCAGCGGGTTGACCGCGATCGAGACGATGGCGCCGGCCAGGATCAGGTTCTGGCCCAGCACCGGCAGCAGGCCAAGCGACATGCCCAGGGCGGCCAGGATGAAGGAGAACTCGCCGATCTGGGCCAGGCTGGCCGAGACGGTGATCGCCGTGTTCAGCGGATAGCGCAGCGCCAGCACCAGGATGAACGCGGCCAGCGACTTGCCGACCAGGATGACGGCCAGCACGCCCAGGATCTGCAGCGGGTACTCGACCAGCACGCGCGGGTCGAACAGCATGCCGACCGAGACGAAGAACAGCACCGAGAACGCGTCGCGCAGCGGCAGGGTTTCCTCGGCCGCGCGGTGGCTCAACTCCGATTCGCGCAGCACCATGCCGGCGAAGAAGGCGCCGAGCGCGAAGGACACGCCGAACAGGTGCGAGGAACCGTAGGCGATGCCGACCGCCGCCGCGATCACCGCCAGCGTGAACAGCTCGCGCGAACCGGTCTTGGCCACGCGCCACAGGAACCACGGGAACAGCTTGCGGCCGACCAGCAGCATGAAGGCGACGAAAGCGCCGACCTGCAGCAGGGTCCAGCCCAGCGTGGCCCACAGCGAGCCGCCATTGTCGACGCCTTCGCCCTTGCCGCCGAGTGGTCCGGCCAGCGCCGGCAGCAGCACCAGCACCAGCACCGTGACCAGGTCTTCCACCACCAGCCAGCCGACCGCGATGCGGCCATTGAAGGAATCGAGCTGGCCGCGGTCTTCCAGTGCCCGCAGCAGCACCACCGTACTGGCCACCGACAGTGCCAGGCCGAACACCAGGCCCGCGCCGAGGCCCCATCCCCACAGGTGGGACAGGCCGATGCCGAGCAGGGTCGCCACCGTGATCTGCAGCACCGCGCCGGGCAGGGCGATGCCCTTCACCTCGAGCAGGTCGTCGAGCGAGAAATGCAGGCCCACGCCGAACATCAGCAGCATCACTCCGATCTCGGCCAGCTGGGAAGCCAGCGCCACGTCGGCCACGAAGCCGGGTGTGGCCGGGCCGATGATGACGCCGGCGGCGAGATAGCCGACCAGGGCAGGCAGGCGCAGCCGCACGGCGAGCATGCCGAGCAGCAGGCCGAGCCCGAGGGCGGCGGCGATTGTGGTGATCAAACTGATGTTGTGTTCCATGCGGGTGGGGCCCTCCTTTGTCAATATCACTACACAGTATAAGGGACGATCGGCCTGTTGTTGAATTTTTGCCAGAAATCGCTGCGGATGAATGCGTGATGCATCGCGAACGCAGAAAATCCGTGGCGCTTGTGCGTGGTTTGCCGCACCTCGGCACCTGCGCGACGGACTCGCCCGCTGTGGTCTAGGATGGAGGCTTGACCAACCACCAGGGCAGGGCATGACGGGCAAGGATGCAAGCAAGCTGGAAGAGCTGCGCAAATCGAAGCAGCTGGCGCTGGCCTTTTTCGGCGGCGCGGCGGCGCTGTTCGTGGTGTCCCTGTTCCTTCCGCCGAACTGGTGGAGCGGCCTGCTGAAGGCATTCGCGGAAGCGGCCATGGTCGGCGCGCTGGCCGACTGGTTCGCGGTGGCGGCGCTGTTCCGGCGCATCCCGATCCCGATTGTCTCGCGCCATACCGAGATCATCCCGGCCAACAAGGCGCGCATTGCCGACAACCTGGCCGCCTTCGTGCACGAGAAATTCCTCGACACCGATTCCATCGTCCGCCTGATCCAGCGCCACGACCCGGCCAGGCAGGTGGCCGACTGGCTGGTCAAGCCGGACAACGCCGAGCGCCTTGGCGGCTACCTGGTGAGGATGGCCGGCTGGGCGCTCGACTTCATCGAGGACGGCGCGGTGCAGGACTTCATCCGGCGCGCCGTGCACGCGATGGTGAAACAGGTCGATCTGTCGCAGACCGCGGGCACCATCCTGGAAAGCCTGACCCGCGGCGGACGCCACCATGAGCTGCTCGACGAGGGCATCGCCCAGCTGGCCAAGCTGCTCGCCGTTGAGGAGACCCAGGCCGTGATCGCGCAAGGCATCGTCGACTGGCTGCGCGAGGAATATGCGTTCATGGAACGCATGCTCCCTTCCGAGATGATCGGCAGGAAGGGCGCCGACCTGACGGTGCGCATGGCATCAGGCATCCTGGACCGCGTCAGCGAAGACAAGGACCATCCGCTGCGCCAGCGCTTCGACGCCTTTACGCGCGAATTCATCGAGCGCCTGAAGGCGGACCCGGACTTCATCGAAAAGGGCGAAGAGATCAAGCACCACCTGGTCGGCGACGAGACCCTGAACGGCTACCTCGGCTCCCTGTGGAGCGACCTGAAAACCTGGATCAAGCGCGACCTGGACAGCGAGGACTCCACGCTGCGCAAGCGCATCGTCGCCACCGGCGCCTGGGTCGGGCGCATGCTGGCCGAGGATCCGGTACTGCGCGCCTCGCTCAACGCCAACCTGGAACTGGCGGCGCGCGGCGCGGCGCCCGAGTTCGCGGGCTTCCTGACGCGCCACATCGCCGACACCGTCAAGAACTGGGACAGCGGGGAGATGTCCCGGCAGGTCGAGATCAACATCGGCAAGGATTTGCAGTACATCCGCATCAACGGCACCGTGGTCGGCGGACTGATCGGGGTGGTGCTTTACCTGTTGTCGACGCTGCCCCAGATGTTCAATATCTAGCTTGACAATTGTTTCACAAATGACCCATCTGTGCTTCACAAAGTTGCGTTCTGCGCTATGCATAATGACAAGTCAGGTCATGACAATTATTCGAGTCGAGTGTGCCGGATGCGTCATCGCGCGAGGGCTTTGGTAGGTGGTTTGGTGTGGGTCCCCGGCGTCGTCACGGCTGTTCCGCTGCAGGATGCCTTGCATGCCTACGGCATCCAGGCTGCCCACATCGGCCGGCTGTGGAACTTCACGCTGGGCCTGTGCACGCTGGTGTTCGGCGCCATCTTCGCCGCCTTCCTGTGGGCCCTGTGGCGCGCGCCACGCGTTCGGGTGGACGAAGCGCCGCCCGACCTGAAGTCGCTGGTCCACCCGGAACGGCGCCTGCACCGGGCGGTCGGCTGGTCCACCGGCGTCGCCACGCTCGGGCTGCTGGCGCTCCTCGCCGCCGACGTCCTGACCAGCCGCGCGCTGGCGCGCCTGCCGCTCGAGAACGCCGTCAACATCGAACTGATCGGCCACGAATGGTGGTGGGAAGCGCGCTACCACCACGCCGACCCGGCGCGCGACTTCGTCACCGCCAACGAGCTGCACATCCCGGTCGGGCGCCCGGTCGTGGTCACGCTGCGCAGCAACGACGTGATCCACACGCTGTGGGTGCCCAACCTGCACGGCAAGCGCGACATGATCCCGGGCCGCACCTCGACGCTGCAGCTGCGCGCCGACCGCGCCGGCACCTACCGCGGCCAGTGCGCCGAATTCTGCGGCCTCGAACACGCGAAGATGGCGATGGTGGTCGAGGCCGAGCCCAACGCCGCCTACGAAGCCTGGGCCGCGCGCCAGGGCCTGCGCCGGCGCCCGCCACGGCGCAGGCGCTGCGCGGACGCGAACTCTTCGAGACCGCGAATTGCGCGTCCTGCCACACGATCGAAGGCACGCGGGCCAACGGCAAGGCGGCGCCGGACCTGACCCACCTGGCCGGGCGCACGACCCTGGCCGCCGGCATCCTGCCCAACGACGCCGCCCACCTGGCGGCCTGGATCAGCGATCCGCAATCCCTGAAGCAGGGCGTGTACATGCCCGCGGCCACCCTGAAGCCGGACGACCTGCAGGCGCTGGTGACCTACCTGGGAACACTGAAATGAGGACCCTGAAATGAGCATGGCCAAGAGCCCCGCGCCGCCGCGCCTGGCGCCGCAGGACGCCGCACGACTGCACCAGACCTGGAGCGACCCGCCCGGCATCATCGGCTGGTTCTCGGCCATCAACCACAAGACCATCAGCATGCGCTTCATGGTCACCACCTTCGTGTTCTTCGTGCTGGGCGGCCTGCTGGCGCTGGCGATGCGCGTGCAGCTGGCCAACCCGGACGGCAAGACGGTGGGGCCGGACATGTACAACCAGCTGTTCACCATGCACGGCAGCACCATGATGTTCCTGTTCGCGATGCCGGTGATGCAGGCGGTGGCGACCTACCTGGTCCCCCTGATGATCGGATCGCGCAGCGTGGCCTTCCCGCGCATGAACGCCTTCGCCTACTGGATCTTCACGCTGGGCGGGATCATGCTGTTCGTCGCCTTCCTCGCGGGCGCCGGGCCGGACGCCGGCTGGTTCGCCTACGTGCCGCTGTCGCTGCTGCAGTTCTCGCCGGGCAAACGGGTCGACATCTGGGCCCAGATGATCACCTTCACGGAAATGGCCGGCCTGATGGAAGCGATCGTCCTGATCACCACCATCCTCAAGATGCGCGCGCCCGGCATGACCCTGAACCGGATGCCGCTGTTCGTCTGGACCATCCTGGCGACCTCCTTCATGGTGCTGTTCTCGATGCCGGCCGTGATGCTGGCCAGTACCGCCCTGATCACGGACCGCTTGGTGAACACCCAGTTCTACAACCCGCTCAAGGGCGGCGGCGCGCTCTTGTGGCAGCACCTGTTCTGGTTCTTCGGCCACCCCGAGGTCTACATGATCTTCATCCCGCCGCTGGGCTTCATCTCGACCATCGTCTCCACCTTCTCGCGCGCCCGGTGGTGGGCTACCCGGCGATGGTGCTGGCCGTGATCGCCACCGCCTTCCTCGCCTTCGGCCTGTGGGTGCACCACATGTTCGCCACCAACCTGCCGGAACTGGGCAAGACCTTCTTCACCGCGGCCAGCCTGATGATCGCGATCCCGACCGCGATCCAGATCTTCTGCTGGATCGCGACCTTGTGGAGCGGGCGCCTGGACCTGCGTACGCCGCTGCTGTTCGTGCTGGCCTTCTTCGTGATCCTCGTCATCGGCGGCCTGACCGGCCTGATGCTGGCCTCGGTTTCGCTCGACACCCAACTGCACGACAGCTTCTTCGTGGTCGCCCACCTGCACTACGTGCTGATGGGTGGGGCGGTGTTCCCGCTGTTCGGCGCCTTCTATTACTGGTTCCCCAAGTTCACGGGACGCATGCTGGGCGAGACGCTCGGCAAATGGAACTTCTGGCTGTTCTTCATCGGCTTCAACCTCACCTTCTTCCCGATGCACGTGCTCGGCCTGCAGGGCATGCCGCGCCGGGTCTACACCTATCCCGCCGAGATGGGCTGGGGTTCGCTGAACCTGGCCGCCACCCTCGGCGCCTTGATGATGGCGCTGAGCGTGCTGCTGTTCATCGTCAACGTGGTGGGCAGCCGCCGCGGCGGCGCGCTGGCCGGCAACGCCCCCTGGGGCGCGGGGACGCTGGAGTGGAGCGTGGCGTCGCCGCCGCCGCCCGCCAACTTCGAACTGGTGCCGGTGGTGCATGCGCGCGATCCGCTGTGGGAAGCGCCCAAATTGCCCTCGCACGTCACGGGCCTGGCCAACGATTGGCGCGAGATCCTGGTGACCTCGGTGGCCGACGCCGAACTCGATCATCGCCTGTGGCTGCCGTCGTCCTCGATCTGGCCCTTCCTGACGGCGCTGGCGACCACCCTCCTGTTCATCGGCTCGGTGTTCACGCCCTGGGCCGTGGTCTGGGCCGCGGTGCCGGTGGCGATCGGCGCCACCTTCTGGTTCTGGCCCAAGAAGGACATCGTCGAGCAGCGCACCGGTTCCGAACGCAATCCGCTGGAGGTCGAATCGTGAACACGCCACGCAAGGACCAGGACGACAAGACCGTGCTGGACGTCTGCCACCTGCCGACCTTCGCCTTCGGCCACCGCAGCCCGATGTGGTGGGGCACGATGGGCCTGGTCGCGATCGAGAGCACGGTGTTCGCGCTGGCCATCATGAGTTATTTCTACCTGCGCAGCCATGCGGACACCTGGCCGATGAGCCGCTTCCCGCCGGACCTGGTCTGGGGCACGGTCAACACGGCGATCATCGTGCTCAGCATGATCCCGAACCACTTCGCCAAGCGCGCCGCCGAAAAGCTGGACCTGAAAGGCGTGCGGATCTGGATGGTGGTCTGCATGCTGGTATCAAGCGCCTTCCTAACCGTGCGCGTGCTCGAATTCGGGTCGCTCAACGTGCACTGGGACAGCAATGCCTACGGCTCGGCCGTGTGGATGCTGATGGGCCTGCACACGACCCACCTGATCACCGATGCCTACGATTCGCTGGTGCTGACCGTGCTGATGTTCACCGGGCCGCTGGAAGGCAAGCGCTTCGTCGACGTCAGCGAGAACGCCGGCTACTGGTACTTCGTGGTGCTGAGCTGGATCCCGATCTATGCCGTCATCTACTGGGGAGCGCGCATCTAGATGAAGCTGCCGAACTGGCCCGCGCTGCTGGGCACGCCCTCGCTGGCGCTGACCAGCCTGTCGATCACCTATGCGCTGGTGTCGCCTTCGTGCGCGCTGCAGACCACCTTGCTGCTGCATGCGGTATCCGCGCTGACGCTGCTGGTGTGCGCGGTGTTCACCTGGGCCGCGTGGCGCAACTGGAAGGATGCGCCGCTGCCTTGCGCGCCGGCCGGCGGCGCGCCCGACGATGCGCCTGAAGACGATGCGGCGCGGCGCCCGGCCTTCGTCGCGCTGGTATCGTGGCTGGTCGGGGCGCTGTCCTGCCTGACGGTGCTGGCCCAGTGGTTCCCGCAATGGGTCCTGTCGCCATGCGCCATCGTGTGAGCCGGCTGCTGCCGCCATTGCTGTTGCTCGCCTGCGGGCTCGCGCAGGCGCACGACCTGAATGGCACGGGGCCACGGCTGGGCTGGGGCGCCGAGCCCTGGGTGGCGGCCTGCCTGGCACTGTCGCTGCTGATGTACGTGCGGGGCATGCTGCGCCTGTGGCCGCGCGCCCGCCAGTCGCGCCCACGCCTGCTGCGCCAGTTCGGCTGTTACGGCCTGGGCTGGACGATGCTGGCGCTGGCGCTGGCGTCGCCCCTGGACAGCGCCGGCAGCTTCGCCTTTGCCGCCCACATGGTGCAGCACGAAGTCCTGATGATCGTCGCCGCGCCGCTCCTGGTGCTGGGCCGGCCTTTCGGCGTCTGGCTCTGGTCGCTGCCCGCGCCCTGGCGCGGCGGCATCGGCAAGGCCACCCACGGGAGAATACTGGCGTGGTGCTGGAACGCGATCACGCGCCCCGTGAACGCCTGGCTGCTGCACTTTGCCGCGCTGTGGGTGTGGCACGTGCCGCGGCTGTTCCAGGCCGGCCTGGTCGACAACGGCATCCACGCGCTGCAGCACGCCAGCTTCCTGTTCAGCGCCTTGCTGTTCTGGTGGGCGGTGCTGGGCAAGGGGGGCGGTGCGCATGGGCGCGACGCCTCGATCGTCTACCTGTTCACGACCATGATGCACACCGGCGCGCTGGGGGCGCTGTTCACGATGTCGGAGACGATCTGGTATCCGTTGTACGGCAACCGCCCGGAACTGTTCGGTTTGAGTCCGCTGGAAGACCAGCAGCTGGGCGGCCTGATCATGTGGATCCCGGGCGGCCTGGCCTACGTGATCGCCGGGCTGGTGCTGGGCGCGCGCTGGCTGGCGCCACCCGAACGGCCCGCGCACGAGCAGGCGCCATCGCGCGGCGCATGAGTGTAGGATGGGCAGCACAGCAGTTCAACCACTTGCCGAGGGAGCCGCCATGAATCACGCATCGAACGCGCCGCTGGCCGAAGTCGCGCGCTACCTGGTCCCGATGGACGCCAACCTGGTGCAGGGCTGCCTGGTCGCCGCCGGCATCCCCGCCGTACTGGCCGACGACAACCTGGTCCAGACCAACCTGCTGCTCGCGCCGGCGCTGGGCGGCGTGCGCATCATGGTGCCGGAAGAGTACCTGGACCAGGCCGAAGCCGTGCTGGCGGCCTACCAGCGCGGCGAGTTCGCGCTGGACGAGGACGCAGACGTCGGGGAAGCCCGAAACTAGGTGTCCTCGTCGCGCAGCATCGCGTCCAGGGCATCGAAGCGCTGCGTCCACAACTGCCGGTTCAGCGCGACCCATTCGGCCAGCACGTCCAGGCCCTTGTGATCCATTTCGCAGATCCGCACGCGCCCGGCTTTACGGGTGCGCAGCAAACCGCAGGATTCCAGCACCCGCAGGTGCTGGGTCACGGCGGTCAGCGTCACGCCGAGCGCTTCGGCCAGGATCGATACCGACTGCGGCCCCGCGCTTACCAGCCGGAAGATCGCGCGCCGGGTGCCGTCGCCGAGGGCGGCGAAGACGCGGTCGGCCTCGGGCGGTTCGAGCGTGACGGCCGTCATGCCTGGGCCCCGAGGCGGTTTCGCAGCTCATCCAGCAGCTGATCCAGCAGCTGCTCCCAGCCGGCGCGGCGCATGGCCGGCCCGTCGGCGCCTTCGAAGAACGCGGCCTGGTGGGTGAACAGCATGCGTGTCATCCCGCCCTCGCCCTCGATGAATTCGAAGGTGTGCACGGAAGCCGAGATGCGCTGGCCGCCGATCGCCATCGTCGACCCGGTCACGATCCGCTGCAGCGGGACGATATCGAGAAAAACGCTTTCGGCTTCGAGCGCGACCCCGGCGAAGGGCGTGCCGGCCTTGAAGCGGTAGCGCGACTGCTCGCGCCCGCCGACCTCGAACTGCATGGCGAAGTGTTCCACGTCGTGGTTGCCGCCCTCCGCGAACCAGCGCTGCTTGCGCGCCGGATCGCTGAAGGCGGCGTAGACGCGCTCGAGCGGCGCCGGAAAGTTGCGGTCCAGGGTGAAGGTATCGAACTGGGTCTTGTTCATGAAAGCCTCCTTTAGTGAAGTTTTGGCTTCAGTATTTACCGCGTCGATTTAAAAGTCAAGTGCAGACTTCAGTATTAATGCCGCCGTTCAGTCATGCATATTTGCGAATTTCTTGGCTGCGCGGCGCGCACACGGCGTCCGACGTGGTCAAGCCGGAGCCCGGCATTTCGGTCGATTTGCTGGTGGCCATGCTCAAGACGCTGGATGCGGCCGAGGGTGCGCAAGATCCGCGACTTCACGCCGGACAGCCGCTGAAGGCTCAGCCAGGGGCCGGGTCCGTGTCCAGCACGTGCCTGGCCCACAGCTCGGGCAGCATCTCGAGCACCAGCTCGCGCCCCAGCATGTCGGCCTCGCCCAGCACGCGCGCCAGCACGTCGATGTCGAGGGCGTCGAGTGCGCGCTGTGCCGACGCGGCATGGCTCAGGTGCCAGGGTTCCGGATACATGCCGCCGCGATAGCTGCGGTAGGGACGGAAGAAGCCGAAGTCCCGGATGTGCGCATCGAGCCAGGCGTGCAGGCGCGCGAACACGCCGCCGGGCGCGACTTCCTGCGGCAGGAGCTCGAGGCGGTACCCCGGCGGCATGGCGGCCTTGTCGTAGACGTCGATGTCGCTGCCCCAGTGGCGCCGGGTGGCGCCCGGCAGCCCGGACCAGCCGAGGATGGCGTGCACCAGCGCCTCGGGCGCCAGTGTCGCATGGTCGAGCGGGTGGCCGTCGATGTCGTACAGGGTCGCGTCGCCGGCGAACTTGTGGTTCCAGATCCTGAGCTGGGCCTCGAATGGACGCCAGGATGCGCAGGGGAGCAGGTCGATGCCGTCGCGCAGGGCGGCTTCGCGCATCGCCAGGAAGGCGTCCATCGCCGCCGGCTGGGCGGCGAGGCGTGGCTGCCAGGATTGCAGCACGTGGGTGCGTGCGCTTCCCGTGATTTCACAGGCGTCGAGGGTGGCGTTCATGCGTGCGTCGTGCTCCGCTGTTATGCTGGTTTGTTTATTGTATGTAAATTAACAAGCGTACCGGGAGTTCATCGCCATGCCAAGGTCAGCCAGCCTGTTCACCGCTTTCGCGCGCGAGCGCCTGCTCGATGCGCCGACGCCGATCCAGCACCTGGCGCGCCTGGGCGACAGCCTCGGCGTCGAGCTCCACGTCAAGCGCGACGACCTGGCCGGGCTCGGCGGCGGCGGCAACAAGCTGCGCAAGCTCGAATTCCTGATGGGCGAGGCGCTGCGGCAGGGCGCCGACACCGTGATCACCGTCGGCGCGCTGCAATCGAACCATGCGCGCCTCACCGCCGCGGTGGCGGCGCGCGCCGGGCTGCAGTGCGAACTGGTGCTGACGCGCTCCCCGGCCCGCGACGACGAGGATTACCGCCACAACGGCAACGTGCTGCTCGACCGCCTGTTCGGCGCCCGCGTGCACGCATTGCCGGCCGGTGCCGATGCCGGCGCGTTCGCGGCTGCGCGCCGGGCGGAACTGGAACGGCGCGGACGCCGCGTCTACCTGGCGCCGCTGGGCGGCTCGTCGCCGACCGGCTGCCTGGGTTATGCGGCGGCGGTGCTGGAAATCGCCCGGCAGGAACGGAAAGCGGGCTGGTCCTTCGATCATATCGTCCTGCCCAACGGCAGCGGCGGCACGCAAGCCGGACTGGTGGCCGGGCATGCCGCCCTCGGCCTCGACCCGGGCCGTGTGCGGGCCTATACCGTGCTTGCGCCGGCCGAGACGGCACTCGACACCACGCGCCGGCTCGCGGCCGACACGCTGGCGCTGCTGCGGCCCGGGCTTGCGCTGGCCGAGGACGCCGTGCGCATCGACGGCAGCCAGCTGGGACCGGGCTATGGCGTGCCGACCGAGGGCATGCACGCGGCGCTGTCGGAACTGGCAAGGACGGAGGGTTTGCTCATCGATCCGGTGTACGGCGGCAAGGCTTTTGCGGGATTGCTGGCCGATGCGCGCGCGGGCAGGCTGGCGCGCGGCGCGCGTGTGCTGTTCCTGATGACGGGTGGC
>CAJYQM010000385.1 GCA_913777025.1 uncultured Massilia sp. | reverse complement strand
GGCGGTCTTCGGATGCAGCTCGGCCATGAACGCCTGGATGCGCTGGTAGGCCGGGCGGATCTTCGCCTCGACGATGCGGGTGGCCTGCGCGACGGCCGTGGCGCGCGCTTCCGGTGCCAGGTCGGACAGTTTGGCGGCGCGCGCGTCGAGCGAGCTCACGAGCACGTTCGCGGCCGGCGCCGGCTGCAGGAACAGATCGACCTGGTGCTGGGCGCGCTCGAGGATGAAGCGCGGCGGGATCAGGCCGCGGCCGGTTGCGGACCTGGCGCGGGCCAGCGCTTCGTCGAGGCGCGCCGACACCTGGTCCAGGCGCGCCAGGTAGCTGTCGACGTCGAGGGCGCGCCGCATCGGGTGGGTGTTGGTCATGAAGTTGACCAGGCCCACCTGCACGCCGCTGAACTGGTTGAACACGAAGCCATGATCCTCGAAAGGCTCACTGGCAACCGTGTTGGCGAGCGACCAGCGCATCACCGCGGCCGAGGTGCGCTGCTCCTCGCTCAGCGGGCCGGCCAGGAAGGCGTCCAGGCGCGCGACGCCGGTCTTCGCCAGCGCGATCATCGTCTTGCGCCGGGCATCGGTCAGCGGCGTCAGCTGGCGGTCGAGCATGTCCTGCTCGCGCCCCGAAAAATACTGCGTGCTGGTGGCCAGCTGCGGGTTCTGGCGCACCCAGTCCTCGGCAAAGCTGTCGCTCCAGGTGTCGAAGGCCTGGTTCGGCCTGGCGGCCTGGGTGGACGGCGCGGCGGGTTTGGCGGCCGCGGCGGCTGCTTGTGGCAGCGCGGCGCCCACGATCAGGGGAACGGACAGGGTGGCAATGGCGGCCAGGGTGGCGCGGCTGAGGCGGGAACGGTTCGACTGCATCTCTCTCTTCCAGTGGTGGTTGTCGTCGCCAGGCTTCGTGAGCTTGGCGTTAAGAAATTTACCACGGAAAGGATAGGCGAACGCTTCTCAGGCCGCGACTTCCTCGACGCTCAGTTCGACGGAGCCCTTGTTGTTGGCGTAGCAGTTCCAGGCATCGTTGGCATAGGCGTAGAAATAACCGGAACGCTGGACGACATAGGTGCATCCCTCGCCGATGGCGAAGTGTTCGTGGGGAATGGCCTTGCCGTCGCCATCGATGCCGCCGTTGGCGATCGCGCCCGTCAGGCAGAACCAGCCGATGTCTTCATGGCGCCGCGTGAATTTCAGGTCGGCGTTCTCGTTGCCGGTCAGCTCGCGGAAGCTGCGCTTCACCATGCCCAGCATGTCGCCGAAGGCATAAGCGAGCTCGCCGGCCTGGAAATGGCCGTCGTCGGTGCCGCCCGGTCCGCAACTGACCGTCCCGTCGAGCCATTCGCCGTGGGCCACGAAGCGGTAGGTCTTGCCCGCCT
Organism: uncultured Massilia sp.; assembly: GCA_913777025.1. Classification (GTDB taxonomy): domain Bacteria; phylum Pseudomonadota; class Gammaproteobacteria; order Burkholderiales; family Burkholderiaceae_D; genus Telluria. The sequence goes on along the minus strand of CAJYQM010000385.1, from coordinate 5,933 downwards.
CCAGCCAGATGCCCGTCAGGTTCCATTGCTGGCGCGCATAGATGTCGATGCCGCGGCCATCGGCATTACGGTGCGCCATGCGGTACGGGGCCTGGGTCAGCGGCGGCACCTCGTGCCGCTTCAGCACGGAAGCATGGAAGCGGTCGCGCTCCAGCAGCGACGGCAGCTGGCGCGGCTGGGTCGGCATCATCGAGAAGAAGCCCTCGCAGGAGTCGTGCAGCATGTCGAGCGGGTTCGGCTTGACCTGTTCCATCACGCCCTTGCGCAGCTGCAGCCCCGCGCGCTCGGCCTCGACCAGCATCCATTGCAGCGGGCCGTCCGACAGCCCGGATTGCTGGTAGCCGCCGCCGACGTCGGCATGCACGCCCGGGAACCAGACCTGCTGCGCGTCCTGGTGCGTTTCCGCGTTGCTCCACAGGGTGGGCTGGAAGCTGGCCCGCATTTCATCCATCGCCAGCGCATGGCGCGCCGTCTGCACGTTCGCGCTCAGCCGCGTATCGTGGAAATCGTTGTCGAACCGGTTGAACATCGCGTGCAGCACGCCGAGATAGTCGGGAATGCCGAGCGCACCCACGGTGTCCCAGACGCCGACGAAGCGCAGCTTGATCGCTTCGTCGTGGCGGTTGTGGAAATTGGCATTGCCCAGCTCTTCGCGCAGCAGGCCGATGTCGGCGCGCTGGCGGTAGCCGCGCGTGTACAGGGTCTCGATCGCCTGCCACATCTCCCTGGGCGCGAACTGCGCGGTCTTCAGCAGGCCGCAACAGTTCATGAAACCGACCAGGCTGCGCACCGTGAAGGCGCCGCGGCTGAAGCCGAACAGGTAGATCCGGTCGCCGTCCCGGTAGTTGTGGCACAGCCAGCGGTAGGCGCTCATGATGTTCTGCGACAGGCCGGTCCCGGTACCGCCGCCGACCGCCTTGTCCCACCAGGAATCGCCGGTGCCGACGCCGGGGTGGTAGTAACGTTTCTGGTCGTCGCTGTCCAGCGCGGTGTTGTACAGCTTGACGACGTTCGTCGGCGCCAGCACGCCATGGTCCTTCTGGTTGGGATCGTTCCAGGTCCCGTCGCAACATACGACCAGATTTGCCATTACCGCCTCCCAGAGTCAATCGGAAATGCCTGTAATTTAGACGCAAAGCAAATCCTGAATACTCACGCTTTGTCACTTTTCAATGCATCGTGAACGTGGGCAAGCTGGCGCGGACCTTCATCCTTATCGTTTAGACTATTTTCAACAACACTCTTGATCAGATAGGACTTCCCCATGCCAATCTCCGCTGAACTGCATGAAGAACTCGGCAAGCGTTTGCGCCAGAGCCGCGAGGCGCTGACGGCCACCATCCGCGCCCGCACCGACGGCGACACCGACGACCGCCCGGCCATCTCGCCGAACGCCCACATGGGCCAGAACGACGACGCGCCGGCCGGCGAAATGCTGAGCCATAACGAGGAACACCTGGCCGAACACGAGTCCAACATGCTGCACGACATCGACGCCGCCATCGGGCGCCTGGAATCGGGCGGGATCGGGGTCTGCGTGGTGTGCGGCTGCGAGATCCCGGAGGCGCGCCTGCTGGCGACGCCGACGGTGCAGACCTGCGTGCAATGCCAGGAGCGGATCGAGAAGGAGCAGCATACGGGGCGTGGGCCGACGCTCTAGGGGTCAGAGCCCGGTGTTGCTTTTCCAGGGGCTCTGACCCCGGTGGTCAGTGGCAAGCGCCAAATCGGCTGATCAGCCGCCGGCAACTCCGGGGTCAGAGCCCACCCGCGAAAACCGGGCTCTGACCCCTGCGGCTCTGCCCCCTGCGGTCACACCGTCTTCGAGTGCCGCGACGCCCCCGATAGATACTTGTCGAACACCATGCACACATTCCGGATCAGCAGCCGGCCCTTCAGGGTCACGCTGATCCAGTCCGCATCCACTTCCACCAGGCCATCCCGCGCCAGCTCGGCCAGCTGCCCCAGCTCGCGTTCGAAGTATTTGGCGAACACGATCGGGAAGGCCTGCTCAAGCGCCGGGATCGACAGTTCGAACTGGCACATCAGCGTCTGGATGACGGTGCGCCGCAGCACGTCGTCCATCGACAGGCGCACGCCGCGCGCCACCGGCAATTCGTTGCGGTCGAGGGCATCGTAATACGCGTCCAGCGTCTTGGCGTTCTGGCTGTAGGTCGGGCCGACGGCGCTGATCGCCGACACGCCGCAGGACACGAGATCGGCGTCGGCGTGGGTCGAATAGCCCTGGAAATTGCGGTGCAGGCGGCCCTGGCGCTGGGCCACGGCCAGGTCGTCGCCGGGCTTGGCGAAATGGTCCATGCCGATGTAGACGTAACCGGCCGCGGTCAGGCGCTCGATGCACAGCTGCAGCATGCGCAGCTTGGTGTCGCTGTCCGGCATCTCGGCGTCGAGGATGCGGCGCTGCGGCTTGAACAGCTGCGGCATGTGGGCGTAGTGATAGACGGCGATGCGGTCCGGGCTGGCGGCGATGACCTTGTCCAGCGTCGCCTCCATGGTGGCCGGGGTCTGCTTCGGCAAGCCATAGATCAGGTCGATGCTGACCGAGCGGAAGCCGGCGTCGCGCGCGGCCCCGATGATGGCGCGCGTCTCTTCTTCCGGCTGGATGCGGTTGACGGCCTTCTGGACGTCCGCGTCGAAATCCTGCACGCCCAGGCTGATGCGGTTGAAGCCCTGGCGGCGCAGGCTGTGCACGCGACGGGCGGACACGGTACGCGGATCCACCTCGATCGAGTATTCGCCCTGCGCATCCGGCGCGAAGCGGAAGCAGCGGCGCAGGTGCGCCATCAGCTCACCCATCTGCTCGTCCGAGAGATAGGTCGGGGTGCCGCCGCCCAGGTGCAGCTGCTCGACCTCGTTCATCCCGGCGAACAGGCGGCCCTGCATCTCGATCTCGCGCTTCAGGTAGGCGAGGTAGGTCACGGCCTTGTCGCGTTTTTTGGTGACGACCTTGTTGCACGCGCAGTAATAGCAGACCGTGTCGCAGAACGGGATGTGCAGGTAGAGCGACAGCGGCCGCGCTGCGCCGCGCGTGCGTACGTCCGCCACCGCGCGCAGGAAATCGTCGTAGCCGAAGCCGTCGGTAAAGCGGTCCGCGGTCGGGTAGGACGTATAGCGCGGGCCGGACTTGCTCAGGCGGGCGATCAGCTCGGCATCGAATTCAACGGCGATGGGCAGGTCTTGCAACTTCATGATCAACGAACTCCTTATGCACCACATCGCACATGCAATGTGGAAATCTATGAAGGAAGTTTATTGACCAGCCCCGCCCAAATCCTTGACGCACATCAAAATTATCCATGCAAGATGAGTTGAGCCGTGCCGCCGCCCCCTCAAGCCACGCGAGAGTGGCGGTCGACCTTGAACACGTCCAGCGCCTGCACCAGGTGCGAGGCCTGCTCGGCCACGCTGGTCGATGCCGCAGCCGATTCCTCGACCAGCGCGGCATTTTCGCGCGTGATGCCATCCAGTTGCGCCATCGCCGCATTCACCTGGGCGATGCCCTGGTTCTGCTCCGTCGATGCCAGCGTGATGCCGTGCATGATGGTGGCGGCATCCTGCACCGACACGACCACTTCGCGCATCGTCTGGCCGGCGGTGCCGACCAGCTCGTTTCCCTGGCCGACGGTGCGCACCGACTCCTCGATCAGCGCCTTGATTTCCCTGGCCGCGCCGGCCGAACGCTGGGCCAGGCTCCTGACCTCGCCCGCCACCACGGCAAAGCCCCTGCCCTGCTCGCCCGCGCGCGCGGCCTCGACCGCCGCGTTCAGCGCCAGGATATTGGTCTGGAAAGCGATGCCGTCGATCAGGCCGATGATGTCGACGATGCGGGTGGCCGAGCTGCTGATCTGGCCCATGGTCGAGCCGACCGCCTGCACCGCGTCGCCGCCCTTGCCGGCCACGCTCGAGGCCACGCCGACCAGGCCGTCGGCGCGCACCGCGCTCTCGCTGTTGTGGCCGGCCGCCGCGGCGACCTGGGCCAGGCTGGCCGCGGTCTGCTCCAGGCTCGCGGCCTGGGCTTCGGTGCGGCGCGCCAGGTCGTGGTTACCGGTGGCGATGTCGCGCGTGGCGGACTCGATCGAGGCGACGTTGGCGCGCACGTCGCCGACGATGGCCGTCAGGTTGATGTTCAGCTGGCGCAGCGCCAGCAGCAGGCAGCCGATCTCGTCGTCGCGTCCGCGCGGCGGCATGTGCGACAGGTCGCCGCCGGCCAGCGCGTGCACCGCGTCGCGCGCATCGGCGAGCGGACCGATGATCGAACGGCGTAGCTCGGCCCAGACCAGCAGGGTGAGCAGCGCGCCGGCACCGGCCAGCACGCGCCATGCCGTACCCTCGGTCACCACGGCCAGCGCCAGCAGCAGCGCCGCCTGGCCGCCCAGGATCAGGCCCAGGCGGCGGCCCAGCGGCTGGTTGCGCAGCGCCAGCAGGCGCGCCACGACGCCGGTCTTGACGACGGCGCCGCGGCGGATCGCCAGGCCGTCGGCCTTGTTTTCGCGGAACTGCCGGTACAAGGCGTCGGCGGCCTTGACCTGATCGCGTGCCGGCTTGGTGCGGACCGACATGTAGCCGACCGTGCGGCCCTGTTCCTTGATCGGCACCACGTTCGCCACGACCCAATAGAAATCGCCGTTCTTGCGGCGGTTCTTGACCAGGCCGGTCCAGGGCTGGCCTGCCTGCAGCGTCGCCCACAGGTCGGCGAAGGCTTCCGGCGGCATGTCCGGGTGGCGCACGATGTTGTGGGCCTTGCCGATCAGCTCATCCATCGTGAAGCCGCTGACTTCGACGAAGCACGGGTTGACGTAGGTGATGCGGCCCTTGGTATCGGTCTTGGAGACGATGGACTGGCCGTCCTGGAGAAGGTATTCGATACCGGTGACCGGCAGGTTAATTCGCACGACAGGACTCCTTGGTGTTGACAAAACTCTCTTGAGTTTATTTGACATCGTTTTTTATAGACGTAGGGCAACTATTTTCCTTGAGTTGGCTCAAAAATGCGACCGAAATGTAAATGTCTGTGGAAATAGTCCGACGGTCTGATGAGACGCCCGAAAATGATGTACGCTGCGCTCATGTGTTCGCTCACCACTGTGTCCGTCTTGTTTAACCCCTTTTTTGCCTCATCTAGCCGTCGATGAACGACCATTCCTCTCTGACGCGGCATCCCGACGTCCTCTATGGCCCGCACCAGCCCGAACTGCTGCGCGATGAAATCCTGGCCGACCTGCTGGAAGCGAGCGCCCGCCGCACGCCGGACCAGATCGCCCTCATCGGCGGCGCCGACGGACGGCGGCTGAGCTACCGCGAACTCGACGAGCAGGCCGGCCTGGCCGCCTCGCGCCTGATCGAGGCCGGCATCCGGCCCGGCCACATCGTCGGCCTGTGGATGCCGCGCGGGATCGACTTGCTGGTCATGCAGGCGGCCATCGCCAAGGCCGGCGCCGCCTGGCTGCCGGTCGACGAAGACACGCCGGTCGAGCGCCTGCTGGTCTGCATGGAGGACGCCGGCTCGCCGGCCCTGGTCAGCAGCGAGCGCATGGGCGAACGCCTTGGCGGCGTCACCACGCCGATCCATATGGCGGAAACCCTGCTCGCACCGGCGCCCGCCGGCTACGCGCTGCAGACCCGCAACGACGTCCCCGGCGACGCCCCCGCCTACGTGATCTACACCTCGGGCTCGACCGGCAAGCCGAAAGGCATCCTGATCAACCAGCGCAGCATCTGCCACTTCCTGCGCAGCGAAAACGAGGTGCTGGGGGTGAGAGCGGACGACCGCGTCTACCAGGGCTTCTCGGTCGCCTTCGACATGTCCTTCGAAGAGATCTGGATATCCTGGCTGGTCGGCGCCACGCTCTGGCTGGGTCCGAAGGAAACCGCCGGCGACCCGGAGGCGCTGCCGCGCCTGCTGCTGGAGAACGGCG
>CAJYQM010000384.1 GCA_913777025.1 uncultured Massilia sp. | reverse complement strand
GCAGCACCGGCACCTCGGCCGCCATCGCAATGCGGTAGAAGCCGCTCTTCCAGTAGGGGCGGTAGCCGCGCGTGCCCTCCGGCGTGATCGCCAGCCAGAACCATTTGGCCGCGTGCATGTCGCGGGCCAGGCGGTGGATCGAGCCCTGCGGCGAGCTGCGGTCGACCGAGACGCCACCCCAGTAGCGCATGATGGCACCCATCGGGCCGCGGAACAGCGACTCCTTGGCCAGCCAGCGGAATTGCAGGCCGACCGCCCACTTCGCCAACAGGCCGACGAAGAAGTCCATGTTCGAGGTATGCGGGTAGACCACGGCGATGCCGTGGGGACCGGGCAGGGGCTTGAAGCGGAACTCCCACCCGATCAGGTTCAGGAGCCGCAGGGCGCTGCGCTGGCGCCAGGTCGGCAGGGCGCCGGGGCGCATCAGGTATTCATCCATCATCTCTCCGTCGGGCCGTGTTCGACCTCTACGATATGCGCGCGAGGGGCGCGTATTGCAAGTGTTTCAACGAGGCCGCATACAGTTGCGGCTCGGAAAATAAACCGGGCATTCTATAGCGGGAGAAATACGGGGACAAGGAAAAAACTGGAGGCGTTGCACCACTGGCGCTATCATTGCCGGTTTTTACACGGATGAGGCAATGGACGTCACGATCTACCATAACCCGCGCTGCGGGACCTCGCGCAACACCCTGGCCCTGATCCGCGCCGCAGGCGTCGAGCCGCAGGTAGTCGAGTATCTCGCCACGCCGCCCACCCGTGCCGCACTGGCCGAGCTGGTCGCGCGCAGCGGGCTGTCGCCGCGCGAGGCGGTGCGCAGCAAGGAAGCGCTTTTTACCGAACTCGGCCTCGACGATCCAGCTGTCAGCGACGAGGCCTTGCTCGACGCCATGGCCGCCCATCCGATCCTGATCAACCGTCCGCTGGTGGTCACGCCGAAGGGCGTGCGCCTGTGCCGGCCGGCCGAGCTGGTGCACGAGATCCTGTAACACCCGGCTGCCGCCCGGCGCTTCAGTGCTGGGCGGCACCGATGTCGAAGGGCACCGTGCGGTCGCGCACCTTGCCGTAGAAATCCGGCTCGTCCGCACTGCCGCTGGGAATGCCCCGGCCGATGGCCGGTGAATTGTTGGCCAGCCGGAAGTCCGGCGTGCCGTCGCGGCTATATTCAATAAAGCCCGGTTCGGCTGCCACCGTGCCGCTGTGTTGCATGCCCTTGGCCAGTCTCCAGTCGCCGCCCGGGTTCTGGAACACCAGGTTGTTGCGGTAGCTGTTGTTGGGGCCGGTCGCACCCAGCTCCACGATCCCCTGGCGGTTGTCGTAGACGATGTTGTTGACGACCTGGGTCCGGTCGTTCGGCCCCTTGGTCTGGTAAAAATCCCCGCCGCCGACCAGGATGCCGACCTGCGCCGCCGTCACCGTGTTGTTGGCGATCACGACCTCGCGCGCGTCGTGCCACAGCAGCACGCCGACTGCCGCGACCCGGTACACGATGTTGTTGCGGATGCTGCCCGGCGTATTCATGTAGATGCCGTGCACGAAGCGGCAGCCGCGCGGGCCGACGTCGTGCACGCTGTTGCCGCTCACTTCCGAATGCATCCCCTGGAAAAAGCTGTCGACGCCGATGCCGGCGCCGTCCGCGTTGGCGCAGTGCGTGGTGGCGACGTGGTGCACGTGATTGCCGATGATGCGGTTGTAGGAGCCGGCGTTGTAGATGCCGGTGCTCCATTTCTTGATGTTTTCCCCGGCCTCGGGCAGCAGCGCGTCCGCCTGCGCGCTGCCGTCGACCTCGAAGCCTTCGATGTCGACGTAGCTGCCGCGGTTGTCCCAGGCCACCGTACTGAAGGACCTGGGCGGCGGCACGATGCGGGCGTGCCAGGGCTCGATGGAGCGGAACACGATGCGTGCGTGCGGCAGGCCGTTGGCCTCGGTGCGGAAACCGCCATGGTAGGTGCCGGGCAGGACGTTGACGATGGTGCCCGGATTGACGACTTGCGCGGCCCGCGCCAGGGTGCGCAGCGGCGCGGCGCGGGTGCCGGGATTGCTGTCCAGCCCGTCCGGGGCGACGAACAGTTCGGCAGGCACGATCTGGGGCGTGACGTTGACCGTCGGGGTGTCCCGGACGGTACAGGCGGCGCACAGCGCAAGCAGCAGGGCCGCGGGCAGGAAGTGGAGTAGATGGGTCATGGTGGTTGGGTATCGGATCAGCCAGCGCGCCCAGTGTGACGCACGGCGCCGCGCGCCAATCCGGCTGGCTCAATGTCGCGGTTGATCACCCGCAATGCATGCCAACCGTGCGCGGCGCGGTACCTGAGGGCGCGCGTCAAGCCCCGTTCCCGCGCGGAAAACCGGGGTCAGAGCCCGATTTTTGGCAATGGCTCGGGTACTATTGCCAAAATCCGGGCTCTGACCCCGGTTTGAGGGAACGCAGATGAAAGAACTGACATTGCCTTCGGGCCAGACGATTCCGGTGCTCGGCCAAGGCACCTGGAACATGGGCGAAGACCCGGCCGAACGCGGCGCCGAGGTGGAGGCGCTGCGCCTCGGGCTGGACCTCGGCATGCGCCTTATCGATACCGCCGAGATGTATGGCGAAGGCGGGGCCGAGGACCGGGTGGAGGAGGCCATCGCCGGGCGCCGCGACGAGGTCTTCCTGGTC
>CAJYQM010000383.1 GCA_913777025.1 uncultured Massilia sp. | reverse complement strand
GCCAATGCCTGCGCGTCCACATCCTGCGGCAATTCGCCATTCGCCAGCGCCCGTTCGACGCAGGCGATGAAGCCCGCGCGGGTGCGCGCTCGCGACTGCACGAGCGGCACGGCGACCGCCGCATGTTCGGGCGACGGGGCGCTCATCGCACCCAGGGTGACCATGCAGCCTTTCGGATGGCCGGTCTCGCATTGCATCCTGGCCGAACGCCGCAATGCCATTTCCACGGCCTGCCGCGGCGCAAGGCTGTCGTCCCACAGGCATTCGGTGACCCGCGCATGGGTCGACAGGTAGCGCGCGACGCATTCCTGGTACAGCCCTTCCTTGGAACCGAAGGCGGCATAAAAACTGGGCGCGGAAATGCCGCGGCCGATCGCCGCCTTCAACTGGCTGAGCGACGTCGCTTCATATCCCTGTTCCCAGAACAAATGCAGCGCCTGTTCGACTGCGGCATCGCGATCGAAGCTGCGCGGCCTACCCATTTGTGCCATATATCCTCCTGCGAGACTTAAATACTACTTGGTACAAAAGTCGTTGACAAGCCATTGTCCGCCCACCTATATTTATACCACTCGATACATAAATAGGCCGCTTGCGAACGCGGGATGGACTGTGCTCGCCCAAATATATACCGATCGGTATATATATGTAGCGGCATGCTGTCATGGATCGGGGACTTGTCAACTTTTCAGGAAGCGCCGTGAAACCATCCATTTCGACCCTGCCCCAGGCCATGCCGGCGCAGTTCCCCTTCTCCGCATTGCTGGCGCTGGCCATGACCGGCTTCATCTGCATCGTCACCGAAACACTGCCCGCCGGCCTGCTGCCGCAGTTCGCCCAGGGCCTGGGAGTGACGCCGGCCATGGCCGGCCAGGTGATTACCGCCTATGCCGCGGGCTCCCTGCTGGCGGCCATCCCGCTGACCATCGCGACCCGGCGCTGGCGCCGCCGCCGGGTACTGCTGCTGACCATTACCGGCTTCCTCGTCTTCAATTCGATGACGGCGCTGTCCTCCGGCTTGTGGATGACGCTGGCGGCGCGCTTCCTGGCCGGCGTATCGGCCGGCCTGGCATGGAGCCTGCTCGCGGGCTATGCGCGGCGCATGGTGCCCGTGCACCAGCAGGGCCGGGCGATGGCGATCGCGATGGTGGGCACACCCATCGCGCTGTCGCTGGGTGTCCCGCTCGGGACCTGGATCGGCACGGCCGTCGGCTGGCGCAGTGCGTTCGGCATCATGTCGGCATTGACCGTGCTGCTGATCGGCTGGGTGCTGGCCAGCGTGCCCGACTACCCCGGCGACGCCGGCTCCGAACCCATGCGCCTGCACAAGGTGTTCACGACGCCGGGCGTGCGGCCGGTGCTCGCCACCGTGGTCACCTGGATGCTGGCGCATAACATCCTGTACACCTATATCGCGCCCTTCGTGGCCACGGCGGGCTTGCTGGCGCGCGTGGACACCGTCCTGCTGGTCTTCGGCCTGGCCGCGCTGGCCGGCATCTGGGTCGCGGGCCGGCTGGTCGAGCGCCACCTGCGCGCCGCGGTCCTGGCCAGCCTCGCGCTGTTCGCAGTCGTGGCCCTGCTGTTCGCCTGGCTGGGGCACCTGCCCGCCGTCCTGTTTGCCGGCGTCGCGCTCTGGGGAGCGAGCTTCGGCGGCGCCGCCACCTTCCTGCAGACGGCGCTTGCCGACACCGCCGGCAGCGGCGCCGACGTGGCGCTCTCGATGAACGTGGTCGCATGGAACGGCGCCATCGCCGGCGGCGGCGTGCTGGGCGGCCTGCTGCTCGACCGCTGGGGCGCGCCATCGTTTCCGTGGGCGCTGCTGCTGTTGCTGCTGGCGGCATTCGGCATCGCCTGGTCGGCCAGGTCGCATGGTTTCCGTCCCGGTGCGCGCACGGCCGGCACCGCCGCGACCGGACACTGAACCCGCTGGCTAGGTTCCCAGCCGCAGCACCAGGAAGTCGATGAAGCTGCGCAGCTTGGGCGGCAAGTGGCGCCGGCTGGGATAGACCGCGTGCAGCTGTCCGGCGAACGGGCCGCCGCCGATGTCGACCTGCGCCAGCCTGCCGCCGGCCAGGTCCTCGGCCACCATCCAGTCGGGCAGGAAGGCCGCGCCCAGGCCGGCCAGTACCGTGTGATAGCTCAGGGTGGCATCGCTGGAACGCATGGCGACCGGGTGCGCGAGCGCGATGTCCATCGCTTCTGCCGGCATTTTCGGCCGGCCGAAGGGCATGTAGTTCGGCAGGATCATCTCGACCGGCGCCAGGAGCCCGCCGTGGCCGCGCGCGGTGTGGCGGCGCATGTAGGCAGGCGTGGCGACGCAGTGGAAGCTGACGCGGCACAGCGGCCGGGAGACCAGGTTCTGCGCGGGGTCGTTCTTCATGCGCAGCGCCAGGTCGAAGCCTTCGGCCACCAGGTCGACCATGCGGTTGTCGAGGTGGATGTCGAGGCGCACTTCGGGACAGGCTTCGCGGAAGTCGGCGACCAGGCCGGCAAAGCGCGGCGTGGCCAGCCAGGCCGGCGCGCTCACCTTCAATTCGCCCCGCGGCTGGCCGGTGGCCTGCCCCACCGCGGCGACACCGGCATCGAGCGCGTCGAGCGCTTGCCGTGCCTGCTCGTGGAACAGCGTGCCGGCTTCAGTCAGGCTCATGGTGCGGCTGGTGCGGTTCAACAGGCGCGCCGCCAGGGCGCGTTCGAGCCGCGCCAGATGCTTGCTGACCATC
>CAJYQM010000382.1 GCA_913777025.1 uncultured Massilia sp. | reverse complement strand
GACATATACTCATTGCCATTTCCATACCCCCGCGAACGCCCATGCCTGCTTCCCGACGCTTCGAAGGCAGCGACAACTACGTCGCCACCGATGACCTGAAACTGGCGGTGAACGCCGCCCTCACCCTGGCCCGTCCGCTGCTGATCAAGGGCGAACCCGGCACCGGCAAGACCATGCTGGCCGAGGAAGTCGCCGCGGCGCTCGGCATGCCGCTGCTGCAGTGGCACGTCAAGTCGACCACCAAGGCGCAGCAGGGCCTGTACGAATACGACGCGGTCTCGCGCCTGCGCGATTCCCAGCTCGGCGACGAGCGCGTGCGCGACATCCACAACTACATCGTCAAGGGCGTGCTGTGGCAGGCGTTCACGGCGCCCGAGCCGGTCGTGCTGCTGATCGACGAGATCGACAAGGCCGACATCGAATTCCCGAACGACCTGCTGCGCGAACTGGACCGCATGGAGTTCTACGTCTACGAGACGCGCGAGATGGTGGTGGCCAGGCACCGTCCGCTGGTGATCATCACCTCGAACAACGAAAAGGAATTGCCGGACGCCTTTTTGCGCCGCTGCTTCTTCCACTACATCAAATTCCCGGACCGTGACACGATGGCGGAGATCGTGAAGGTGCACTACCCGCACCTGAAGCACGATCTGCTGGCCGCCGCGCTGCAGAGCTTTTACGAGTTGCGCGACGTGGCCGGGCTCAAGAAAAAACCGTCGACCTCGGAATTCCTCGACTGGTTGAAACTGCTGCTGGCCGAGGACATCCCGGCCGAGGCGCTGCGCAGCCAGGATGCCAAGGCCATCGTGCCGCCGCTGCACGGCGCCCTGCTGAAGAACGAGCAGGACGTCGGCCTGTTCGAGCGCCTGGTGGCGATGGCGAGGCACAACCGATGATCCACGTCGATCCGCTCACCCTGGAATTCAACGGCGTGCGCCTGGAGCCGCTGGCCCTGCACCACGCCGACGGCCTGCGCACCGCGGCGAGCGACGGCGAATTATGGAAGCTGCGCGTGACCTCGGTGCCGGCGCCGCAAGAGACCGAACGCTATATCCGCACCGCGCTCGAGACCGACAATCGCCTGGCCTTCGCGGTGATCGACGCGTCGACCGATACCGTCCTCGGCACCACCAGCTACCACGACATCGTGCCCGCCATCGACCGCGTCGAGATCGGCTACACCTGGTATGCGAAGAGCCGCCAGCGCAGCCACGTCAACACCAGCTGCAAGCTGCTCCTGCTGTCGCACGCCTTCGACAAGCTGGGTTGCCAGGTGGTCGGCCTGCGCACCGATAACTTCAATCATGCCTCGCAGGCGGCGATCGAACGCCTCGGCGCGAAAAAGGATGGCGTCATCCGCCACCATGCCCTGCGCCGCGACGGCACCGCGCGCGACACCGTCATGTACAGCATCCTGCGCGGCGAGTGGCACGAGATCAAGTCGCACCTGCACCACCGCCTGGAGCGCAACGCGCAGGAGTGAGACCATGCTGATCGACTTCTTCTTCACCCTGCGCGATGCCAAGGTACCGGTCAGTATCAAGGAATTCCTGACGCTGCTCGAAGCGCTGGACAAGCAGCTGATCGCGCCCTCGCTCGACGAGTTCTATTACCTGGCGCGCCTGACGCTGGTGAAGGACGAAGCCCATTTCGACAAGTTCGACCGCGCGTTCGGCGCCTATTTCAAGGGCGTCGACACGGTATTCGACAGCAAAGCCGACATCCCCCTCGACTGGTTGATGAAACGCCTGGAACGCGAGCTGACGCCCGAGCAGAAGGCCGAGCTGCAGAAACTCGGCTACGACAAGCTCATGGCGCGCCTGCAGGAACTGCTGAAGGAGCAGAAGGAGCGCCACGAAGGCGGCAGCAAGTGGATCGGCACCGGCGGCACCTCCCCGTTCGGCAATGGCGGCACCAATCCGGAAGGCATCCGCATTGGCGGCAAGGGCGGGAATCGTACGGCCGTCAAAGTCTGGGACCAGCGTTCCTACCGCGACTACGATGGCGAACGTGAACTCGGCACGCGCAACCTGAAAGTGGCGCTGCGCCGCCTGCGCCGCTTCGCGCGCCAGGGCGCGGCCGAGGAGTTGGCGCTGGACGACACCATCCGCTCGACCGCCAACAACGCCGGCTGGCTCGACATCAAGATGCAGCCCGAGCGCAAGAACCGCATCAAGGTGCTGATGCTGCTGGACGTGGGCGGCACCATGGACGACCACATCGAGCGCACCGAGGAACTGTTCTCGGCGGCCCAGGCCGAGTTCAAGCACATGGAGTTCTTCTACTTCCACAATTGCGTCTACGACTACCTGTGGAAGCAGAACCGCCGCCGCCACGCCGAGCGCTTTCCGACCTGGGACGTGCTGCGCAAGTACCCGCCCGACACGCGCCTGATCTTCGTGGGTGACGCCACCATGAGCCCCTACGAGATCCTGGCGCCGGGTGGCTCGGTCGAGTACAGCAACGAGGAAGCGGGCGCCGAATGGCTGGCGCGCTTCATCAACGCCTTTCCCAAGTTCGCCTGGCTCAATCCCGAGCCGGAGAACCTGTGGCCGTACCGGCAATCGATCGCGATCATCCGCCAGATCATGAACAACCGCATGTTCCCGATCACGATGGATGGGTTGGAACGCGCAATGCGCTTGCTAAGTAAATAGTCAGCGGCGCTGGTAGGGTGGACGCGGACGGCGAGTCAGCTCCGCTGTCCACGCGTTCAACCATCATTCGCGTGCCAACAGCGCTGCCCTGACAACGAGCAACCCCACGATATCGATCCACAGGTGCACCAGCATCGCCGCGATCAATCCCACGTACTGGCAGATGAAACCCAGCGCCACGCTGACGCCGAACACGCCGGCCGCCTGCGCCAGCGTGGCCTTGTCCAGCTGGCGGAAACGGTACACCGGCACGTGGGTCGCCAGGAACAGGACCGAGGTGAGCCACACGCCCAGCAGCGGCTGCAGCGCCGCCCGGAACAGCATCTCTTCCCCCACCGCGGCGGCCAGCGCCATCCACAGCGGATTCAGGCCGCGCAAATCCAGGCGCGCATAGGTCTCGATGGTGCGCGCGGTCGATGCCGAGCGCGCCGTCATCCGGTACACCGCGTACGAGGCGATGGCCGCCACCAGCGCCAGTCCCTGGCCGATCACGAGCTGCCACATCGGCGCCGCCGGCCGCGTGAACACCGCAAGCGGCACCGCCTGCGTGAACCAGACGATCGGTGCGGCGATCGCGCAGAACACGAGGCAGGTCAGCACCTGGGCGCTGAGACGGATGGGCGCACGCGCCGGAGGCGAGGCTGGCGGCGGTGGCGAAACAGGTCGAGGTCGGCTCATGCCGGCCATTCTATCCGCCCCGCTGCGCTTTCCTTCCACTCTTCCTACACCCAATCGTGCGCGCGAGAACGTCTTGTAGAATCGGCTTATGAAACATGCTTTTTTGACAAAACATCCGGAGAATGCATGCCTGACCTGCTGGCCATCCTGAACAATCTCGCGTGGCCCTTCGCGATCACGCTGGCCTGGCTGGCCGGCGAATTCGGCCAGCGCTGGACTGGCCTGCCGCGCATCAGTTTCTATGGACTGGTCGGCTTCCTGCTCGCGGCGCCGCAACTGCAGGTGCTGCCGCCGCCCGGCGCCGGCACCGTGCTGCTGCTGGCCGACGTCGCCTTCGGCCTGATCCTGTTCGAACTCGGTTACCGCATCAACCTGCGCTGGCTGCACACCAACCCGTGGATCGGCGCGGCCAGCCTGCTGGAAGCGGGACTGACCTTCGTCGCCGTCTACCTGGTCGCCGCCGCCTTCGGCACGCCGCCGCTCAGCGCGCTGATGCTGGCCTCGCTGTCGATGGCGACCTCGCCGGCGACCGTGGTCCGCGTCATCAATGAGCAGAAGAGTTCCGGCCAGGTGACGGAACGCGCGCTGCACCTGTGCGCGCTGAACTGCGTGCTGGCGGTGTTCGCCTTCAACGCCACCGTCGGCCTGTGGATCTTCCGCACCTCGGAGGACGTCGGCGACGCCCTGTGGAACAGCCTCGTGGTGCTGGCCATCTCGGCGTTTTCCGGCGCGGTGTTCGGCGTCGTGGTGCCGGCCCTGCTGCGCATGCTGGGCAAGCTGGCCCAGGATGCGACCGTGGCCTTCGCGCTGGCCGTGATCCTGCTGGTGTCGATCACTTATGCGCTCGGCCTGTCCCCGGTGGTCGCGGCGCTGGCCTTTGGCCTGATGGCGCGCCACCGCCGCGTCGCCTTCAGCCAGGCCCAGCGCAATTTCGGTGCGCTCGGCGAATTGCTGACGGTGGTGCTGTTCGTGTTCGCCGCCTCCACGCTGGACTGGCAGAAGGTGCTGGCCGGCGGCGGCATGGCGGTGCTGCTGGTGCTGGTGCGCCTGCTGGCCAAGACCGCGGGCGTCACCGCGTTCGCCCACCTGTCCGGCATCTCCTGGCGCAAGGGCATGCTGACCGGCGTGGCGCTGGCGCCGCTGTCGGTGTTCGTGATCCTGTTGATCGAGCACGCGCGCCACGCCGGCGTGCAGGTGGTCGAGGAATTGCGTTCGGTGGCGGCGGTGACGATGCTGCTCGAAGTGTTCGGCCCCATCATCCTGCAGCGCGCCCTGGTATGGGCGCGCGAAGCACCGGAGACATCGCATGCCGCTTGAAGCCTTTGCCGCCTCCGACGCGCTGACCTTCGGCTTCGAACTCGAACTGCAGCTGGTCAGCCTGTCCGACCTCGACCTGACCCCGGCCAGCGTCGACGTGCTGGAGCTGTTGAAGCGCAAGCCCTTCCCCGGCAACGTCGTGCCCGAGATCACCGAGAGCATGATCGAGATTAACTCGAGCGTGCACTCGCGCTACCGCGAGTTGCTGGCCGAGCTGCTCGCCATCCGCGATACCCTGGTCGCGGCCGGCGACCTGCTCAACGTCGGCATCGCCGGCGGCGGCACGCACCCGTTCCAGCACTGGTCGGAGCAGCGCATCTCGTCCAAGCCGCGCTACCAGGAACTGTCGGCGCTGTATGGCTACCTGGCCAAGCAGTTCACGGTGTTCGGCCAGCACGTGCACATCGGCTGTCCGAACGGCGACGACGCGCTCTACCTGCTGCATGCGCTGGGCCGCTACATCCCGCACTTCATCGCGCTGTCCGCCTCTTCCCCCTTCGTCCAGGGTTTCGATTCCGGCTTCGATTCGGCGCGCCTGAATTCCGTCACCGCCTTCCCGCTGAGCGGACGCGCGCCCTTCGTCCTCCACTGGGACCAGTTCGCGCGCGATTATTTCGCCAAGATGGAGCGCACCGGCATCATCAAGAGCATGAAGGACTTTTACTGGGACCTGCGTCCCAAGCCGGAATACGGCACGATCGAACTGCGCGTGTGCGACACGCCCCTGAGCGTGGAACGCGCGGCGGCGCTGGCCGCCTACCTGCAGGCGATCTGCCGCCACCTGCTCGAGCGCAGGGATGCGCCCCCGGCCGAAGACGACTACCTGGTCTACAACTACAACCGCTTCCAGGCCGCCCGCTTCGGCATGGACGGCGTGATCACGCATCCGCAAACCTACGAACAGCTGCCGCTGCGCGAGGACATCCTGGCCACGATCGACCTGCTGCAACCGCATGCCCAGGCACTGGGCAGCGTGGAGGCACTGGTGCACCTGGCGGCGGCGGTGACCGAGGGCAGCGATGCCGCCTTCCTGCGCGAGCAGTACCAGCGCCAGGGCAGCGCGGAAGGCATGGTGAATGCGGCGATCCAGCGTTTCCGCGGCGAGCGGCGGCCGGTCTGAACTAGCCGGCGACGGGCAGCACCTGCACCTTGCGCGACCCGAGGATGCGGGCCAGGAAGGGCTGCTTGCGCGGCACCGGCAAACGGCTGTCGACCAGGTCTGCCCATTTGGTGCGCAACTGCTCGCAGGTCGCGCGCAGCACCGGTTCGGCGTCCGGCAGGCGTGCCAGAGCGTCCAGGTGGCGTTCGATGACGGCCGCCAGCTTGACGCAGGGCCCATCGTCGCCGGCCGGATCGCGCGCCGTGCCGGCGGACGGGCCGCAGCCTGCACTCTTCATCGTGTATTGCGACATCAGGTGCAGCAAGGCCGCGACCAGCAAGGCATGGCGGATGCTCGGTTCGCCGGATACAGGAACATCGTCCAGGAAATCGTCGTCCATATAGTCTCCTCGGTAAGTGGAATCACTCACCCCCATAATTGAGAATGATTCTCATTTATATTATGGTGGGCAGCGAGAAGGATGGCAAGTAAATTCTTCCTAGAGCCGCGTCTCGCGCGCCGCCCGCAGGAACTCGTCCAGCACCGGCGTGCAATCGAGCAGCTCGCCGCCGCCGGCCCGGTGGAATTCCGGATGCCACTGCAAGCCCATCACGAAGGGCGCGCGCTGGTAGCGGATCGCCTCGACCACGCCGTCCGGGTCGGACATGGCCTCGACGTGGATGTCGCGGCCCAGGTCCTTGACGGCCTGGTGGTGGATCGAATTGACCACCGCCCGCTCCCGCTTGGGAAAGATCTTCTTCAAGGACGAACCGTTGGGGAACACGATGTCGTGGCGGTGCGCGTCGTAGATGTCGTGCACGTGGGGCTGGGCGCCCGGGATGTTGGTCGCCACGTCCTGGTACAGCGTGCCGCCGAAGGCCACGTTGATCAGCTGGCAGCCGCGGCAGATGCCCAGTACCGGCTTGCCGGCCTCGACGAATTCGTGCAGCAACTCGAGTTCGTAGACGTCGCGCGCGCGGTCGCCGCTCCACTCGGGACGGGTCGGGGATTCCGAATACGTCATCGGCGAGACGTCGGCCCCGCCCTGCAGCACCAGGCCGTCCAGGTGGCGCGCATAGTGGCGCAGTGTGATGTTGCTGGGATGCAGCAGGCCGTTCGTGTTCACGGTCGGCACCATGAACACCAGCACGTCGCGCGACATGACCCATTGCGCGATCGACTCTTCCAGGTATTGCAGGTTCTTGCTGCGCAGGCCGGTGGCGCCGGCTTCCGGATGGTAGATGCGCGCGGAGACGCCGATGCGCAGCGTGCGGCGCATGAAGTCGCGGTTGAAGCGGTCGGCAAAGGCGCGCCAGCGCGAACGCAGCACGCGTCCGGCCAGGTTCAGCGGCGTGTCGCCCGAGCGGAGGTAGCGCGATGCACCTCCCGTGGCGCGCCGATCCGGCACGCGCGGCGGTCCGGGTGGGGAACCGTCTGCTGGCGGGCCGGCAGTGTCGCGCTTGTCATTGTCCTCTGCCATGATTCCAATATAGTCCCGTCACGGCCGCGCACGATTCGGAATCGTAAAAAATGTCGTATTGACATGAGTAAAGCACAGCCGTTGCCACTTTGACCTTGCAATGTTGCCTTTAACAGGCAAGAATACTGTATCCATATACAGTAGTTCGCTTGTCCCTCTTTCCAAATCGCGCGTTCCGACCCAAACTGCTGCACTTTGCGGTTGATTGAAGTCTTTATTTCCGCGTGACAAGATAGAATGCGCAGGCATTCGATTACACAAGATCCAGCATGGCCACCAAGAAAAACGCACCCGACTACAGCGAATCATCCATCCGCGTCCTGAAAGGACTGGAGCCCGTCAAGCAGCGTCCGGGCATGTACACGCGCACCGAGAATCCGCTGCATATCATCCAGGAAGTCATCGACAACGCCTCGGACGAGGCGCTGGGTGGCCACTGCAAGAACATCGCCGTGACGATGAACGCGGATGGCTCGATCACCGTCGAGGACGACGGCCGCGGCATCCCGGTCGGCCTGCACCCGGAAGAAGGCGTGTCCACGGTCGAGATCGTGTTCACCCGCCTGCACGCCGGCGGCAAGTTCGACAAGGGCTCGGGCGGCGCCTACGCGTTCTCGGGCGGCCTGCACGGCGTCGGCGTGTCGGTGACCAACGCGCTGTCCAAGCGCCTGGAAATCACCGTCTGGCGCAAGGACGAGCAGGGCAACGGCATGCACCACCTGGCCTTCGAACACGGCGACGTGGTCGAGCCCCTGAGCTCGGCCCCGCCCGAGCGCGGCGGCAAGAAGAACGGCACCCGCGTCACCGCCTGGCCTGACGGCAAGTACTTCGACTCCCCGAACATCCCGATGGCCGAGCTGCAGCGCCTGCTGCGCTCGAAAGCCGTGCTGCTGCCGGGCGTCACCGTCACCCTCACCAACGGCAAGACCGGCGACGTCCAGACCTGGCGCTATGACGAAGGCCTGCGCGGCTACCTGCTTGAAGCGCTGGCCCAGACCGTGGGCCAGGGCCAGACCGTGATTCCGCTGTTCGAAGGCGCGCAATACGCCGCGCCAGGGGATGAAGGTTTCGCCGAAGGCGAAGGCGCGGCCTGGGTCGTGGCCTGGACCGAGGAAGGCGCCGTGGTGCGCGAATCCTACGTCAACCTGATCCCGACCGTCAGCGGCGGCACCCACGAATCCGGCCTGCGCGACGGCCTGTTCGGCGCCGTGAAGAGCTTCGTCGAGATGCACTCGCTGCTGCCGAAAGGGGTGAAACTGCTACCGGAAGACGTGTTCGCGCGCGTCTCGTTCGTGTTGTCGGCAAAAGTGCTGGACCCGCAGTTCCAGGGCCAGACCAAGGAGCGCCTGAACTCGCGCGACGCCGTCAAGCTCGTCTCGACCTTCACCCGCCCGCCGCTGGAACTGTGGCTGAACCAGCACGTCGAATACGGGCGCAAGCTGGCCGAACTCGTCATCAAGCAGGCGCAATCCCGCCTGCGTTCGCTGCAGAAGGTCGAGAAGAAGAAGTCCTCGGGCGTGGCCGTCCTGCCGGGCAAGCTCACCGATTGCGAATCGACCGACATCACCCGCAACGAACTGTTCCTGGTCGAGGGCGACTCGGCGGGCGGCTCCGCCAAGATGGGCCGCGACAAGGAATTCCAGGCCATCCTGCCGCTGCGCGGCAAGGTGCTGAACACCTGGGAAACCGACCGCGACCGTCTGTTCGCCAACAACGAGATCCACGACATCGCCGTGGCGATCGGCGTCGACCCGCACGGCCACGACGACAATCCGGACCTGTCCGGCCTGCGTTACGGCAAGGTCTGCATCCTGTCCGATGCGGACGTGGACGGCTCGCACATCCAGGTCCTGCTCTTGACGCTGTTCTTCAAGCACTTCCCTGCCCTGTTCAAGAATGGCCACGTGTGCGTGGCGCGTCCGCCGCTGTTCCGCGTCGATGTTCCGGCACGCGGCAAGAAGCCGATCCAGAAGCTGTACGCGCTGGACGAAGGCGAGCTGCTGGCGATCGAGGACAAGCTGAAAAAAGAAGGTTTGAAGGAAGGCGTGTGGAGCATCTCGCGCTTCAAGGGCCTGGGCGAGATGAATGCCGAGCAGCTGTGGGAAACCACGATGAACCCGGACACCCGCCGCCTGCTGCCGGTGGCCTTCGGCGACTACGGCCTGGCCGAATCGTCGGCGCGCTTCAACATGCTGATGGGCAAAGGCGAAGCGGCTGCCCGCCGTGCATGGTTGGAAGAGCACGGTAACGAGACGGAGGCGGATATCTGATCTGACGTGCCCGTATATCACGCCTGACAGAACACGAACAAAACACCATGACGCAAGCAAACCTCTTCGAACAACAAAATCCGCCCTCCGGCGGTGACGGCAACGACGCCGAAACGCTCACCCTCTCCACCTTCGCCGAGCGCGCCTACCTGGACTACGCGGTCTCGGTCGTGAAAGGCCGCGCGCTGCCGGACGTGTCCGACGGCCAGAAGCCGGTGCAGCGCCGCATCCTGTACTCGATGAACGAACTGGGCCTGGGCCCGACCGCCAAGCCGCGCAAGTCCGCCACCGTGGTCGGCGACGTGCTCGGTAAACTCCACCCGCACGGCGACCAGTCGGTCTACGACGCGCTGGTGCGCATGGCCCAGGACTTCTCGCTGCGCTACCCGCTGATCGACGGCCAGGGCAACTTCGGCTCGCGCGATGGCGACGGCGCCGCGGCGATGCGTTACACGGAGGCGCGCCTGACGCCGGTCTCGCGCCTGCTGCTCGATGAAATCGACATGGGCACCGTCGACTTCCAGCCGAACTACGACGGCTCGACCGACGAGCCGCGCACGCTGCCGGCGCGCCTGCCGATGCTGCTGCTGAATGGCGCCTCGGGCATCGCGGTCGGCATGGCCACCGAAGTCCCGTCGCACAACCTGCGCGAAGTGGCGGCGGCCGCGGTGGCGATGATCCGCAACCCGAAGATCACCCACGCCGAGCTGATGACCATCATCACCGGTCCGGACTACCCGGGCGGCGCCCAGATCATCACCCCGGCCTCGAACATCGCCGACATGTATGCCTCGGGCCGCGGCTCGATGAAGGTGCGCGCGCGTTGGAAGATCGAGGAACTGGCGCGCGGCCAGTGGCAGGCCGTGGTCACCGAACTGCCGCCGGGCGTGTCCGCCCAGCGCGTGCTGGAAGAGATCGAGGAAATCACCAACCCGAAGGTCAAGGTCGGCAAGAAAACCCTGCTGCCCGAGCAGCTGGCGCTGAAGCAGACCATCCTCGGCGCGCTCGACACCGTCCGCGACGAATCCGGCCGCGAAGCGCCGGTGCGCCTGGTGTTCGAACCGAAGTCGAAGAACCTCGACCAGACCGAATTCATGCTGATGCTGCTGGCGCATACTTCGCTGGAAAGCTCGGCCCCGATCAACCTGGTGATGATCGGCGGCGACGGCCGTCCGCGCCAGAAGGGCCTGTCGGAAATCCTGCAGGAATGGATCGAGTACCGCTTCGTGACCGTGCGCCGCCGTACCGAATTCAGGCTGGGCAAGGTCAACGACCGCATCCACATCCTGGAAGGCCGCGAGACCGTCCTGCTGAACATCGACGAAGTCATCGCCATCATCCGCAATTCGGACGACCCGAAGGCGGCGCTGATCGAGCGCTTCCGCCTGTCCGAGCGCCAGGCCGAGGACATCCTCGAGATCCGCCTGCGCCAGCTGGCGCGCCTGGAAGCGATCAAGATCCAGCAGGAGCTGGCCGAACTGCGCGGCGAAAAGGAAAAGCTGGAAGACATCCTGAACAACCCGTCCAGCATGAAGCGCCTGATCATCCGCGAGATCGAGTCGGACGCCAAGCAGTACGGCGACGACCGGCGCACCCTGATCGAAGAGGCGCAGAAGGCCGTGGCCGAGCAGAAGATCGTCGACGAGCCGGTCACCGTGATCGTCTCCGAGAAGGGCTGGGTGCGCGCGCGCACCGGCATCGGCCACGATACGGCCCAGTTCACCTTCAAGGCCGGCGATTCGCTGGGCTACGCCTTCGAATGCCGCACCGTCGACACCTTGCTCTGCATCGGCGACAACGGCAAGGCGTATTCGGTGCCGGTGGCGGCGCTGCCGGGGGCGCGCGGCGACGGCGTGCCGATCACCACGCTGGTCGATTTGTCGGGCGGCGGACGCATCCTGTACTACTTCGCCGGCAACGCCGACACGCGCCTGCTGCTGGCGTCGTCCACCGGCTTCGGCTTCATCGCCAAGGCCGGCGACATGGTCACGCGCCTGAAGGGCGGCAAGTCCTTCATCACGCTGGACGACGGCGCCGTGCCGCTGCCGCCGCGCGTGGTGGCGGACAGCGCCGGCGCGATCGCCTGCCTGTCCGAGAAGGGCCGCGTGCTGGTGTTCGGCATCGACGAGATGAAGACGCTGACCAACGGCGGCCGCGGCGTGACGCTGATGGAACTGGAGCCGAAGGAAACCCTGCTGGCCGCCCAGCCGATCAGCCCGCGCGGCGTGAACGTGATCGGCACCTGGGCCGGCGACAAGCCGCGCACCGTGGAACTGTTCGGCGTCGGCCTGGAACCGCACTACGGCAAGCGTGCCAAGAAGGGCAAGCCGCTGAGTGCCAAGCTGAAGGCGAAGGATTTGGCGATGCGCCAGATCGACGGCTGAGGTCAATAAGACCTGTAGTAGGGTGGACGGCTTCGCCGTCCACGCGTTCAACGAACGTTTGACATCCTGCGGATCACATTTTCGACGGAGCGGCCGATACGTATCACCGCGTGGACGGCAAGCCGTCCACCCTACGTAGAGCCAAAACAAAAAAACGGACCCGCGGGTCCGTTTTTTGTTTGCAGATGCTGCTGAATTATTTGGCAGCGTCCTTGTGCGCTTCAGCCACGGCTTCGGCACGCTTCTCGTTGCCCTTGGCATGTGCCTTGGCCTTGTCGGCGTTGGCGTCCACGATCTTCTTCTGGGCTTTTTCGTCAGCCTTGATCATGGTCTTCTGGGCGTCGTAGTTGGCGTCGGCGATCTTCTTCTCTGCCTTGGCCGAAGCCTTGGCCTGGTCTTCCGGATCGGCCTTGGCGACCTTTTCCTGCGCATCGGCGATCTTCTTGTCAGCCTTGGCCTGGGCCTTGGCCTTCTTCTCGGAGGCCTTGTCGGCGGCCTTGTTGATCTTCTCGTTCTGCTTCGCCATTTCCTTGGCTTCCTTCTGGTCGGCCTTGGCGACGTCCTTGTCGGCATCCGAGTTGCCGGTCGAGCCGCTCATGCCCGAAGCGCCGGTCGACGGGCTCGAGGTGGTCATCGGGGAACCGGTCGAGCCGGCGTGCTGGGCCTGGACCTGGGCGAATGCGGAAGTGGCGAACAGGCCGGCGATCAGGGTAGCGATGAGTTTGTTCATGGTGATACTCCTTTGTCTATCGTTATGATGGGGCGGCGCGGGCGCCTTTTGTTTTTGTCTTACCACGCTTCCAGAATAGACTTGGGGCCACATCCGCTCTGTTCGTCAGCGCACGTAGCCCCAAGGGAAAATGTTAAAGTTGTGACAAATCTTTACAGCTCAGCCGTTCAGCGGTTTTCGCCGGTGCCGCCGGCTGCGCGTTCCGCCGATTTACGGTCCGATTTTTCCTTCGCCTTGCTGCGTTTTTCGACGCCCTCTTCCACCGAATTCTCGGTCTTCAGGCGCGAGCCGACGGGTTCCACGACCTTGGTCGTGTTCGACTTGCGGATTTCCTTCTCGGCCTTGGTGCCGGCCTTGCCACGGCCGCCGGTGGCCTTGGCATCGGCCGCGGTGGTGTTCGGCGCCGTGGTGTTGGTGGCCTGGGCGTTGACGTTGTCCGACTTGCCGGGCGCGACGCCGATCACCGAGGTGCTCTTGCTGGTCACCTGGCCGGCATTGTTCACGCCCGCGGCCTGCATGCCGGCGCCAGCATGCGCCGAGCCCGTGTTTGCGGTGCCGTCGGTGCGCAGGCCGGTGCCCGAGACGCCGGCGGCGGTGGAATTGTGGCCGCTGACGGCCTGGCCGATCGGGGCCGAGTTGGCGCTCGACTGGCGCTGCGATTCGTGCTGGGGTTTGACCTGCTGGGTCTGGGCTTGGGCCGACGCGGCGAGCAGGCCGCAGACGAGGGTGGCGATGAGTTTGTTCATGATGAGTCCCGTTTCATAGTCAAGGTGGGCGGTGTTCCGGCAAGTTGCCGGGACGTCGTTCTAGGTATGAAACGAGCATAGGAGGCCGGGCGCCCCCTATCTGTTCGGCAGCGCACCCATCAGCGCGTTGCCTGAAAGATATTTATTTAGCTGGAGGCGCGTACAGGTCGATGATCTCGCTGATACCGTCTCGGCAAACCGGACAGAATTGTTCGCTGCGGTCGAACATGATGCACTGCATGGCCGGCCGGTAATAGCCGCTGGCTTCGTAATTCGCACCCTCGAAGGCGCCGATGGCGTTACGGTGGGGCGCCGTGGCGAACAGTTCGCGCGTGTGTGCCAGGTCTTCCCGGAACAGCGCATTCATCTCGGACTCGGGCCGGTTGGCCGCGCGCAGGGCCGCACGCCGCTTCTGGTAATCACGCGAGTACGCCTCGTACTCGGCCTTCGGCCAGGGCGTGGGCAGCGGCGTGCCGGCCGGGACGTGCCGCTTCCATTTCACGTTGCCCGGGTCGCGCAGCGCCGTCACGTTCGGTTCCCACGGCTCCATGCGCGCAGCGCTGGACTGGTAGGCGACCGGGGAGGTGTAGTACTCGTCGGCCAGGCCGGCGAAGTGATGCCCGAATTCGTGTACGAACAGGTAATTGGCCCAGTCGTTGCCGGCCGCGGCCGTGCTGAACTGGCCGAAGATGCCGCCACCGCCATAGGTGTCGTTGTTGACCAGGATCTCGATGAATTCGTAGGGCGCGTACTGGGCGATGTCGCGCAGCGCGCGATTGTCAAGGGTCAGTACGTAGCGCTCGCTGCCGAAGATGTCGTAGCGCGTGCCGAGCGCGGACGCGTGATGAACGCCGGTCGACGGCCGCGAGACGCCCGATTCCCGGGTCGGCACCGCCATCGCCCAGACGTTGAAATCGCCGGCGCGTTCCTTGAACGGCGACACCTCGAACAAGTGGGCCGACAGGCGGCGCGCGTCCGCCTCGAATTTCTTCATGTCGGCCTGGGTATAACCGTCGCCCAGGATCAAGAGGTCGACCTTGCGCGGCGACGGTCCGCTGACCTTGACCGGGATCGGCTGCGCCAGCGCCGGTGCCTGCTTGCGCACCACGTCCTGGCCGTCGGTATCGACGTCGACGCTCCAGGCCACCGAAAACTGGTTGCGCTCGTCGCGTTTGAGGATGCGCACGCGCACCGGACGGTCCGGTTTCGGGAACCTGACCGATTCGTGGAAGCCCCGGCTGATCCTGTTCGCCTCTTCCGTGCTCTTCCACTCGGCGAAGATGGTCGAGAAATCGCGCGAGTACAACAGGTCGCCGGTCTTGGCGTCGACGACTTCCATACGGTTGTTGCCGCGGTTGGTGTCATCGAAGGGCTGGTTCAGGTCGCCCGGCCAGGGCAGCGGCTCGATCAGCACGCGTTCGATGGCGTACTGCTCGCCGAGGGCATTGCCGCTGTGGATGTAGTCGAGGCGGACGGTGGCGGGCGGTTGCGCCGGCGCGGCACCGGCGTGGGCGGCGGTGCCGCAGGCGACTGCGAACAGGGTCGACAGCAGGCGGTTCGGGCGGGGCATGGCAATTCCTTGCGGCTGAGTAGCTGTGCATTGTAAACCCTGCAATCCTGACTGGATGCACCTGTCATTGTATGCAGGGCGACTGCATCCGGTTTCTCGGCAAAAATCGAATACCTTGTCCTGGAGGACCGCATGCCGTACTGCCGCCTTATTTCCCGTCCTGCTCGCCCTGTGGCTGGCTGCGCTTCATGTGCTTGCCCTCGCGCAAGCCGCCGCCCGATGTCGAAGCGATGGTGCCGCGCACCGGCCACGATCCGATCCGCCGATGCTCGCCACCCAGTACGGCTTCCTGGAGAAGCTGAGCCCGTCATGCAGACGACACCGTTGCCACGGGCTCGGGCGTGCGCGCCGGCACCAGCGCCAGCCCTTCATCGAGCCAGCCAGTCACGCCGCCCGTCATCAGCTTGACCGGGCGTCCCAGCCGAGCCAGGCGCAGGGCGGCGCGGTGCGCCCCGTTGCAGTGCGGGCCGGCGCAGTAGACGACGAAGAGCGTGTCCGGCGGGTAGTCACGCAAGGTCGAGGCGACGATCTTCCCGTGCGGCATGCTGATCGCGCCGGGCACGTGGCCACGTGCGTACAAATCGTGGCTGCGCGCGTCGAACAGTACGAAGTCCTGCCGGCCCGTCGCGACGGCCTCGTGCACGTCCCTGCAATCCGTTTCAAATTCGAAGGCCGCGCCGAAGTGGGCGGCGGCGCGGTCGCTCGATGCCGCGGGAACGGCGGATACCGATGAAGCCATGAAGTCCTCCTTGATGAAAGAGCCTTCAGTGTGGCAAAGCCGCCGCCGGCCCGGCAGTACCCGGCGCGACAGAAATTGATAAGATCCTGCCATGTCCCACCATGTCGCCATCGTGGCCTACGACGGCCTGTGCACCTTCGAGTTCGGCTGCGCCATCGAACTGTTCGCCCTCGAGCGTCCCGAACTGGGCGTGCGCTGGTACAGCCATGCGGTCTGCGCCGTCGAGCCCGGCCCGCTGCGGGCGATGGGCGGCTTGCGCGTCCACGTGCCGCACGGGCTCGAGATGCTGGCGCAAGCCGATACGATCGTGATGCCGGGCTGGCGCGACGTCAAAGAGGTGCCGCCGCCCGCCCTGCTCGACGCGCTGAACGCCGCCTGGCGCCGCGGCGCGCGCATCTGCTCGATCTGCTCCGGCGCCTTCGTGCTGGCCCACGCGGGATTGCTGGACGGCCGCAGGGCCACCACCCACTGGCGCTACCTGGATGCCCTGCATGCGGCCTTTCCTTCGATCGCGATCGACCGGAACGCGCTGTACGTCGACGACGAGCGCATCGTGACCTCGGCCGGCTCCGCCGCCGGCCTGGACATGCTGCTGCACCTGGTGCGCAGCGATTTCGGCAGTGCCATCGCCAACCGGGTGGCGCAGCGCCTGGTGATCCCGGCGCACCGCGACGGCGACCAGGCCCAGTGGGTCGCGCGCCCGTTGCCGGCCGCGGACGAGAATGCGATCGCGCGCCTGATGGACTGGGTGCGCGAAAACATCCGGCTCGAGCACAGCGTGGCCTCGATGGCGGCGCAGGCGGGCATGGGCACCCGTACCTTCCAGCGCCGCTTCAAGGACGGCACCGGCCTGGCGCCGCTGGGCTGGCTGGTGCGGGAGCGCGTGGCGCTGGCCAGGCAGTTGCTGGAAACCCGGCAGGCGCTGGGCCTGGAGACGGTCGCCGACCTGGCCGGATTCGGTTCGGAAGCCTCGCTGCGGCGCCATTTCCGCGCCCATGGCCTGGCGCCGCCGGCGCGCTACCGCAAGCGGCGCACGGCGGCGGCCTGAGGGCAGCCTGTTTCAGCCTATTTATATTGGTACAGCGGCCGGCGGATCAGGATCGGCCGGATGTCCAGCCGCACGTTATAGATCGAATACGCCTCGGTGGTGGCCGACTGGTAGCCGACGCTGTCGCTGGCGCGGGTGAAGCGGAACTCGAAGCCGAGGTCGGGCTGCACGCCGGTCGGGCTGCCGAGGGTGATGCCGATGGCTTCCGGCTGGTCGCTGTCGATCAGCTTGCTCATCAGGTCGACCACCGTGGTGTTGCCCAGGATGTCGGCACTGAACAGCGGCTCGCGGTAATAAGGCCGCGACGGATCGATCTTGCCGTCGGCCTTGTCTTCGGACGGCGTGAAGGTGTGGCTGGCGATGTTGAAGCGGTCGCCATTGTCGAGGTAGCTGACGCGCACGTTGCTGACATTGAAGGCGCCCTCGTGCACGCTGGCCTCGGCCAGGTCGAGCACCAGCGCGCCCTTGTAGCCGATCACCTCGACGTCGCGGTTGGGCAGGATCACCATCGCGGAGTCCTCGTCGATACCGAGGCCCAGCTTGTAGCCCTTGGCCAGCATGGCCGGCAGCATGCGCGCGAAGCGGCCGCGCACCAGCAGGTGCTGGTCGACGAAGACGTCGTTGCCGATGAAGCCGAGGCCATCGGTGATTTCCTGGCCTTCGGCCACGCCCAGCTTGAGCGTGGCCAGCACCGTGCGCGGGCGGCCGAACATCGTGCTGCTCATGATGGCCGCGCCGGCACTCGAGCCGGCGATCACGCCACCGCCGCGGTACATGTCCCACAAGGCGTCGAGCACCCGGGTATTGCTGCCGTTCTCGTGCTTCAGCGCCATCGTGATGCGGCTCTGGTCGCCGCCGGCGAAGAAGGCGCCGTTGGCCGTGCGTACCGCCTGCGCCAGCTGGGGGTCGTCGGCGGCGGCCTGGTAATTGCTGCCGGCCAGCTTGACCGCCACCGGCACGAAGAAGGCGCGCGCGCCATATTTGTTGAACAGGTCGACCAGGCTCTTGCCCGAGCGCTCAGGGTAACCCGACGCCGACGCGAACACGGCGATGCGCGCGCCCTTGCCGCCCGCCAGCTGGACGATGCGCTCCCAGACCGCCCCGTTGCTCGGCCGCAGGTTGCCGCCGATGATGACCAGGGTGCCCTTGGGCGGGAGGGGCGCATCGGCAGCCGGCGCGGCCAGCGCGGGCGGCGCGGCGATGCACATCAGGAGGAACAGTAGCGGGAACAGCAGCGGGGACAGCAGCAGGGAGAGCACGCGCAGGATGCGCGCGCCGGCGAGGCGAACGGCGGAGCGGAACATGGACTTCCTTCCCAACGGTTGATGCGGCGGCGACCAACAAACCAGCGTTAGCGTAATTGTAGAGGACTGGCGCCGTCTTGACACAACCGCTGGACAAGCCGCCGCGTGGTGGATTACCCACGGCGGCTTGCCCCAACCGGGAGATTCAGGATACGTAGAGTTTGGGCTGGAAACGTTCCATGCAGGTTTCCGGACGCGAGGGTTTGAAGCCGAAGCGCTCGAACAGGCTGTGCGCATCGGTGGTGTTGACGGTGAAGCGGCGCAAGCCTTGCAGGCTCGGATGCTCGATCACAATGCGGATGAGCTGTTTGGCATAACCGTGGCCGCGGAACTCGGGGATGACAAACAGGTCCTCGAGTGCCGCCGTGGTGGCGTAGTCGGTGACGACACGCGCGAACGCGACCTGGCGGCCATCGATGTAGCCGCCGAAGCACAGCGAGTTGTCGATCGAGCGCTCGACCACCGTCAGCGAGATGCCGACGGCCCAGGTCGAGTGCTCGCTCAGGAAACGGTAGATCATCGGCACGTCGAGCCGCGTGCGGTCGGTGCTGACCTGGAAGCTTGAGTCATTGGTGGTGGAAATCATGGAGCGCCAAATTGTCAAATCTGGTAAAAAAACCAATTCTAGCGCCGATCCCCGAAGCCCGGACGAATCGCGCAATCGTGCGGGGCCTCGCCCACCCGGCATCATTGGCCGCCACCCGCTGTGCACAGTTTATAATCAGGAAATCCAATCCGGGCAACTCGTCACCTCCTCATCATGACTGCACAACTTTCCAAAAAAGCGGAAGCCTGGTCGGCCCGCTTCACCGAACCTGTTTCCGACCTGGTCAAGCGCTACACCGCTTCGGTCTTCTTCGACAAGCGCCTGGCCCTGTTCGACATCCAGGGCTCGCTCGCGCACGCCGAGATGCTGGCCGCCCAAGGCATCATCAGCGAGCAGGACCGTGCCGACATCGAGCGCGGCATGGCGCAGATCAAGGGCGAGATCGAAGCCGGCCAGTTCGAGTGGCTGCTCGACCTGGAAGACGTGCACCTGAACATCGAAAAGCGCCTGACCGAACTGGTCGGCGACGCCGGCAAACGCCTGCACACCGGCCGTTCGCGCAACGACCAGGTGGCCACCGACATCCGCCTGTACATGCGTGCCGCCATCGACGACGTGCTGGCCCTGCTGAAGGGCTTGCGCGCCGCCCTGACCAACCTGGCCGAGCAACACGCAGACACCATCATGCCGGGCTTCACGCACCTGCAGGTGGCGCAGCCGGTGACCTTCGGCCACCACCTGCTGGCCTATGTGGAAATGTTCGGCCGCGACGCCGAGCGCATGGCGGATACGCGCCGCCGCGTGAACCGCCTGCCGCTGGGTGCCGCCGCCCTGGCGGGCACCACCTTCCCGATCGACCGACTTCGGGTGGCGAAAACCCTCGGTTTCGAGGACGTGTCCCACAACTCGCTCGATGCCGTGTCTGATCGCGATTTCGCGATCGAGTTCACGGCAGCCGCATCGGTCTTGATGATGCACATCTCGCGCATGTCGGAAGAGCTGGTGACCTGGATGAGCCCGCGTGTCGGCTTCATCGACATCGCCGACCGCTTCTGCACCGGCTCGTCGATCATGCCACAGAAAAAGAACCCGGACGTGCCGGAACTGGCGCGCGGCAAGACCGGCCGCGTCTACGGCCACCTGATGGGTCTCCTGACCCTGATGAAAGGCCAGCCGCTGGCCTACAACAAGGACAACCAGGAAGACAAGGAGCCGCTGTTCGACACCGTCGACACCGTGCTGGACACGCTGCGCATCTTCACCGACATGGCGTCCGGCATCACGGTCAAGGCCGAGAACATGCGCGCCGCCGCGCTGCAGGGCTACGCCACCGCGACCGACCTGGCCGACTACCTGGTCAAGAAGGGCCTGCCCTTCCGCGACGCCCACGAAGCCGTCGCCCACGCGGTGCGCGCCTGCGACGTGGCCGGCTGCGACCTGTCCGACATGCCGCTCGAGCGCCTGCGGGAATTCTCGCCGCTGATCGAACAGGACGTGTTCGCGGTGCTGACGCTGGAAGGCTCGGTGGCCGCGCGCGACCACGTCGGCGGTACCGCGCCGAACCAGGTGCGCCTGGCGATCCAGCGCGTGCGCGGCCAGCTGAGCGACTGAGCGACTAAGCGACTAAGCAACTGAGCGGGCAAAACAAGCCGGCGAAAATAGCGGCCCGAAAAAAAGCCCCGCGCAGTCTCGTGACTGCGCGGGGCTTTTTCTCAACCTAAACCTGATTTAGAAGCGGTACACCGCCCCCACGTTGACGAAGCGCCCGACCGCGCCGGCCGAATGGATCGACAGGTTGTACGGATAGCCGCTGCCGTAGGTGCTGACGTCGGCAGGCGGCTGGCGGTTGAACATGTTGCGCACCGACGCGTGCAGCGTCCACTGGCTGGTCATCTTGTAGTTGACCGTCAGGTCGGTCTGCATGAAGGAGCCGACGCGGCAGAAGTTCTGCGGCACGTTCCCGCTCGGGAACACGCCGTTCATCGCGGCGCCTTCCTCGCAGGTGGTCTGGCCCTGGGTCGGGTCGGTCAGGTCGTAGCCCTTGACCCAGTGCAGGGTGGTGGTCGCTTCCCACGGGCCGCGCTCCAGGCCGAGCTCGAATTGCGCGCGGTCCTTGGGGTTGGCGGTGTCGGCGCCGATGCCGGCCGGGCCGTGGCCGCCGGCCAGTTCGTATTCCTGTCCCGCGATCGTCATCGTGTAGCTGAAGGCGTGCGCGTACTGGAATTCCGTACGCAGGCGGCCGTAGCTGCCCAGGTTCCAGCGGTAGCGCGTGTCGATTTCGATGCCGCGGGTACGGGTGCTGTTGGCGTTGATCGGGGTCGCCGGGTAATAGGCGATGCGGCCGATCGCCGGGGTGCAGGTCACGGTGCCGCCGCTGCCGTCGGCGCAATCGCTCGGCACCGGGGCGATGCGCACCGGCGTGCCGGACAGCGGGCCGCCGACGATCTGGTCGCTGACGCGGATCTGGTACAGGTCGACCGCCGTGCTCCAGCCGCGCACCGGCTCCAGGATCAGGCCCAGGGTGGCCGAGACCGAATGTTCGGGCTTGAGGTCGGGATTGGTGGTGGTCAGGCCGATCAGCGATTCGTTGCAGGCGCCGACCACGGTGCCGGCCGGATAGCGCCCGTCCGGCCGGTAGCCGCCCGCGCACAGCACCGGATCGGCATTCGTGCCGACGCCGCCGGCGCTGGCCGAATTGCCGTTCTCCGCCGGGCCGGGCGCGCGGAAGCCCTTGGCCAGGGTGCCGCGCAGCGCAAACACCTGGTTCGGGGTGAACTTGAAGGCCAGCTTCGGCGTGGTCGAACTGCCGGCCAGGCTGTAGCGGTCATAGCGCACCGCGCCGTCGATCTCGAGGCTCTTGAGCACCGGCGCGGTGAATTCCGCATAGGCCGAGCTGACGGTTTCCGAACCAAAGGCGTAGGCGCCGTTGACGATGCCATCCGCATTCGGCATGGACGGCGCCACCAGCTTGGTGTGGAAGGCGCTGAGGCCGGCACTGACCTGCAGGTCACCGCCGCCAAGCTTCATCAGGGAACGGCCGGCCCGGGCTTCGGCAAAGTCCAGCTCGGAGGTGTCGAAGGAGCGCGGGGTACTGTAGATGGCCGCCATGTCGGCGGCGCTGTTGGCGCCGTGGATCAGGTAGGGACTGCTGGCGCGGTTCAGGGCCGCGTTCATCGCCGGCACGTTCAGGGCGCCGTGGTTCTTGCGTTCCAGGTTGTTGCGGGTATAGCCGAGCGAAAACGCCAGGTCCCAGTCGCGCCAGCTACCGGTAAAGTCCGCGGCCAGGCGGTAGGCGCGCGAATCGGTGGTGATGTAGTGTTCCGGCGCATCCGGAATCGGTCCGCGCACGATGGCCGCCACGCCGAAGGGGTTGCCCGGATAGCCGGCCGGGATGCGGATCGCCGGGATCGCCGAATTCGGAATGTAATGCGGCGCCACGCCCGACATCAGTTCGAGCTGGCTGCCGTAGGACGAGGGGAAGTTGGTGATGCCCTGGTTGAGCTTGACGCGGCTCTCGAACATCGAGGCCTTGAAGTCGGCGCGCCAGTCGCCGCCCAGTTTCTGCGTATAGCTGGCCAGCAGGTTGATGTTCTCGGTGCGCGGCTGGATCTGCTTGGTCGGATCGTCCCAGGCGCAGCCGCCGGCTGCCAGTTGGGCATAGCTGCCGCAGGCAGTGCCCGGGAACATCGAAAAGGCCGCGCTGTTGTCGGCACCGGCCACGCGCGTCACGTTGGGATTGAGCAGATAGGGCGACAAGGTCAGCGGCGCCGTGTTCTGCGGGGTGATCACGCCCAGCGCCTTGTTGCTGCCGCCGAAGCGGCTCATGTCCAGTTCCTGCCACACGCCCCTGCCCTTGCGCTGGGTGTAATAGATCGGGTCCTGGCGCCGGTACTCGACGCTGACATAGGCATTATGGCCATCGGCGTCGAGGTCGCCGCGGCCGAAGGTGGCGGTGAAGTGCTCGGTCTTGCCGCCGCCCTCGGTGGCAATCCCCTTCTCGGCGGACAGCGAGGCGCCGGTGAAATTCTTCCTCAGGATCACATTGACCACGCCCGCCATCGCATCCGAACCATAGACGGCCGAGGCGCCGTCCTTCAGGATCTCGATGCGCTCGACCGCTTCGAATGGGATGTTGGAAATGTCGACGAAGGAGCGCGAGCCGTCGTCCGCCAGCGGATAGGACGCCATGCGGTGGCCGTCGATCAGCACCAGGGTCGCATTGTTGTTGAGGCCGCGCAGCGAGATGCCGCTGCCGCCCGCCGCAAAGCCGCCGGTGAAGTTCTGGCTCAGCGTGCCGGCGCCGTTGGCGGTGATGTTCTGCAGGACCTCGCTGACCGAGGTGTAGCCGGAATTGCGCAAGTCCTTCGCATTCAGCACCTGGACCGGGCTGGGGGTTTCGGCATCGGCGCGGCGGATGTAGGAACCGGTGACTTCGACGCGCTGGATTCCCCTGGCTTGGGCAGCGTCCGCTTGCGCACCGTCTTGGGGCGCGGCGGCCTGCTGTGCCATCGCCGCCGCGCCAAACGTGCTTGAGAATACGCCGGCAGCCACCAGTTGGCTTATGACGCGCGACAAAACTTTCATGTTGCTGGACATGCTCTCTCCTTGTGGC
>CAJYQM010000381.1 GCA_913777025.1 uncultured Massilia sp. | reverse complement strand
CGTTTCCAGGAACAGCGTGTTGAGCGGCGTGCGTAGTTCGTGCGCCACCAGCGACATGAATTCGTCGCGCATGCGCAGCGAGCGCTGCAGTTCGCCCTGGGTGGCATTCAGTTCCCGCAGCAGGACTTCCTGCTCGCGCCGGCTGCGCTCGATCGCCTCCATCTGGCGCCGCATTTCGCGCCGCTGCTGGTCGAGCGTGACGAACACGTTGACCTTGCTGCGCACGGCATCCGGATCCAGCGGCTTGTACAGGAAGTCGACCGCGCCCGTCTCGTAGCCCTTGAAGGCATAGTTCAGCTCGCGTCCGGCGGCGGACACGAAGACGATCGGGATGTTGCGCGTGCGCTCGGTACCGCGCATCAGCTCGGCCAGTTCGAAGCCGTCCATGCCCGGCATCTGCACGTCGAGGATGGCCAGCGCGAACTCGTGCTCGAGCAGCAGGGACAGCGCTTCTTCCCCCGACGAGGCCTGGTAGACGATGCGCTGCTCGTCGCGGATGACGGCGTCGAGGGCGCGCAGGTTTTCCGGCAGGTCGTCGACGATCAGGAGTTTGCTTGGGTCTTTGGTGCCCGTGATCATGATAGGGTCTCCAACAGGGGCAGCAAGGCACGGATACGTGCCAGCGGCAGCACCAGATGCGGGTTGCATCGGCGGATCGCTTCCAGGGGCATGGTGGCCACCTGGGCGTCCATCGGGTCTTGCACGACGGTAAAACCGCCGCTGGCGCGGATACGGGCCATGCCGTCCGCGCCGTCATGGTTGGCGCCGGTCAGCAGGATGCCCACCAGGCCGTCGCCATAGGCTTCGGCACTGGATTCCATCAGCAGGTCGATCGCGGGCCGCGCGTAGTGCACCGGCGGCTCGCAGCTGAGCGAGAAGGTGAAATCGCGCTCCACCGACAGATGGTAACCCGGACCGGCAAAGTAGACGGTGCCGGCGACGATGGCTTCCTTGTCGACGGCTTCGCGCACCGGCACCGGCAGGCGTTCGTTGAACAGCTCGGCCAGCCGGCTGTCGCGGTCCTGCGGCATGTGCAGGATGCAGAACACCGGCAGGGTGAAACCTTCCGGGAGCGCCGGCAGCAGCTGGATCAGCGCGTCGACGCTGCCGGCCGAACCGCCGATCACGACGGCGTCCACGCGGCGCCCGTCGAGGGCCGCGCGCAGCACACCGTCGTTCATGGCGGCTGCGGCACTCATGCACCCACCTTGCGGAACACGCGTTCGCGCTTGGCCAGCGGCTCGAAGCGCATGGCGTAGCTGGAAAAGTCGATGCTCTCCTTGCTGCCCAGTCCCAGGAAGCCGCGGTGCACCAGCGATTCGTGGAACAGGCCCAGCACCCGGTTCTGCAGGCGCCGGTTGAAGTAGATCATCACGTTGCGGCAGCTGATGAAATGGGTCTCGGCGAACACGCTGTCGGTGGCCAGGCTGTGATCGGCGAAGGTCACGTTTTCCACCAGGGCGCGGTCAAAGCGCGCACCGCCGTAGGCCGCCGTGTAATAGTCGGAAAACGCGCGCTTGCCGCCGGCCTTCTGGTAGTTCTCGGTGTACAGGCGCATGCGGTCGAGCGCCATCACGCCGCGGCGCGCGGCGTCCAGCGATTCCGGATTGATGTCGGTGGCGTAGATCAGGCTGCGCTCGAGCAGGCCTTCCTCATGCAGCAGGATCGCCATCGAATACACTTCCTCGCCGGTGCTGCAGCCGGCCACCCAGATCTTCAGCGACGGATAGGTTTCCAGGAACGGCACCACCTGGCGCCGCAGCGCCAGGTAGTACTCCGGATCGCGGAACATCTCGGTGACCGGGATCGTCAGGAATTGCAGCAGCTGCGCGAACGCGGCCGGGTCGTGCATCACACGCGCCTGCAGGCTCGAGACGGTCTCGCATTCCATCACGCGCATGGCGGCCAGCACGCGGCGCTTCTGGGACGCGCCGGTGTAGTCGCGGAAGTCGTAGTTGTACTTGAGGTACACCGCTTCCACCAGCATCCGCAGTTCGATGTCGATATCGCTCGGCGGTTTGTTCATTGCCTTGTCGCCTTGATTCGTCAAATTCGCTCCATCGTCGGCATCCATACGCGCAGCAACGAGTACAGCCGGGTCAGGTCGATCGGCTTGGCCAGGTAATCGTTGGCGCCGGCCGCCAGGCACTGCTCCTGGTCATCCTTCATCGCCTTGGCGGTGATGGCGATGATCGGCAGGCGCGCGAAATGCGCCTTCTGGCGGATGCGGCGCGTGGCTTCCAGGCCATCCATGCCCGGCATCATCACGTCCATCAGCACCAGGTCGATATTGTCCACTTCGTCCAGCCTGGCGATCGCCTCGAACCCGTTGCGGCCGACCACCACGTTGGCGCCGCGCTGTTCCAGCGCCGAGGTCAGGGCGAACACGTTGCGCACGTCGTCGTCGACCAGCAGGATGGTGCGGCCTTCGAACACGCGGTCGCGCCCGCGCACCGTCTTGAGCATGCTCTGGCGCTCCGACGACAGCTGCGACTCCACCTTGTGCAGGAACAGCGTCACTTCGTCCAGCAACCGCTCCGGCGAACGCGCGCCCTTGATGATGATCGAGCGCGAATACTTCGACAGTTCCGCCTCCTCGTCGCGGGTCAGGTTGCGGCCCGTGTAGACGATGACCGGCGGGAACGAGCACAGCTCTTCCTGCGACATGCGCTGAAGTAACTCGTTGCCCTGCATGTCGGGCAGCTTCAAGTCGATGATCATGCAGTCGAAAATCTGCGAGCGCAACAGGTCGAGGGCTTCGCCGCCCGAGCCGACCGCGGAAATTTCGACGTCGTTGTCGGCGATCAGCTGGACCACGCTGTCGCGCTGGCGTTCGTCGTCCTCGACCAGTAGCACACGCTTGAGTTGCTGCGTGGACTTTTCCTTCAGCTTCACGAAGACTTCTTCGAGCTGCTCGCGCGAAGTCGGCTTGAGTGCATAGCCGATCGCGCCCAGGTGCAGCGCCTCGCCGCCGTTTTCCATGCTCGACACCACGTGCACGGGAATGTGGCGGGTCTCGGGGCTGTCCTTCAGCTGCTGCAGCACCGACAGGCCGGAGCGGTCCGGCAGGCGCATGTCGAGCAGGATCGCGTCCGGGTTCTCGGCGGACGCGAGTTCCAGGCCCTCCTCGGCACGCAGCGCGACCAGGCAGCGGAACTCCATGTCGTGCGCCAGGTTGTACAGGATGCGCGCGAATTCCGGCTCGTCCTCGATCACCAGCACGGTGCGGGTGCCGGTCGCGGGCTGGCCGCGGTCGTCCGGGAAGCTCGGCGTATCGAGCGCGGATGCGGCTTCCGCCGCTGCCGGCGCTGCCGGCGCTGCCGCGGGCACTGCGGCCGGGGCCGGCTGGCGCACCGGCGGCGCGGCATGCACCAGCTGCGGCGCGGCCGGCGGCGTGGCCGACACGGTGCCGTTGCGCGGCAGGCTGAGCGTGAAGGTGCTGCCCTGGCCGGGCGCGCTGGCCAGGGTCAGGGTGCCGCCCAGCAGCGCGGTCAGGTCGCGCGAGATCGACAGGCCCAGGCCGGTGCCGCCGTACTTGCGCGCGGTCGAGCCGTCGGCCTGGTGGAAGGCGTCGAAGATGCGTTCCTGCTGGTCCTGGGCGATGCCGATGCCGGAGTCCTGCACCGCGAACTGGATCCAGCCGTCCGGCGTGGCGCTCACCGTCAACGCGACGCGGCCGCTGTCGGTGAATTTCACGGCGTTCGACAGCAGGTTCTTCAGGATCTGCTCGAGGCGCTGGCGGTCGGTGTGCACGGCCAGCGGCACGTCGGGCGCGACCTCGACCACGAACTCGAGCTGCTTCTGGCGCGCCAGCGGCTGGAAGGTGCGCGCCATGCCTTCGACCACGCGGCGCAGCGGCAGGTCTTCCGGCACCAGTTCCAGCTTGCCGGCTTCGACCTTGGAAATGTCGAGGATGTCGTTGATCAGGTTCAGCAGGTCGTTGCCGGCCGAATA
>CAJYQM010000380.1 GCA_913777025.1 uncultured Massilia sp. | reverse complement strand
GGAGTTCAGACGTGTGCTCTTCCGATCTCGATGGACTACGAGGGCAGCGGCGACCCGGCGCGCGTGTTCGGTATGGCCAATTGCGACGCTGCTAATGGGGAAGATGCGGGCGAGGGCAAGGCCATGTACGAGGCCATCTGCGCCAACCACCCGGAACTGGCGCGCCAGGCCATCATCACCGCCTTCCTGTACAAGAACCAGGCACGCTGGGAAGACGACGACCAGTCGCTCGACCAGCTGGCGCGCGACGACGAGGGCGACGACGACGAGCTGGACGAAGGCGCCGTCGGCGACGACTTCGCGCAGATCTTCGACCAGGATGGGAGCGATCGCGAATGAGCGAGGACAACAAAGCCAACCTGCCGGCCCTGACCAAACAGGTCAGCGAGCTGGTGCTGGCCGGCTCGCTGCAGCATGCCGAGGAAGCGTTCTCGCAGGCGGCCGACGAGCATGGCGACTATGCCGTGGCCGAGGTGCTGTCGACGCTGCCGCCGCAGGTCACCGCGCTGCACCTGGCCGGCTTCGACGGCGCCAAGACCTCGCTGGCCACCATGCTGGTGCCGCCCAAGGCCTGGGCCGAGAGCCTGGCCTACATGGCCGCCACCTGGCCGGACGACATGATCGAGGATGATCCCGAGCGCCTGGCCGAAGGCCTGTTCAACCACATCCACGGCGTGGTCTACGCCACCGACGACGAAGACCGCCGCAACGAGCTGCTGGAAGCCGCGTCGAGCACCGACCACGGCGCCACCGCGTTCGCGGTCCTGTGGTCGCTGGCGCCGCGCGAGATCCTGGAAGTGGCCGGCGAGATCAACGTGCGCGGCCCGCACAGCAACATCCACACCACCTCGGACAGCGACATCGTGCCGCTGGCCATCGACCTGGCCAGGGCCAGCGAGGATGGCTGGCAGCGTTCGCTGCTCGAGCTTTTCCCGGAATACCGCAACACCCAGGATCTGGCCGACGTCGAGCTGCCGGAGGATCCGGACGAGGAATCGGAATTCCAGCAACGCGGCACGCGCGAACTGCTGTACCGCCTGCGCAAGCAGGTGCCGTCGGTCCGCAGCCAGCCGCGCCGCAGCCCGCGCCGCAGCATGGGCACGGACATCTTCTCGTGAGCGGGCCGACGCACATGCTGCCAGCCATCGTCATCGAGAAGCTGCCGCGCCTGGTCCGCGCGATCAGGCTCATCCCGGCGCGCGCCACGCAGGACGAAGCCGCCGGCCTGGCCGACGAGCTGTCCGGCATCACCGCGATGGTCGCCGAGAAGTTCACCAACGACCGCACGGCCGAGGGCATCCAGCGCGCCCAGCTGCTCACCATCGGCGGCGTCTCGCTGGGTCTCGAGCACCTGCTCGAAGACGAGGAGGACGACGAGGTCGGCGACCAGGCCGCGCTGGGCCTGCTCATCAACGAAGGCGCGGAACTGGTGTTCCAGCAGGGCTTCCGCCTGGTGCGCGAACTGTCGGCCATGCCCGAGGACACCCTGGTCGGCGAGTACGACAAGGACCCGGTGTATTCCCAGCGCCGCCTGAAGGAGTTGTTCGTCGACCTGTGCACGGCCGACCCGGGCGAGACCTGGTCCGGCTACGAGCGCTACCTCGGCCAGCTGAAGCAGCGCCAGGGCGTGCAGGCGATCGTGCGTGCCGCCGAATGGCTGCGCCGCCATCACTGGGAAGGCGCGGTCAAGGATCCGGACCTGAACGCGGAAGGCGTGATCGCGCTGGCGGTCGTCTTCGGCATCGAAGGGAACGGCCGCATCGTCGCGCGCACCGGCCAGAAGGAGTTCGAGCGTTTCGTGCAATCGGTCCGCACCGGCAAGCACGACTACGAGGCCGGCTGGGCCAGGTTGATGGAAAACATCCCGGCGCCGCACCAGCGCGTCATTGCCGAGCGCATCGACAGCTACCGCAACAGCCTGCTGCTGAAGCATATCGGCGACAAGACGCCGATGCGGCAGCTGTTCGTGGAGCTGGAGAACTACGCCGGTTCGGAAATCGACGCCGAATACCCCTGACGTACACGGAGCACGAGACGTCGCGGGTAGGGGCTGCGGCACCGGTGCATCCACCGGTTCGCCGCATGCGATGAACGCTTCGTCGCATTGCCCGGAGGGTTTGACCTCGCTGCAGCTACACTCTGTCGCGAGAGCAACCATCAATGGGAAGCCCATGCAAGACCGTTCCAGCCTCAAGCGCCGCTTGCGCGCGCCTTTCATCCGGTATGCCGGCCTGCTGCTGCTCTGCGCCGGCGCCGCGCATGCCGACGACATCGACGACCTCGTCAGGACGCAGATGCTGGCGCACCATATCCCCGGTTTGTCGTTGGCAGTGGTGTCGAAAGGCGCGATCGCCCGGGAAGGTGGTTTCGGCACCATCGCCGTCACCGCCACCAGCCTGCAGACCGGCGGGCCGACCACTTTCTCGAACCACCTGGAGCACAGTGCCCACCGCCGTTCGCACAGCCTGCGCGCGGTGCAGCAGCGCCTGGGGCCGGAGCACATCATGGCCAGCGGCGCCTTGCCGCCCGGCTTCGCGCCGGTGACGATCGACGATTGCGCCTACTGGGACGGCGGCCTGTTCAGCAATACGAAGTTCGACGCGCTGCTCAACCTGCTGCACCCCGACGAAATCGACAGCCTGCCGATCTTCACGATCGACCTGTTCGCCACCCGCAACCTGCCGATGCCGCAAAACCTGCTCGACGTGCAGACGCGCGCGCTGGCCCTGCAATACGAAAACCGTTTCTGGGCCGAGTACGGCGGGGAAGCCGGGCCGGAAGGCTTCACGGCAATGCTGCGCCAGCTCGAGCGCGAACTGCCGGCGGACAGCAGCCTGCGCCACGCATCGGCCAACCCTGCGGCCAACCCCGCGGCCAAGCATCCGGACAACAAGGCGGCGGTGGCGTGGCAGTGG
>CAJYQM010000379.1 GCA_913777025.1 uncultured Massilia sp. | reverse complement strand
TTCAGCAGCAATACCGCGAAGGTCCAGATCGGGCCGAGCGGCGCCAGCGGCAACTTCCTGTTCAACACCAACAATCCCTACCTGGGCGCGCCGATGCAGGAAGTGCTGCGCCAGCTGGACCTGCGCGAGACCGGCACCACGCGCGTCACCAACGGCACCTCGTCCCTGAGCACGGTCCGCGGCGACGGCCTGGCGGTGGTCAACCTGAGCCGCCGTTTCTCCGACCTCGGCGGGCGCGTGGCCGAGACCGACCACCAGGTCTACCGCATCGCGCTGGGCCTGCGCGGCAGCTTTCCCGATGTCTCCGAGCGCTTCCTGCGCGACCTGCGCTACGACATGTATTACACCCGCGCGCGCACCACCGAAACCCAGGACCAGGCCGGTTCGATCTCGCTCAGCCGCTTCCAGAACGCGCTGCTGTCCCAGAACGGCGCGGCGCCGCTTCTGAACCCTTTCGGCCAGAAC
Organism: uncultured Massilia sp.; assembly: GCA_913777025.1. Lineage (GTDB taxonomy): Bacteria > Pseudomonadota > Gammaproteobacteria > Burkholderiales > Burkholderiaceae_D > Telluria. The sequence continues at coordinate 6,242 of CAJYQM010000379.1, read as the reverse complement.
CTGACCGAGGCCGCCGGCCAGGCGGTGCAGGTAGCCTCGAAGTCGACCATCCGGTCCGAGCAGAACGTCGCCTCGGGCAACCTGACCGGCCAGCTGCTCGAGCTGCCGGCCGGTGCGGTCGACTTCTCGGCCGGCCTGGAGCGGCGCTATTCGTACAGCGAATACAACCCGGACGTGTTCCTGGCCTCGGGTGACGTCTCCGGCTGGAACGCGGCGCGCGCCACGCGCGGCTCGACCACCGTCAAGGAAGTGTATGGCGAGCTGCGCGTGCCGCTCTTGGCCGACCTGCCGTTCGCGAAGAGCCTGAGCGTGAGCGGCGCCTTCCGCCGCTCCGACTACGACATAGCCTCGGTCGGCAAGGTCTGGACCAGTTCGATCGGCGCGGAATGGTCGCCCGTGCGCTCGCTGACCTTCCGCGCCCAGAAGCAGAAATCGATCCGCGCGCCGAACGTGGGCGAACTGTTCGGCGGCCAGGGCACCAACGGGCCGATGGCGACCGACCCCTGCTCGAACCGCGGCGCGGCGGCCTCGCGCACCGCCACCCTGCGCGCGCTGTGCGAGGCCACCGGCGTGCCGGCCGGCCTGGTGTTCGACGCGGCGGTGCAGCCCAGCGCCTTCGTGACCCAGGTCATCGGCGGCAACCCCGAACTGCGCGCGGAAGACTCGCACACCACCACCTTCGGTGCGGTGTTCATGCCGGCCGAGGTCAAGGGCCTGCAGATGAGCGCCGACTTCTACCGCATCTCGGTGAACGGCGCCATCTCGACCCTGGGCGGCGGCGGGGTGCAGTCGGTGCTCGACCTGTGCTACAACACGATCCAGAACGCCGGCAGCGTGTACTGCCGTGCAATCAACCGCGATCCGATCACCGGCCAGGTCGCGGCGCCGACCTACGTGCTGACCACGGCGGCGAATATCGGCGGCATCGAGACGCGCGGCGTCGACCTTGCCGCCCACTACGGCTTCAGGAGCGCCTGGGGCCTGCGCGGCGACACCGGGTGGAACCTCGACACCAACTGGACCTATGTGGACGAGCTGACCTTCACCCCGATCCAGGAACTGCCCGGTACCAAGAACCGCTGCGTCGGCAGCTGGGGCGGCACCTGCGGCCAGCCGGTGCCGCGCTGGAAGGGCACGGCTAGGGTCAGCATGAAGACCGGGCCGCTGCTGCTGTCGGCGCGGGCACGCTACATGGGCCCGGTGACCGTCGACACCTACACGCTGGCCGCCAACCGGCCGGCGCTGGAGACCCTGACCAACCCGAAGATCAAGTCCTATACCTGGCTCGACCTGACGGCGGGCTGGGACTTCAGCAACAAGGTCAACCTGCTGGGCGGCATCCGCAACGTGCTGGACAAGGATCCGCCGATCCTGGGTTCGTCGCAGCTGCCGACCAACAACACCATCTCGGCTTCCTACGACACGATGGGCCGCACCATGTTCCTGACCCTGAACGTCAAACTCTGATGGGAGCGCACACGATGGCACGACACCTCCCGCAGGACCCGCGCCGGCGCCGGCTGGCGCTGGGGCTGGGGCTGGGCGCGGCGCTGGCTTCGGCCGCGCTGGCGCCCGGCGCAGCGGCCGCCGCTGCCGCCTCCGCCTCCGCAAAGGCCTGCGCTGCCGACCCGGCCTGGGCGGCCGCGCTGCGCCGCGAACTCGACGCGATGGCGCGGGACCTCACGCGCACCCTCGTACCCTGGCAGGTCGCGGGGCGCAGCTTCGTCCCCGAGTCCTACGGGCTGCAGGCCGGCCAGCCGGCCACCGCGGCGATCCAGCGCGCGGTCGACGCCTGCGCGGCGGCCGGCGGCGGGGTGGTGCGCCTGGCGCGCGGAGACTACACGAGCGGCACGATCGACCTGCGTTCCGGCGTCATGCTGGAGATCGCGGAAGGCGCGCGCCTGCTGGCCAGCACCGACTTGCGCGACTACCCGGAACGGCGCGCCCGGCGGCCGACGGTCCAGGACAGCAACATGGGCATGAACCAGTCGCTCATCTTCGCCGAAGGCTGCGAGCGGGTCGGCATCCGCGGCGGCGGCACGATCGAGGGCCGCGGCACGCCGGACAATTTTCCGGGCGAGGAAACCACGGGCGCCACCCCGGGCCGGCCCTTCATGATCCGCATGCTCGATTGCCGCCAGGTCCACGTCAACGGCGTGCGCATGCGCGATTCGCCGTGCTGGATGCAGAATTACCTGAACTGCGAAGACCTGATCATCGACGGCATCCACGTCGAGAACCAGGCCAACCACAACAACGACGGCATCGACATCGACGGCTGCCGCCGCGTCATCGTGCGCAACTGCTTCATCAGCGCCGAGGACGACGCGCTGTGCTTCAAGGGCGCCAGCCAGCGCCCGACGGCGCAGGTGCTGGTCGAGCACTGCCGCCTGTACAGCACCTGCAACGCCATCAAGTTCGGCACCGATTCGCAGGGCGACTTCCGCAACGTGCTGGTGCGCCACGTGGAACTGGGCGGCCCTTCGGCCGCGATGCGCGCGATGAAGCGGCGCAAGGCCGACGGCGGCATCTCCTGGGAGACGGTCGATGGCGGCACGGTCGAGCGGGTGAGGGTGCACGACGTCCATGTCGTGCGCAGCGAAAGCCCGCTGTTCCTGCGCCTGGGCGACCGCGGGCGGGTGCGGCCGGAACAGGCGCGTCCGCCCGCCGGCCGCATGCGCCAGCTGGTGTTCGAGCGCATCACCGGCGCCGACAACGGCGTGCGCGGGTCCTTCTTCATCGGCCTGCCGGAGCGCCCGATCGAGGACGTGCTGCTGCGCGACGTCGACATCCCGATGGACGCGGCGCGTGTCCCGGCCATCAAGCCCGCCGACATCCCGCAGGCGCGCGCCGAGTATCCGGATCCGCACATGTTTGCGCCGGTGATGCCGGCCTGGGGCCTGTGGACCCGCGACGTGCGCGGCCTGGTGCTGGCGCGGGTGCGCTTCGCCAGCCCCGGCGGCGACGCGCGCCCGATGCTGCTGGGCGATCCGGCCCCGTGCGTGGCATCCTCCTGAACCATGACAGCCGTCCCCATCGTCCCATGCCCAAGAACACGCACCGCCTGACGCTGCTGGCCGCGGCCGTCCTCGTCCTCGGCGCCGGCCTCCCGGCCGCGCAGGGCGCCGAGCCGGCCGTCCGGACCTACCGCAACCCGATCCTGTACGCAGATTACTCCGATCCGGACGTGATCCGCGTCGGCGGCGACTACTATCTGGTCGCCTCCAGTTTCCATTTTTCGCCCGGCATCCCGGTGTTGCACTCGAAGGACCTGGTGAACTGGCGCATCCTCGGCCACGTGCTGCCGCGCCTGCCTTTCCATCCCGCCTACGACATGCCCGGGCCGTACACGCTGACCGACGCCGTCTCGAAGCCGGTCGGCAGTGGCCTGCGCTACGCCGGCGGCGTGTGGGCGCCGTCGCTGCGCCATCACGACGGCGCCTTCTTCGTCTACTGGGCCACCCCGGACGAGGGCATCTTCATGAGCACGGCCACCGACCCGGCCGGGCCGTGGAGCGCGCCGGTCGCGGTGCTGCCCGGTCCCGGGTATGAAGACCCGTGCCCGTTCTGGGACGACGATGGAAAGGCCTGGCTGGTGCACTCGAAAGTGGGGGCCGGGCCGCTGGTGCTGCATGCGATGAGCGTGGACGGCAAGCGCCTGCTCGATGCCGGCAAGACCATCGTCGAGGACAAGGTGCAGCTGCCGGTGCTGGAGGGGCCGAAGCTGTACAAGCGCGACGGCTGGTACTACATCTTCGCGCCGGTCGGCGGCGTCGGCACCGGTCCGCAGGCGGTGCTGCGCGCGAAACGCATCGAGGGGCCCTACGAACACCGCAGGGTGCTGTTGCCGGGGAATGGCCTGGAGGGCCCGCACCAGGGCGGCTACGTCGAGACGCCCTCCGGCCAGGGCTGGTTCATCCACTTCAACAGCAGCGGCGCGTTCGGGCGCATAGCCCATCTGCAGCCGGTGTCCTGGCGCGACGGCTGGCCCGTGATCGGCACGCCGGCCGGCGACGGCAGCGCGGGCCTGCCCGTGAGCGGCGGCGCCTACCCGGACACCGGCGCCGCGTTTTCCGACGTCCGGCTGCAGGATTCGGACGAGTTCTCGAGCGACAGGCTGGGCCTGCAATGGTCGTGGAACCACAATCCGGACGACGCCCGCTGGAGCCTGTCGCGGCGGCCGGGCTACCTGCGCATCGAAGCCGGCCCGGCGCGCCAGCTGGTGGGGGCGCGCAACGTGCTGACCCAGGTGCTGCAGGGCCCGAGTTCGGAGATCACGGCGCGGTTCGAACTGGCGGGGCTGGGCGAGCGCCAGCGCGCGGGGCTGGCGCTGTTCGGGGTGAAGGTGCCCTGGGTCGGCGTGGTGCGCGAGGGCGGGGCCAGCTACCTGGCCTGGTCCGAAGCCGGCGTGGAGACGCGGGTGGCGCCGCTGGAAGGCAAGGCGGTCGTGCTGCGCGCCAGCGTGCGCGCCGACCAGACCGTGCAGTTTTCGTACGCGCCCGATGCCGCGGGCCCGTTCCGCGAAGCCGGGCCGGCCCTGCCGCTGGCGCGCTTTTCGTGGTGGAAGGGCAGCCGGCCCGCGCTCTTCACTTTCATCCGGTCCGACGCCGGCCCAGTGCCCGCGCAGGCCGGCGGCGGCCCGGTCCAAGGCTACGTCGATGTCGACTGGGTGAGGGTGGGCAAGCCGGCCGGCTGAGACATCAGTCCTCGACCACCCGGTCGCGTCCCGCCGCCTTGGCCTGGTACAGGGCCTTGTCGGCGCGGTTGATGGTATCGGCAAACGCTTCGTCCCCGCGCCGCGCGCACAGCCCGGCCGAAAAGCTCACGGGCCGCGCCGGCTCGGACACCGGCAGCGGGATGCCCGCCACGCGCGCGCGGATGCGATCGAGCACGGCCCTGGCGTCGGCGGCGCGGGTATCGGGCAGCAGCAGCAGGAATTCCTCGCCGCCCCAGCGCGCCAGCGTGTCGCCCGCGCGCAGCTCGGCGCGCGCGGCGTCGGCGAAGCCGCGCAGCACCTGGTCGCCGCAAGCATGGCCGTGACTGTCGTTGATCCGCTTGAAGAAGTCGATGTCGAGCAAGGCGATGCAGGCCGGCACGGCGGCGCGGCGGCGCTGTTCCATGAGCAGCACCTCGTTCATGTGGCGGCGGTTGGCCAGGCCGGTCAGTTCGTCGATCGTGGCCAGGGTGCGGATCGTGGCCAGCGCCGTCTCCAGGTCCTGCTTCTGCGCCTTCAGGCGCGCGCGCAGCTTGGTCATCTCGCCGGTCAGGAAAGTCACCGACAGCGAGCAGGCCGCCGTCAAGAGGAAGGTCATCGATTCCACCGCCGGCGGATAGTGCAGCGGGTCCTGCGCCTGGTGCCACCACATGGTCACGCCCATGCCGGTCAGGCCAAAGAAGGCGAGCAGCAGGGTCTGGCGCGGACGCAGCGCGAAGGTGCAGAACACCACCACCACCATCAGGCCCATCAGCGTGGCCCCGCGCAAGGGCCCGGCGATCGAGTAGGCCCACATATTGCAGGTGATGCCGAACACGCCCTGGATCACGGCAAGCGTGGTCGGCGCCAGCCCCAGGCGCCGGTTGGCGCGCACCAGCAGGTAAAACGCTGCCAGTCCCCCCACGGTGTACAGCGCCAGGCCGTCGACCTCGCTGCGGGCGGCGGCCCCGTGTCCGTAGAACAGGGCAATGAACATCAAGTACAGCAGGGCCGTCGCGGCCCAGTACTGCAGCATGCGGTGCAGCTTCGGATCGTCCCCGAACAGCAGGCGCGCGGCGCGGGGCCGGGGGCGTGACTGCTGGCCGGGGCGCGTGTCCATTCAGGCCGCCATGGCGTCGATGGGATGCCGCTCCTGCGCCCGCAGCATCGCGGCGATGCGCTCTGCCGGCACCGGCGGGCTGAACAGATAGCCCTGCATCTCGTCGCACTCGTGGGCGCGCAGGAAGTCGCGCTGCTCCCCCGTTTCCACGCCCTCGGCGATCACGCGCAGGTGCATGCGGTGGGCCAGCGAGATCACGGCCAGCGCGATCGCCTGGTCGTCGGGCGAGTGGCCGAGGTCGCGCACGAAGGATTTGTCGATCTTGAGGGTGGTGATCGGGAAGGACTTCAGCGCCGACAGGCTCGAGTAGCCGGTGCCGAAGTCGTCGATCGACAGCGACACGCCCATCGCCTTGAGTTCGCCCATGCGTTCGAGCGCCTGGTTCAGGTCGCGCATCAGGAGGCTTTCGGTGACCTCGAGTTCCAGCGC
>CAJYQM010000378.1 GCA_913777025.1 uncultured Massilia sp. | reverse complement strand
GGACTTTCATAGTGGGCCTTTGGAAAATGGGTGAAGACTAAAGTGCTCCGAATTATAAGAGCAAATTCCGTTCAGGACAGAATTAAAGCACGAGCGTGCGTTTTTCGGTTAGAGGGAATGCCCTAATTCGCGCGGTGTTATCGCATAGTCAACAAAATAGCCAGGGGGATGTGTCAGACGGGGCTGCCGCCCCGTCGTGCTGGAGGCTTACTTACGGCGCAGCCAGAATGTGAACTCGCCGTTGATGTGGGTGTGGGCCAGGAGGGCGTTGCCGGTCTGCTTGGCGAACGCCTGGAAGTCGCGCACCGAACCGGTGTCGGTGGCCACGATGCGCAGCACTTCTCCACTCGCCAGTTCGGCGAGGGCTTTCTTGGCCTTGAGGATCGGCAGCGGGCAGTTCAAGCCCCTTGCATCCAGGTCCTTCTGGACCTCGATGGTGCCGGTGTCGATTATGGTTTCAGTCATCGATTTGCCTGCGTTAAGTGGGCACATGCCCGATACTACTCCAATTGCAGGATTATGACGCGGCGCACCAAAGAATGGTACCCATGTTGCGATGTAACAACGGCAAGATGTTGACAGGAAAGGACAAATCGTGGCGTTCCTGGCGTCAAGCGAGAACGAATCCATGAAAAACGGCCCATCCACGATAACGTGCATGAGCCGCAAACGTTTATTGAGCGCTTGACCGGGAACAAACCGTCCCGGTCACTCATCCTGCATCAGGCCGAGACGCGCTCCCCGACCCAGCCTGCCACGCCCGCGAGCGCTTGCGGCAGCGCAGCAGCATCGGTGCCACCGGCCTGGGCCATGTCCGGGCGTCCGCCGCCCTTGCCGCCCACCTGCTTGGCGACGAAGTTGACCAGTTCGCCCGCCTTGACCTTGCTCGTGGCATCGGCGGTCACGCCGGCGATCAGGCTGACCTTGCCATCGGCTACGCTCGCCAGCACGATGGCGGCCGTCTTGAGCTTGTCCTTCAGCTTGTCCATCGTCTCGCGCAGGCCGGCCACGTCGGCGCCTTCCATCGTTGCGGCCAGCACCTTGATGCCGTTCACGTCGATGGCCTGGGTCACCAGTTCATCGCCCTGTCCCGCAGCCAGCTTCGACTTCAGCGCGGCGATCTCTTTCTCCAGCGACTTCACCTGGTCCTGCACTTGCGCGATGCGCGACGGCAGTTCGTCCGGGCTGGTCTTCAGGGCGCCGGCGGCCTCGATCAGCTTGCGGTTGATCGATTGCACCAGCGCCAGCGCGCCTTCGCCGGTCACGGCTTCGACGCGGCGGATGCCGGCGGCCACGCCCGATTCGGACACGATCTTGAACAGGCCGATATCGCCGGTGCGGGTCACGTGCACGCCGCCGCACAGCTCTTTCGACGAGCCGATGTCCAGCACGCGCACGGTGTCGCCATACTTCTCGCCGAACAGGGCCATGGCGCCGTGCTTGATGGCGTCGTCCATCGACATGTGCTGGGCTTGCGTCGCGTGGTTTTCCAGGATCTCGCGATTGACGATCTGCTCGACCTTGGCGATCTCTTCCGCGGTCAGCGGCGCGTTGTGCGAGAAGTCGAAGCGGGTCTTGTCCGGATCGACCAGCGAGCCCTTCTGCTGCACGTGCGAGCCCAGCACTTCGCGCAGGGCCTTGTGCATCAGGTGGGTCGCCGAGTGGTTGCGGATGGTGCGCGCGCGCTTGACTTCGTCGACTTGCGCGTCGACCGTGTCGCCGACCTTCAGCGAGCCCGACTGCAGCACGCCGTGGTGGCCGAACACTTCGGCCTGGATCTTCAGGGTGTCCTCGACTTCGAACACGCCCGCATTGGTTCCACCTGCCGCCTTGATCACGCCCTTGTCGCCGACCTGGCCGCCGGACTCCGCATAGAACGGCGTGGTGTCCAGCACCACGATGCCGTCCTGGCCGGCCTGCAGTTCCTGCACCGACACGCCGCCCGCGTACAGGGCCAGCACGTGGGTGTTGTGGACCAGCGACTCGTAGCCGACGAACTTGGTCTTCTCGCCCGCGTACTCGACGCCGGCCGCCATCTTGAACTTGCCGGCGGCGCGCGCCGTCTTCTTCTGCTGTTCCATGGCGGCCGTGAAGCCCGCCTCGTCCAGCGTGACGTTGCGCTCGCGGCAGATGTCCGCGGTCAGGTCCAGCGGGAAACCGTAGGTGTCGTACAGCGTGAAGGCGGTGGCGCCATCGAGGTTTTGCGGATCCTTGGCCAGCTGGGCTTCCAGGATCTTCATGCCGTTTTCCAGGGTCTCGCCAAAGCGCTCTTCCTCGGCCTTCAGCACCTGCATCACGCGCTCCCTGGCCTCATGCAGTTCCGGGTACGCAGCGCCCATTTCGATGTCGAGGTCTTCGACCAGCTTGTAGAAGAAAGGCTTGGTCTGGCCCAGCTTGTGACCATGGCGCAGCGCGCGGCGGATGATGCGGCGCAGGACGTAGCCGTGGCCTTCGCTGCTCGGGATGATGCCGTCGACGATCAGGAAGGATGCGGCGCGGATGTGGTCCGCGATCACGCGCAGCGACTTCGACTCGAGGTCGGTCGTGCCGGTTTCGCGGGCGGCGGCCTTGATCAAAGCCTGGAACAGGTCGATCTCGTAGTTGCTGTGCACATGCTGCAGCACGGCGGCCAGGCGCTCCAGGCCCATGCCGGTGTCGATCGACGGCTTCGGCAGCGGGGTCAGCACGCCCTTTTCATCGCGGTTGAACTGCATGAACACCAGGTTCCAGATCTCGATGAAACGGTCGCCGTCTTCTTCGGGCGAGCCCGGAGGACCGCCCCAGATGTCCAGGCCGTGGTCGTAGAAGACCTCGGTGCAGGGGCCGCAGGGGCCGGTGTCGGCCATCTGCCAGAAGTTGTCCGAGGCGTAGCGCGCACCCTTGTTGTCGCCGATGCGGATGATGCGCTCTTTCGGCACGCCGATTTCATTGGCCCAGATGTCGTAGGCTTCGTCGTCCTCGAAGTAGACGGTGACGGTCAGCTTGTCGGCGGGCAGCGCGTAGACCTTGGTCAGCAGTTCCCAGGCGAAGTGGATCGCATCGCGCTTGAAATAGTCGCCGAAGCTGAAGTTGCCCAGCATTTCGAAGAAGGTGTGGTGGCGCGCGGTGTAGCCGACGTTTTCCAGGTCGTTGTGCTTGCCGCCGGCGCGCACGCAGCGCTGCACGGTGGTGGCGCGCTTGTACGGACGCGTATCCAGGCCCAGGAACACGTCCTTGAACTGCACCATGCCGCTGTTGGTCAACAACATCGTCGGGTCGTTGCCCGGCACGAGCGGGCTGGAGCGGACGATCGTGTGGCCTTTGGACTCAAAGAACTTGAGAAACTTTTCGCGTATTTCGGTGGATTTCATGTCGTAGGGGCGGATGAAGGCAGCATGCTATAGAGAGAGGATCGATTATAGCGTACGTGTTGAAAGGAATTGCGATACCGACCGGGGAGGCCCGATCGGTGTTGCAGAATGCACAATGTGGCGATGCGGACGCGTTCAGCGCAGCAAGGCCAGCACGGCCCGCGGCTCCCCGTTTGCCTGGGTCATCATGGCCGATGCCGCCTGCTGCAGGATCTGGGCGCGCGTCAGCCTGGCGGTGCTGGTGGCGTAGTCGACATCCTGGATGCGGCCGCGCACCTGCTCCAGGTTCGCCGCGCCGGTCTGGACATTGGCCGCCGCCATGTCCAGGCGGTTGCTGGACGCGCCCGCCACGGCGCGCTGGCGGTCGACGAAGTCGATGGCCCGGTCGATGCGCAGCAGCGCCACCGGCGCGTTCTTCAGGTCGACGTCGGCCAGGCCCAGCGCGCGCGCGTTCATCGCCGAAAACTGCAGTTCGATCAGGTCGCCGGCCTGGCTGCCGGCCTGGACCTGCACCCG
>CAJYQM010000377.1 GCA_913777025.1 uncultured Massilia sp. | reverse complement strand
GTCGAAGATCACCAGGCGCCGGTTGGTCAGCATCAGCGTGCGCGGCCCGAGCTGGGCGATGCCGCCGCCGACCATCTCCCGGCCCTCGGTATGCAGCAGGGTGCGCAGGCTGCCGTCGGCACCGTTGCGCGCATACAGGTTGTGCATGTCGGCGAGGTAGGTTTCGTTGCGGTTGTCGCGCACCAGCATCGGCTGGGCATCAAAGCGGCCGCTGTCGCCGGGGCCGCCGGTGCCGAGCCAGCCCCGGTCTTCCTGCGTACGCAGGTGGATGCCGCGGTACATCATGCGGTCGTGACTGAAGGTCCAGAGCGCGTTGCCGTCGCCGTAGACGATCGGTCCGCGGTTCGTGATGAGGTCGCGTACCCCGAACTGGCGCACGGCCACCCTGACGTCCACGACGTCGCGCGGGGACAGCGTAGCGCGCCATGCCGCGGCACGCGGATCGGTACTGTGCGACAGACCGGCCAGCATGGTGTCGCGCGCATCCAGGCGCTGGGTGGCGATGACACCCTCGGGCGCGACATGCCGGCTGTTGTTTGGATGCGCGCCAACGAACATCAGGCCGACCTGGTACAGCAGCGTGCCGGCGAACAGCAGGATGAGATAAAAGCCGGCCTGCATGGCAAACGCGTTGCCCAGGGTGGCGGCTTTACCGTGCCCGATGTCGCGGCTGGGGCGGAACACGGTATAGAGCAGGCCCAGCAGCAGAAGGTTGCAGGCCACGCTCAGGGCCAGCATGGTCGACGCCGTCGCCAGGTGCAGGGTCAGGACGCAGGGCAGTGCGGCGATCACGCAGGCCCAGCGCGTCCGGTGCAGCATGATGCAGGCACCGAGCAGCCAGGCGGTGAACGCCGACAGCGCCAGCCAGGCAGCGCCCAGCCAGCTACGCTCGTCGACCACGTGCTGCGTGAAATGCGCCTGGCTCGCCAGGAACAGGCACAGCGGCAGGGCCACCGCCAGCGCGATGATCGTCAGCGCCGCCAGCACCAGGGCGGCGAGGATGCGGCCCCGGTGCAGCGGGCGGTGCAGCAGCCAGATCCAGCGGCTGGGCTGGCGGTAGGTGCCGAACTGATACAGCGCCAGGGCGGCGCCGGAGATCGCGTACAGCACCAGCAGCATCAACTGGCCTTCCAGCGGCAAACCGGGCAGCTCGACCAATTGGCCCAGCACGACCAGGATGACCAGGCTGACGAGGGCGTAGATGGCGGTGCCGTTGCGGAAGCGCCGCAGTTCGGAGAGATAGATGTCGAGCATATGGAGTCCTGTGCGTGTCAGGCGGCGCGCCGGGCGCCGGCGTGGCCATGGGAAAGGAAGGCGTTGACCGCGCGGTCCAGGCCGAGCGGCATCGACTGCGCGTTGTCGGCGCCCAGCAGCTTGAGGCGGGCGCCGAAGCTGTCGTCCTGGTCGAAGGTGACGATGTGGGCCAGGCCCTCGATCGTCTGTACCCGCAGCACGCCGGGCAACTGCCAGACGTCCGGCGCCTTGCCGGGGAAGGCCGCGACCCACAGCTGCACGCGTCCGCAGAAGTCGTCCGGCCCATTGACGTAGCGCAGCCTGCCATGCTCGAGGATGACCAGGTTGTCGGCCACGCGCTCGATCTCGTCCATCTGGTGCGAGCAATACACGATGGTGGCCTCGTCGATCGCGGTCGATTGCAGCAGGGCGTCGATGAAGACCTGCTTGGCGACGACGTCGAGGCCGAGCGTGGGCTCGTCCAGGATCAGGAGTTCGGGGCGCTGGGCCAGCGCCAGCGCCAGGTTCACGCCGGCCCGTTCGCCGCGCGAGAGCTGGCCGGCGCGCTGCCCGGGCAGCACGTTGAAGTGGCGCAGCACCTCGTCGTAGCGGGCCGCGTCCCAGGCCGCGTGCTGGCGCCGCTGCATGCCCGTCAGGTCGCTCACGCGCATCCAGGCCGGCAGCGTGTGTTCCTCGTTGACGAAGCCGATGCGGCCACGCACGGCCGGTGTCAGCCTGGTGCAGTCGTGGCCCAGCACGCGCGCGCTGCCGCTGCTTGCCGGTTCGAAGCCGAGCAGCACGCGGAACAGCGAGGACTTACCGGCGCCGTGGGCGCCGACGAAGGCGTGGATGCCGCCGCGCGGCAGGCGCAGGGTCAGGCGGTCGAGCGCCGGTTTGCGCCCGTACTGCAGGCACAGGTCTTCCGTCTCGATGACGTAATCGCTCATGGGATCGCTCATGCGGTTTTCCTGGAGGCGTAGTTGGAAAGCTCGGCCGCGACACGGTCGAGGATGGTTTGCGAATCGAAGTCGAGACCGATGACGTCGCCGATGAAGCGGTCGAGCGCTTCGTCGAGGCGGCGCCCGCGCTCCTCGTCGGACAGCCGCTGGCGCTGCTCGGCCACGAACAGCCCGAGGCCGGCGCGCGCATGCACCCAGCCTTCGGCGCCGAGTTCGGCGTAGGCCTTGGCGACGGTGTTCGGGTTGATCGACAGTTGCAGGGCCAGGCCGCGCACGCTGGGCAGGGCGTCCCCCGCGACCAGCTCGCCGCCGGCGATCAGGCGCTTGATGCCATCCATGATCTGGCGGGTGATGGGACGTGGATCGCCGGTGACGATCTGCAGCATCAGGGGAGGACGACGGCTCATGGGGTGATCTCACTGTACTAGTACGAATAGTACAGTAGCATTGGCCGGCGGACAGGGTCAAGCAATAAACGATGCATATGAAAAAGCCCCGCCGGCATGCCCGGCGGGGCCAAGGGGGGCCTGCGCTTGTTATTGCTTGCCGATCACTTTCACCAGTCCCGGCAGCGATTTCGCCAGCCCGGCATCGCCGCCCGAAGCGCTCAGCTTGCCGCTGCCTTCGTTCCAGCGCAGCGTCGTCAGCGTCGACTTGCCCTTTTCGTAGTCGTAGGATACGCCATCGTCGTCATACAGCTTGAACTCGCCATCCTTGCCCGGATAGACCTGGATCTCGGCAATGGCCTGTTTTGTCGCGGTCGACTGGATGTCGGCCCCGATCGGCACGATCGCGCCGGCCTTGACGAATACCGGGATCTGGTCGATCGGCGCCGCCACTTTGACCCAGCGGCCCCCGGCCAGCTTTTCCCTGGTCCAAAAGTTGTACCAGTCGCTGCCCGCCGGCAGGTAGACGTCCTTCTCGACCTGGCCCTGCTCCGTGACCGGTGCCACCAGGAAGGCGGGCCCGAACATGTATTCGGTGCCGATGTTCGCCACGTTCGGGTCCTGCGGGAAATCCATCCACAGCGGGCGCATGAAGGGCGCGCCGGTGTCGTGGGTGAACTTGGCCTGGCTGTAGATGTACGGGATCAGTTGATAACGCAGCTTGTCGTAGCGCGCCATGATCGCTTCCGCTCCCTTGCCGAAGGACCAGATGTCGGCCTGCTTGCGGTCGCCGTGCAGGCGTAGCGTCGGCAGGAAGGTGCCGTACTGGAACCAGCGGGTATGCAATTCCGGATAGTCGTGGTTCTGGCCGACCACGTCGCGCGCATCGGACGGATCGAGCAGCGGCGCCTTGGTCGCCGTCGTGGTCTGCGGCAGGTGTTGCCAGCCGCCGATGTCGTTACCCCACAGCGCGATGCCGGACGCCGTCATGTTCAGGCCCGCCGGGACCTGGCGTGCCAGCGCTTCCCAGGTCGGGTTGATGTCCGAGGACCAGAACAGCGCGCCGGTGCGCTGCGAACCGAGGTAGGCCGCGCGCGACAGGATCAGCACGCGCTTGTTCGGCTTCCAGGCGCGCATGTTGTCGGCCACGCCCTCGACGTGCAGCAGCGGGAACAGGTTGTGGTAGCGGTCGCCCGAGCCGATCGCATAGAAGAAGCCGTCCGGTACCAGGTCGGGTTCGGTTTCGTCCAGCCACGGGTAGTCGAAGCCGTGGGACAGGATATTGTCGCGCGACTTTTCCCAGAACCATTGCCGCGCCTTGGGGTTGGTGGCGTCGATCAGGCCGCCGGTACGGTCGGCGCGGAAGGGCAGGCCGTCGACGGTCTTGCCGTCCTTGTCCTTGAGCAGGTAGCCCTTGGCGTCGAGTTCGTTGAAATAGCGGCCCGACGTTTCATAGCGCGGCCAGATCGAGATGATCGACTGCATGCCCATGTCGTGCAGCTGCTTGTTCATGCCGTCCGGATCGGGGAACTCGGCCGGGTTGATGTCCATCTGGCCCATCCGGGTCCAGTAGAACCAGTCCACCACCATGATGTCGAGCGGGTACTGTTTCTGGCGGTAGGTTTTTGCCACGCGCAGGACTTCCTGCTGGCTGTCGTAGCGCGCCTTGGACTGGATCAGGCCGAAGGCCGATTTTGGTGGGATCGGCGTCTTGCCGGTCAGGCGCGCATAACCGGTGTACAGCTCGTCCGGCGTGTTGCCGGTGATGACGAAGAAGCTGACGCGTTCACCGACATTCGACTGGAAGGTGGTCTTGCCATTGACGCCGGCGACGAAACGCGTGCTTGATGGATTGTCCCAGACGATGCCGTAGCCTTTGGACGACACCATGAAGGGCACGCAGACGGTCTCGCCGGCCGGCGCATCGTACCAGTGCTTGCAGTCGAGCACGCGGCCGCGCAGGTCGAGGCCGGACAGCGATTCCTGGTTCTGGCCCATGCCGTAGTAATGCTCGTCGCGCGGGGCGGAAAAGGACGCGCCGACCTGGTAAGTCTTTTCGCCGCTGACGGTGTGCGGCGCCATTTCCCAGCCGGTCATGTTCAGCACCTGTTCGCCGCGGGCATTCCTGACCTGCAGGCCGACCGAGGCCAGCGAAGGCGCGAAGTATTTCTCGCCCTGGCTGGGCACGCGCGGTGCGGGTGCAGGGTTCACGTTCAGGGTCATGCCGCTCGAGGTGAAGGTATCGCCGGCCGCGCCGGCGCTGTGGCGGAAGGCGCCGTTGTCGGCATTCTTCGGCAGGATGCCGAAGCCGGGGCCCTTCAGGACCTCGGCCTTGTCGGCGGCGATGGTCACGTGGACGATGTTCGGGCCGTAGGCCTCGACGGCGACCCAGGCGCCATTACGGTCGAGCGTGACCGGCGGTGCGGCAAAGCTTGCGGGGGCGAATGCCTGCGCCAGGGCGAGCGCGGCCAGGGTCTTGCGGGGTGTCAGCCTCATCCAGTTCCTCTCCATCGGATCGATGCGGACGCGGCCGGTGACACGGACGTGGCGGGGCGATGCAGTCCACCGGTAAGCGGCCTGCCGTCTCCTGCCGTGCGCCTGCTGGCGACGTTCGCATTATTGTTGTGTCCGGCTATTGTGCATGTTAGCGGTCACATATGCAATTGTTAATACGAACATCGCCGAGATGATGGCCGGGACGGTGGATTCCCAGCTTATTGATGGGCTCTTGGCAGGATCGATGCGCCAGACCTGGCCGTGCCGTCGCATGGGAAGGATCGGATCGCATTGCGCGCTGTCCGGCGCTAACAGCGGCAGTTCAGCCTGCCGCGGCTTCGCGCACGCGCTGCTTCGACAGTCGGTTCAGCGCCCAGGCCAGCAGGATGGCCGCCACGGTAAGGCCCAGCACCAGGCCGATCCAGAAGCCGGTGGCTTTCATCGGCTCGGCCGGGGACCAGGGGAACCAGGACGGTGCCAGGCCGAGGATCCAGCCGACCGGCAGGGCCACGCCCCAGAAGGCGATCATCTGGATCACCATCGGCGAGCGCGTGACCTGGTAGCCGCGCATGCTTGATGCCGCCGCCACCTGGGTCGAATCGGACAGCTGGAACAGCGCCGCGAACAGCAGCAGCATCGCGCAGGTGGCCTGCACGGCGGCGTCCGAGGTGTACATGGCCGCGACCTGCCAGCGGAACAGCGCAATGCCCAGCGCCGACAGCAGCCCGAAGCCGATACACATGCCGGTCCCGACCCAGGCCACGAAGCGCGCGCGGACCGCATTGCCTTCGCCCATCGCCTGGCCGACGCGGGTGAGCGTGCCGATGCCGAAACTGAGCGGCACCATGAACACCAGCGAGATGAAATTCAGCGCGATCTGGTGCGCCGACACTTGCACCACGCCAAAGCGCGCCACCAGCAGGCTGACGATGCCAAAGGCGCTGACCTCGGCGAAGTGGGTCACGCCGATCGGCAGGCCCAGGCGCAGCATGCTGCCGATCTCGCTCCAGTTCGGGCCTTCCCAGCGCGTGAACGGGTAAGTCATGCGGTAGGCGCTGGACATCTTGATCCAGGCGACCATGGCGCCCAGCATCAGCCAGACACCGCTCGCGGTCGATACCGCGCAGCCGAGCGCGCCGAGCCTGGGGAAACCGAAGCTGCCGAAGATGAACAGCCAGTTGACGACGATGTTGTAGAGCAGCCCGAAGATCGCGATGATCATGATGGGCTTGGTCTGGTTGATGCTGGTCGTGTAGCCATACAGCGCGCGGTAGCAGGCGAAGGCCGGCATGCCCAGGCTGATGATGTGGAGGAACAGCTTGGCCCGATCGGCCACGGCCTGCTCCAGGCCGATGTGGTCGAACAGCAGCGCGCACAGATTGGCGGCCAGGCAGCCGCCCAGGCCGACGATCGCACCCATCCACAGCGACTCGCGCACCGAATGCGAAATCCTGTCGTAGCGCCCGGCGCCCATTTCGTGCGCGACCACCGAGTTCACCGCCATCATGACGCCCATCACGGTCACCAGGATGATCGACCAGACCGAGGTGCCGAGCGACACCGCGGCCAGTTCCTCGGCGCTGACGTGCCCGGTCATCGCCACGTCGGCCACGCCCATGCCCACGGTCGCCAGCTGGCCGACCAGCATGGGCCAGGACAGGCGCCACAGGGTCGCGATCTCGTTGCGGACAGGCGATGTGGAATGCGTGGTGGTAACAGTGGACGTCATGACTCGGGCTTCTGGCGAAACCCGTGATTTTACTGATTAATTGCTAAGCCGGGTGACCGGCGCCATCGTGTGCATATGCAGGTGGGCAGCCGAGGCGCAGGCCCACCTGCATCACCTCACTGCCGGTCAGGCGGCTTTCGCTGCGCGGCGGCGGCGGCCGTAACCCAGCATGCCCAGGCCTGCCGCCATCAGCAACGCGCTCGCCGGCTCGGGCACTTCGCCAGGCGTGCCCGGCGTACCCGGGTCGCCCGGCGGTACGTAGCCATCGATCTCGAAGGTGATGGTGCCGGCATTCCAGATACCATCCGGGAACACTGCGCCGTCGTCGAAATCTTCATAGAATTCCAGGCGCAGGATACCGTCGGCGCCTACCGAAAAGCTCAGGTCTTCCAGGAC
Organism: uncultured Massilia sp.; assembly: GCA_913777025.1. Taxonomy (GTDB): domain Bacteria; phylum Pseudomonadota; class Gammaproteobacteria; order Burkholderiales; family Burkholderiaceae_D; genus Telluria. Next base: position 253 of record CAJYQM010000377.1, on the reverse strand, counting down.
CAGATCGATCGCGCCCTCGTAAGTTCCCGTACCGGAGGAGTCGACGCCGAAGCCGGGGTTCAGCAACACGCCGGTGGTCACGTCCGAATCGGTAAAAGCCAGGCCGATTTCTGACAGCCAGCTGGGGCTGAAGGCGGTCAGGTTGAAAGAGTAGGTAACGTTGGTGATCGTCGAATTGGCGCCCACGTTATAAGTGAGCACTGTATTCTCCGGGTCGCCGAATTCGCCAGTGCTATCCACACCAGAAATATTT
>CAJYQM010000376.1 GCA_913777025.1 uncultured Massilia sp. | reverse complement strand
GCTTCCACCACCTGGTAGCCGGCGGCCTTCAGGCTGAACGCCACCATCTGGCGCAGCGAGCTCGAATCGTCGACTGCGAGAATTGTCTTAGCCATTTCGTACTCCATAGGGTCAAAGCCCGGTTTTTCTTTTGGGGGCTCTGACCCCGGTGTTCAGCCAGGGACAGAGCCGGATTTCTAATCAAGTGCGGTCAAAAAAGCTCGACGTCGCCGCTTTCAAGATGCCGCTGCTCGACCGACTTGCGCAGCATGCTGCGCAGCTCCATCGACTGGATCGCCAGCGCCATGCTGACCTTGCCGAGGCGCTCGACGATCTCTTCGCCGTCGCTCTCCGGCACGATGTCGGCGCCGTGCTCGCCCAGCGTGGCCAGGAACTCGCGCAGCCCTTCAACGCGGCGCAGCGTGCGGTTCAGCAGCTGGCTGGTCATGTCCTGGAACTGCATGCTGGTGATGGCCGTGTTCACGTGCGCGCCGATCTCGCCGGACATGGCGGACAGGCGCTCGCTGTCTTCGACGCTCGGCGCCTCGCCGGCCAGCAGGCGGTTGATCGCATCCTGGCGCGCGTCCACGGTCCGGTGGATCGCCATGAAACTGGAGGTCAGCTTGTCGATGGCTTCCTCGAGCAGCAGGTTGGTCTGCACCAGGTCGGTCTCGACCTCGGACAGGTGGCGCCGGCCGTGGTCGGACACGCCCGAGAGCAGGCGTTTCACGTGCGAGCCGAGTATCTTTTTTCTTGTCATTCGATCCTCCTGGTCTTTCCCGCTCTACTTCTTCGCCTCTTCCGCCGGCGCGGCCATGCCCCCACCCGTCGCCGATGCCACCGCCTTGACCGCGGCGTCGGCATCGTCGCCCGGGACGTCGAGGGCGGCGCCGTCGCGCATCAGGGCTTCCTCGGTGCGCTTGTTCATCACCAGGATGCTGATCCGGCGGTTGACCGGGCTGAACGGGTCCTTGCGGTCCAGGTGGTTGACCCCGGCCAGGCCGACCACGCGCAGCACCTTGGCGTCCGACAGGCCGCCGCGCACCAGTTCGCGGCGCGAGGCGTTGGCGCGGTCGGCCGACAGTTCCCAGTTGCTGTAGCCCGATTCGCTCATGTAGGGCGTCGAATCGGTGTGGCCGGACAGGCTCAGCTTGTTCGGCACGTCGTTCAGCACCAGCGCCAGCACGTCGAGGATGTCGCGCGTGTAGGGCTGCAGCTCGGCCTTGGCGCTCTCGAACATCGGACGGTTCTTCTCGTCCACGATCTGGATGCGCAGGCCTTCGCTGGTCACGTCGAGCAGCAGCTGGTTCTTGTACTTCTTGAGTTGCGGATTCGCCTCGATGGTCGACTCGATCTTCTGCTTGAGCTTGGCCAGGCGCTCGGCTTCCTCGTGCTCGAGGGCCGCCTTGGCCGCCTTCAGGTCGTAGGTCTTCTTGTCGGCCGGGGTGTCGCCCTTCTTGACCTGGCCGTTGCGGCGTGTCAGGTCCTGGCCCCCCCCCTGCAGGATCGACGCGCTGTCGCCGCTGCCCGAGCCGCCCTGCATGGCGACCTTGAGCGGGGTCTTGAAGAAATTGGCGATGCCTTCCATGTCGCCCTTGGTGGTCGAGCCGAGCAGCCACATGAGGAGGAAGAAGGCCATCATCGCCGTCACGAAGTCGGCGTACGCGATCTTCCAGGCGCCGCCATGATGACCATGGCCGCCCTTCTTGATGCGCTTGACGATGATCGGCCGCTGGCCTTCGTCAGCCATGCGCCGCTCCCATGATCTTATACGCCAGGCGCATCATTTGCCTCATCACTTGCTCTTTGCCTTCTTGATGTGGTCTTCCAGTTCCGAGAAGGTCTGGCGCTCGGTCGAGTACAGCACCTTGCGGCCGAATTCGACGGCCAGGGCCGGCGCGTAGCCGTTCAGGCTGGCCAGCAGGGTCACTTTCACGGTCTGGAACATCTTGGTCGATTCCTCCAGCTTCTGTTCCAGCAGGCTGGCCAGCGGACCGACGAAGCCGTAGGCCAGCAGGATGCCGAGGAAGGTGCCGACCAGCGCGTGCGCGATCAGCATGCCCAGCTCGGCCGGCGGCGCGCCCACGGATTCCATGGTGTGCACCACGCCCATGACCGCGGCGACGATACCGAAGGCCGGCAGGCCGTCGCCCAGCTTGGCGATGCATTGCGCCGGGACGTGACCCTCATGATGGTGGGTCTCGATCTCGTTGTCCATGAGGTTTTCGATCTGGAAGGCATCCATGTTGCCGGAAACCATCAGACGCAGGTAGTCGGTGATGAATTCGACGATGTGGTGGTCGGCCAGCACCATCGGGTACTTCGAGAAGACGGGACTCTGCTCGGGGCTCTCGATGTCGCCTTCGATCGACATCAAGCCTTCCTTGCGGACCTTCGACAGCACGTCGAACATCAGCGACATCAGTTCCATGTACATCTCGCGCGTGTACTTGGAGCCCTTGAACAGGGACGGCAGCGCCTTCATGGTCGCCTTGACCGCCTTGGGGGTATTGCCGACGAAGAAGGCGCCGACCGCGGCACCGCCGATCATCAGCACTTCCAGCGGCTGCATGAGCGCGGCAACGTGGCCGCCGCTCAGGACGAAGCCGCCGATCACCGATGCGACGACGACGATGTAACCGATAATGACAAACACGGGACTCCCGATGCATGAAACCGGAGCGCAGCGCGCCCGGCCCCTTGCCTTCACCAGATGAATCCAAGGGGAAATATTTACGTAGAGAACTAGATTAGCGGGAGAATGGCCTGCGGGCAAGTAAAACTGCCCTTTTGTGGTTCAAAAGTGCCAGAGATAGAGAATTTTCTTGCTGTTGGTAGTGACGACGCGACGGTCTGGTTCTCTCTCGGCAATGACGAATTCGTAACTAACAAGTACAGAGCCCGGCTTCATTTCGCGCTCGGCCTTGCGCCACAGCGCCGTCATCGCGGCCGGCGACAGGTAAGCGAACACCAGGTCGTAGCGGCCGAAGTCCAGGTCGTTGTAATCGCCGCGGATGAAATGCGCGCGGCTGCCCGCCAGCTTCGCGCGCAGGCGGCTGGCCAGCCAGGGCAAGGGCGCTAGTTCGATGCCGTCGACCCGGCAGTCCGGCCGGCGCCGCGCCAGTTCCAGCACCAGCCCGCCCAGGCCGCTGCCGATGTCGATGGCGGCCGCCGGCCGGTCCGGCGGCAGCAGGCCGGCAACCGTGTCCCATACGGCACGGCCGGACGGATAGTACGGCACCTGGGTGCGGAAGGTCGACCAATAAATAAGCAGGAAGATCAGGAAGGCGCCGAGGAAGAGCACGGGCGGCAGGTGCAGCGCCTGGGCCAGCACCAGCGCCGGCGCGAACACGAACTGGATCGCGCGCCACCAGGGCGCCAGGCGCGCGCGCCAGGCCAGGCCCGCGGCCCACGCGCCCTGCACCAGCGCCACGGTCAGGTAGGACATCGGCAAGCCGGCGCGCGCCAGCAGCCAGACCGTGGCCAGGGTCAGGGGAAACGCCAGGCACTGCAGCAGCAGCGCGCGCACCGCAGGCGCATCGAACAAGCGGCGAGGGGCAGGCGCGATCACGGCCTGCCCCTCGGGGAGATGAATGGGGTGTCGGTCACGCGGCCTACGCTCAGCTGGAGGCGAGCGCGGCGTCCTTGGCCTTGCGGGTCTTGCCGGCGCGCGAAGGCATGTTGCACAGGCCGCAGTGATAGCTGTCGTTCAGGTCCAGCGTGTTCACGACAAACTTGCCCTGGCACTTGCAGCACGGGGCCAGCTGCAGCATGTTGCCCTGGAAGAAACGGACCAGGGTCCAGGCGCGCGTCAGCGACAGCAGCGGCTCTTCGCCCGGTTCCGGCGGCATCTGCTCCAGGTAGAGCTGGTAGGCTTTCATGATGGCCTGGATGCCGGTGGCGCCGGCGTGCTCGACCAGGAACTTGTAGATATTGATATACAGCGAAGCATGGATGTTCGGCTGCCAGGTCAGGAACCAGTCGGTCGAAAACGGCAGCATGCCCTTCGGCGGCGATACGCCCTTCAGTTCCTTGTACAGCTTGATCAGGCGTTCGCGCGACAGCGAGACTTCGCTCTCGAGCAGCTGGAGACGGGCGCCCAACTGGATCAGTGCGATGGCCAGCTGGATTTCCTGGGCTTCTGAAACGACGCTTTTCTTGCTCATGCTTTTCTCCACAACCGTTTTTTGCGCTCGCTCAAACCGGGGTCAGAGCCCCGATTTTGGCAACAGCCTTGGAACAACTGATCCGGCTTCGGTATCTACAGCTGGCTCTTAGGCGATTTCTTCGGCAGGCTGGCCGGCCATCAGGATGGCGGCGTGCGATTGCGCCAGAGCGCGGTCCTTGTTGTGGCTGGTGAGCATGCCCAGGATGGCGGCGTCGTCGAAGCGGAAGCGGGCCAGCATCATGTTGCCGCCGGCGAGCTTCAGGATCTGCGCGTTGCTCATGCCTTCGATCAGGTCCGCGATGTCAGCCGAGATACCCAGGCGGAAGATCGCGGTGACTTTGTCGGCGCGGATCATCTGCTGAGCCAGCATCAGGTAGCTCAGGTTCGCGTCACGAATTTCAGCCATCATGTCGTTTGCAGTCATTTTCATCTCTCCGTGGTCTTGTCATGCAGCGTTTTTGTTGCCGACTGGATAGATTCTGACTTTGAGGAAACTTTTCTGCTATCGGTGGCAGTCTGTATTTTTCGTCCGCCAAAGACGAGATCATCCGTAGGAGTTTATCTTACAAACTCTTGCGGATGCTTGTCGCGCTCCTATGAAAAGGAGCGGAAGGAGAGGATCGATTTCGTGCGGGTTTGGGGCCCGCTGACGCCGCAAGGATCGGCATCATGTGTTGGTTTACGTCAACGAAATCGGGAACTTTAGGGTTATTTGAAAATATTTTTCAGGTCCAAGCTGCCGTTCTGACTCGTTATCGGCCTCGTTTTCGAGAACTTTAGGGTTCCGAAAAAAAAATTTTTGCAGGCGCAATCCCGGTCATCTGGATGGGTTATCGGACGGGTTCCGAAGAACTTTAGGGTTCCCTGCAAAAATTTTTGAAAATATTTTCGATGCCAAAAAATCAACGCCTGCCGGCGGCGATGGCGTTTTGACCATATTGCTTGCTACACTGCGCGCTTCAACTTCCACGAAGGCCCGCATGCACGCTCCTGCACTCTGGGACATCAGTCCGACGATCTCGGCCGGCATCCCGGTCTGGCCCGGCGACACCCCGTTCGCTGCCGACCCCACCTGGGAAATCAAGGATGGCTGCCCGGTCCACGTCAGCCGCATGACGATGACCACCCACCTCGGCGCCCACACCGACGCCCCTTCCCACTTCGATCCCGCCGGCGCCGCCATCGATGCCGTCGGCCTCGATCCCTACCTCGGCCCCTGCCGGGTGATCCATTGCATCGGCGCGGCCAGGGTCGAGCCAGGACACATCGAAGCGCAGCTGCAGGATGTCCCGCCGCGCGTGCTGCTGCGCACCTACGCCAGCGCGCCGCAAACGGCCTGGGATCCGCACTTCCCCGGCATCGCGCCCGACACCATCGCCCTGCTGGCGTCGAAGGGCGTCAAGCTGATCGGCATTGATACCGCCTCGCTCGACCCGCAGGATTCCAAGACGCTCGATGCCCACCACGCCGTCCACCGCCACCGCATCGCCATCCTGGAAGGCATCGTGCTCGACGCCGTCGCGCCCGGCGACTACGAACTCATCGCCCTGCCCCTGAAACTGGCCGGCCTGGATGCCAGTCCAGTACGTGCCATCCTACGCGCATTGCCGCACAGTCCAAACCCGAAGGAAGCCGCATGACCCACCTCAATTCTCGCGATGCCTGCCTGGCCATGGATGCGCGCGACCCGCTGGCGCCGCTGCGCGACGGCTTCGACCTGCCCGACGGCGTCATCTACCTGGACGGGAACTCGCTCGGTGCCCGCCCGCGCGCCGCGCTGGCCCGTGCCCAGGAAGTCGTGGCGCGCGAATGGGGCCAGGACCTGATCCGCAGCTGGAACAGCGCCGGCTGGTTCGAGATGCCGAAACGCCTGGGCGACCGCCTGGCGCCGCTCATCGGCGCGCACGCCGGCGAAGTGGTGGTCACCGACACCACCTCGCTCAACCTGTTCAAGGCGCTGGCGGCGGCGCTGGCGATCCAGCAGCAGCGCGCACCCGAGCGTAAAGTCATCGTGACCGAACGCGCCAACTTCCCGACCGATATCTATATGGCGGACGGCCTGGCGCGCTGGCTCGACCGCGGCTATTCGATCCGCCTGGTCGATTCGCCCGGGGAACTGGAAACCGCCGTCGACGCCGACTGCGCCGTCATGATGCTGACCCACGTGAACTACCGCACCGGCTGGCAGCACGACATGGCGGCCCTGTCGAAGCACGCGCATGCGCAAGGCGCGCTGGCCTTGTGGGACCTGGCCCACTCGGCCGGCGCGGTGCCGCTGGATTTGAACCGGGACGGCGCCGACTTCGCCGTCGGCTGCACCTATAAATACCTGAACGGCGGCCCGGGCTCCCCGGCCTTCATCTGGGTGCCGCAGCAGCACCAGGCGGCCTTCAGCCACCCGCTGACCGGCTGGTGGAGCCACGCCAGGCCGTTCGCGATGTCGCACGGCTTCGAGGCCGCCGACGGCATTGGCCGCGCGCTATGCGGCACCCAGCCGGTGGTGTCGCTGGCGCTGGTCGAGTGTGGACTCGACATCTTCGAGCAGACCGACATGGCGTCGATCCGCGAGAAATCCCTGGCGCTGACCGACCTGTTCATCGCGCTGGTGGAAAAGCGCTGCGCGCGCCATCCGTTGAAGCTCGTCACGCCGCGCGAGCACGCCCGGCGCGGCAGCCAGGTCAGCTTCACCCATCCGCACGGCTATGCGGTGATGGCGGCGCTGATCGAGCGCGGCGTGATCGGCGACTACCGCGAGCCCGAAATCATGCGCTTCGGCTTCACGCCGCTGTACACGCGCTACGGCGACGTCTGGGACGCGGTCGAGGTCCTGCGCGACATCCTCGACAACGAACGTTACGACATCCACGCCGCGCGCAGCGCCGTGACCTGAGGAGAGCACGATGGAGGAGACAAGACAAGCCGAGGGCGCGCAGTGGCACGGCGCCCAGATGGACTTCAGCAAGAGCATGAGCTACGGCGACTATCTCGGGCTGGACCGGATCCTGTCGGCCCAGCACCCGCTCTCGCCCGACCACAACGAGATGCTGTTCATCGTCCAGCACCAGACCAGCGAGCTGTGGATCAAGCTGATGCTGCACGAACTGCAGGCGGTGCGGCGCCAGCTCCGCGAAGGCGACTTGCCGCCTGCCTTCAAGATGCTGGCCCGGGTCGCGCGCATCATGGACCAGCTGGTGCACGCCTGGGACGTGCTGGCGACCATGACGCCGCCCGAGTACAGCGCGATCCGGCCCTACCTGGGCGCCTCGTCCGGCTTCCAGTCCTTCCAGTACCGCGAGCTCGAATTCATCCTCGGGAACAAGAACGCCAACCTGCTGGCCGTGCACCAGGTCTCGCCGGCGCACCATGCGGCGCTCGAACGCGAGCTGCACGCGCCTTCGATCTACGATGAAGCGATCCGGCTGCTGGCGCGCGCCGGCTTGCCGGTCTCGGAAGAACGCCTGGCCGCCGACCCTGCGCAACCCACCGTGCACGACGACTCCGTGATGGCCGCCTGGCTCGAGGTCTACCGCGACCCCGGTCACCACTGGGCCCTGTACGAACTGGCCGAAAAGCTGGTCGACCTGGAGACCGCCTTCCGCTTCTGGCGCTTCCGCCACGTGTCGACGGTGGAACGCATCATCGGCTTCAAGACCGGTACCGGCGGCACCGCGGGCGTGAGCTACCTGCGCAAGATGCTGGACGTGGTGCTGTTCCCGGAACTGTTCGCGCTGCGCACCCAGCTGTGACTGGCATGCGCCGGCAAATGCAAACCCCACATACAATATTGACACTCAACATGGAGGTGTGAACGATGAAGTGCGACATCCTGATCCTGTCCGGCCTGTGGAACTCGGGCCCGGAACACTGGCAGACGCACTGGCAGAACAAATACCCGGCCTGGACCAAGGCCGCGCACCGCGACTGGAACAACCCGGACCGCGACGAATGGGTCGCCGAACTCGATGCCGCCATCGCCCAGTGCCAGGGCCGGCCGATCCTGGTCGCCC
>CAJYQM010000375.1 GCA_913777025.1 uncultured Massilia sp. | reverse complement strand
GGCGGGCGTGCAGGGCGATCAACAGGTCCGGGACCGGGTCGCCGTCCCGCCAGTCCGGTGCGATGCGCACGTCGTAAGGGGTGCGCAAAAAGCGCTGCCAGCGGCTGGCGGTCTGCCAGTTGCCGTTGTTTTCGCGGGCGGAGGCGGGGCTGACAATGAGAATGCGGGGGCGTGGCATGGAGCGCTGTGGTTGGTCGTACAATGCATGCATGACTGAACGACATGCATCATTTCGCGAGGCCGGCGCGCGCCAGCTGGCCGCCATGCTCCGCGATGCGCGGCATTATACGCTGGCGCTGTACGACGCACTGGATGCCGCCGGCTACGGCGATGCGGCCCGGGTGCCGCGCCTGGCCATCGTCAACCCGCCGCTGTGGGAACTCGGCCACCTTGCGTGGTTCGCCGAGTGGTTCGTCCTGCGCGAGGCGACCGGCAGCAGCCCGGGCGAAGCGCAGGGCCACTCGCTGCTGGCGCGCGGCGACGACTGGTTCGACTCGAACCTGGTCGCCCACCGCACGCGCTGGACGCTCGATTTGCCGGCGCCGGGCGCCCTGAAAACCTATTGCCGCGAGGTGCTGGACCGGATACTCGACCGCCTGGCGCGCGAGCCCGGCACGGACGACGCCCTGTACCCCTACCGGCTGGCGCTGGCGCACGAGGACATGCACGGCGAAGCCTTGCTGTACACGCTGCAGACGCTGGGCGTGGCGCTGCCCTCGTCGCTCGCGCTTGCGCCCTCGCGTGGTGTGCTGCCGGGTGAAATCGCGTTCGGCGGCGGCAGCTTCCTGCGTGGCGGCGAGCAGGGCAAGGGCTTCGTGTTCGACAACGAGCGCGCAGCCGCTCCAGTGCGCGTGGCGCCGTTCGCAGTCGACGCGACCCTGGTCAGCAACGCCGCTTACCTCGACTTCGTGCGCGACGGCGGCTACCAGCGCGGCCAGTACTGGAGCGAGGCGGGACGGTCCTGGCTGATGGGGCAGGAGCGTTCGGCGCCGCGCTACTGGATCCGCGACGGCGAGGACTGGCATGTGCTGCGCTTCGGCCGGCGCGTGGCGCTCGACCCGGACGAAGCGGTGCGCCATGTGAGCCTGTACGAGGCCCAGGCCTGGTGCGGCTGGGCCGGGCGGCGTTTGCCGACGGAGGCGGAGTGGGAATATGCGGCGGCGTCCTCGCAACCGGGATTCGGCTGGGGTGGACTGTGGGAGTGGACGGCCTCGCCCTTCCTGCCGCATGCCGGGTTCGAGGCCGACCGCTACCGCGAATATTCGGCGCCCTGGTTCGGCAGCAGGCAGGCGATCCGCGGCGCGTCGTTCGCGACGCCGGCGCGTTTGCGCTCCAGCCGTTTCCGCAATTTCTTCACGCCGGAGCGGGACGATATCTTCGTGGGATTCCGCAGCTGCGCGCTGTAGAACCCTGCGGCCTATCGGCGCGCGAAGCGGAAACTGGCCCGGACTTCTTCCGTGAAGGCTGCCGGCTGCTCCAGCGCGGCGAAGTGTCCGCCCTGGGGCAAGGCATTGAAATGCACCAGCTTCGCGAAGCGCCGCTCGGCCCAGCGCTTCGACAGCCGCAACTGCTCGCCCGGGAACATGCTGATGCCCGCCGGCGTCGTCATCGGGTTCGACGGCATGCCGCCCTCGCGCATCGACCGCATCGCTTCCCAGTACAGGCGCGCCGAACTGGCGCCGGTGTTGGGCAGCCAGTACAGCATGATGTCGTCGATGAGGTCGTCGAGTGCGAAGACCCGTTCGACGTCGCCGCCGCTGTCTGACACGTCCTGGAACAGCGCATAGATCCACGCCGCCAGTCCGACCGGCGAATCGGCCAGGCTGAAGGCGGCCGATTGCGGGCGCGTGCTCTGCAGTTTGTAGTAGCCCGAGTATTCCTGCTCGTAGCGCCGGGCGTCGTCCAGCATGCGCTGCTCGTCGGCATCGGCCTGCGCGCGCTCCTGTTCGGTGGGCTGGAACATCACCATGTTCAGGTGGATCCCGATCAACGCCGGCGGCGCCATGTGGCCCAGCACGGTGGTGACGGCGGCGCCCCAGTCGCCGCCTTGCGCCGCCCAGCGCGCATAGCCGAGCCGGTCCATCAGCGTGGTCCAGGCCGCGGCGATGCGGCCGAGGTTCCAGCCAGTGGCCGTCGGCTTGCCCGAAAAGCCGAAGCCCGGCAGCGAGGGAATTACCACGTGAAAGGCGTCGCGCGGATCGCCGCCGTGCGCGGCCGGGTTGGTCAAGGGACCGATGACTTTGCGGAATTCCAGCGCCGAGCCCGGCCAGCCGTGCGTCAGCAGCAATGGGATCGCATCCGGATTGGGCGAGCGTACGTGGAGAAAGTGGATGTCGAGCCCGTCGATTTCAGTATGATACTGGCCAAATCCGTTCAGCAGGCGTTCGCAGCGGCGCCAGTCGTAGCTGTCCTGCCAGTGGGCGACCAGGGCCTGCAATTTGGCCAGTTGCGGCCCCTGGCTGGTGTCGGACACCGTTTCCGCGTCTGGCCAGCGCGTCTGTGCGAGGCGCTGGCGCAAATCGTCGAGTTGCGCTTGCGGAATGGATAGGTGAAAAGGACGAATGGCATCGGACATGGGACTTCCTTGATGAAGGTGAATTAAGCTGAACTGAACGGTTCAGTCTAGTATATATGATAATTTTGAACGACAGGTGGAAATGGATGGCATGGACGCGCTAGCGACGAAAAAAACCGGTGCCGGCGGGCGTCCGCCGGCCGCGCGCAAGGGGGATGTGGAAGAGCGCCTGCTGGCCGCCGCGACCCGCTTGTTCCTGACGCTCGGCTTCGAAGGCACCAGTTGCGACCAGGTCGCGCTCGATGCGCGCGCCGGCAAGGCCAGCATCTATGCGCGTTATGCCAACAAGACGGCCTTGTTGAAGGCGGTCATCGACAGCAACCTGCGCAAGCTGCCCGACGGCGCGGTGGCCGCGCAGGCTGCCGGCCAACCCTTGCGCGAGCGGATTCTCGGTGCCGGGGCAGCCGTGGTCGGGCATGCCTTGCAACCCGATGTGATTGGCCTGCTGCGCCTGATCGTGACGGAAGCGCCGCGGCTGCAGGACGATGCGCCGGATGCGGAGCGGATCATGCATGCGATTGGGGCCCGGCCTATTGCGCAGGCGATCGCGGCCGGGTCTGGCGGAGAGGGCGGGGAGGGCGTCCAGTCAGCGGCTGCGCTCGCCGAGGCCCTGGTCGACCGCGTCTTGGCGCCTGTCTTGCTGCGGGCGCTGCTCGGTGCGGACTTGGCGAGCTTGCGTACGGCTGCGTTGGCAGAGCTGGCTATGGCGATCGACGCGATGACCGCTGCCGGCGAACTGGGCGGCTGGGATGGCCCCACCATGCAGGCGGGTATGGGGATCGAAGTGAATTAGCGAGGGCGGTGCCCGTGAAGCGGAACGCGCGCGGTTTGATCAGCCTGCCGACATGCGTCTGTCCGTTTTTTGAATGAATGATGAAGCTGCAAGCGAGATTCGCATGGATTCCCGACTGTCTGTAGTGCTGTTCGCACTCGGCTTCTATAACGCTTATGTGTCATGGCGCGTCACTGGAGATGGCGGGATTTCCTTCACACAAAAGAAGGCCCAGATCGCCTTTATCTGGCTGCTTCCGCTGGCAGGCGCGATTCTCGTACACTGGATTTCGGTCGCGCAGTCGCGGCAGCGTGACGACCCATCGCGCAAGTATGCGAGCTACGAGGACTATCAGGCGCAGGACAAGTCCCCGAACATTTACGACGACCCTTGAGCTCGAGGCAATGACAAGGCCTTGGCCCGGATGGCACAGGCAATAAAAAAGGCTGCCGAAGCAGCCTTTCTCATCTCACCTCAACAACGACCGATCAACGATCGCCGAAGCTGCGGCGCGAACCTTCCGATGAACGCGGGTGGGCGCCACGGTAGCCACCGCCGCTGCCTTCACGTGATCCGGCATCCCGGCGCGGGCCGCCTTCGTTGCGGTAGCCGCCTTCACGGCGCTGACCCTCGCTGCGGAAGCCGCCGCCTTCACGCGGCGCCGCCTCGCGGC
>CAJYQM010000374.1 GCA_913777025.1 uncultured Massilia sp. | reverse complement strand
GGTGTGCCGGACAGCAGCGTGGGCAGCGCGAAGCCCAGTGCGCGCCCGAGCATGTCGCGCAGCAGCTTGGCTTCGGCATCCTCGACGCCCAGCGCCATCACCGGATGGGTGTGGCGGCGCAGGTGTTTTTCGGAGAGTTGCGACAGGGTGCGCGCAAAACCCTCCCAATCGCGCTGGCGCTGCAGGCGCTGCAGGCGTGTGCCGAACTCGGCCAGTTCACCGGGCGTCTCGGCCAGGCGGCCGGCAAACCCGGCCAGCACGTTTTCGGGGCCGGGATCGGAGGGCGGCGGGGCCGGCGGCGCGGCAGGGACGCCGGCGATCTCGTTATAGATATCGCGGTAGGCGTCCGGCGTCGGTGCGATGCGGCGGGTGGCAAGCCGGCGGAACGCTTCGCGCGCGATGTCGGCCGGATTCAGGGGATTGGACATGACTGGAGATGCTGCTTGGAATATTTATGCCATCATGGTAACCAAGTTTCATAGGTTGATCGACGGAAATAAATACAGGAGCCAGGCCGTGGCCCGCATTATGTTGCGCAATCTACACGTACAGGCTGGATGACGCGCGATTTTCCCGGCTCAATCGATCAACTGGTTCCGGATCGCATAATGCGTCAATTCGGCGCTCGTCTTGAGTTTCATTTTCGCCAGCAGGCGGGCCCGGTATTCGCTGACGGTTTTTACCGACAGCGATAGCTCCTTGGCAATCTCGCTCACCGTCTTGCCCGAGGCAATCATGGTCAGGGTCTGGTACTCGCGGTCGGACAAGGTGTCGTGCACCGGCTTGCCGGCATCGTCGCCGACCTGGGCCGCCAGCACCTGGGCCAGCTGGGCGCTGACGTAGCGCTGGCCCTCAGCCACCTGGCGGATCGCGTTGACCAGCTCGCGCGGCGCGCTCTGCTTGGTGAGGTAGCCGGCGGCGCCCGCCTTCAGCGAGCGGATCGCGTACTGGTCTTCGCGGTGCATCGACAGCATCAGGACGGGCAGTTCCGGCTTTTCGGTCTTGATCTGTTTCAGCACTTCGATGCCGTTGCGGTCGGGCAGGGAGATGTCGAGCAGCAGCACGTTGCAGCGCGACTTGCGGAACAGCTTGATGGCGTCCAGGCCGGTTTCGGCTTCGCCGGCGACGACGATGTCGCGCTGTTCGGCGAGGATCTGCTTCAGGCCTTCACGCACGATGGCGTGGTCGTCGGCAATAAAAACGCGGATGCTGGCTTTTTCACTCATGCTTCGGTGGGTTGGGTGGTCCTGGCAGGCGCCGGGGCGGCCAGCCTGATCTTGACGGCCACCATCGTGCCACCTCCCGGCGATTGCGACAAGGTCAAGGTGCCGCCCAGCGCGCGCGCGCGCTCGCTCATGCCGCGCAGGCCGAAGGAATGCGGCTTGAGGCGGTCGGCCGGGGTGATGCCGCGGCCATTATCGCAGATGGAGAGGGTCAGGTGCTGGCGCTGGCGCCGCAGCGACACCACGACGCGGGTCGCGCCGGCATGCTTGGCGATATTCGTCAGCGCTTCCTGGAAGATGCGGAACAGGGCGCTCGCATGGTCTTCGTCGAGTTCGATATCCTTGTCGACCCCGCGGAACACGCAGGCGATGCCGAGTTGCTTCTCGAATTCGCGCGCCTGCCATTCGAGCGCGGCGACGATGCCCAGGTCCAGGGTGCTGGGCCGCAGGTCGAGCGAGATGCGGTGCACGGCCTCGATGGTGCGGTCGACCAGGCGGTCCAGGTAATCGGCCTTTTCCACCAGCGCGGGGTCGTCCGGCAGGCGCGCCGCCAGCATCGCCAGCGCCATCTTGATCGCGGTCAGGTTGCCGCCGAGGTCGTCGTGGATCTCGCGCGCAATGCGGGTGCGTTCCTGTTCCTTGACCTGTTCGATGTGCTCGGTCAGCTCGGCCAGGCGGGCGCGCGAATGGCGCGCTTCCTCCTGCTCGCGTTTGCTGGCCGTGATGTTGGTCATGATGCCGTCCCACTGCATGGCGCCGCCGTCCAGCGCCAGCGGGGTGGCGCGCAGGCCGATCCATTTGACGTCGTGCCAGGCCTCGATCCAGATGCGGCCTTCCCAGTTCCAGCCGGACAGCGTGGCCTTCGAGGCCAGCATCGTGTCCTGGTAAGCCTTGCGGTCTTCCGGCAGGATCAGTTCGGCAAAGCGCGACGGGGTTTGCTGCAGCTTCCCGGCCGGCAGGCCCAGCAGCGCGCCGCAGCCCTCGCTCAGGTAGGGAAAGGCGACGCTACCGTCGGCCTGCAGCACGAACTGGTACACCAGGCCCGGCGTGTGGTTGACGACGGCGTCGAAGCGCGCCCGGTAGTCGTGCAGGGCGGCGCTGGCCGCGAGGGCCGGGGACAGGTCGTCGCCGATGGCCAGGAACACGGGTTTGCCGTCACGCACGATGCGCAGGAAGCACAGTTTCACGGGGTAGCTGCTGCCGTCCCGGCGACGGTGCCGGGTATGCAGCTGGGCCTGGGCGCCGGCTTCGTCGCCGATCCCGTCCAGCAGGGTGCGCAGTTCGGCTTCGGCCAGCCCGGGGGCGAGATCCAGCGGCGTCATCGCCGCCAGGTGCGACGGCTCGTAACCGAGGTTGTGGCGCGCGGCCGGGTTGACGTCGACCAGCCGCAGGGTGGCGGCGTCGATCAGGTAGATCTCGGTGCCGGGAAGATCGAATCGGCTCATGGATGTGCTCTTGTTATTCATGCATCGGGACGCGGCGGGCGGCGGGCGCGCCATTGGACCACGAATCGGCGCAGGACGCGCGCCGCCGGGCTGGCGTGGCGGTGGCCGAAGGGCGTGCTGGTGCGCGCGCGCTGGCGGCGCCAGCGGCGCCACCCCAGCCGCAGGGCGCGCAACTGGCGCGCCGCCGCCCGGGCCGCCGGGCTGGCACGGAGATAGTCGATGCAGCGCGTCTTCCAGTCCATGAACCAGCCATGGCAGCGCGCGAACCAGCCCACCGCCAGCAGGGTCGGCAGCGTCAGCGCGTACAGCCGCGCGACCACCGCCGCGCCGCCCAGCTTGGCGACGACGATGGTGGTAATGCCGGAGGCGGCGTGGCCGTTCGCGATCGCGACCAGCGCCAGCAGCTTGACCGGAAACAGCAGCAGGCCGGGCAGGACGAAGGCGCACAGGGCCGCGTAGGGCGGCAGCATGCGCACGCGCGCCTCGATCAGCGCCAGCAGCGGCCAGCGTGCAAGCCGCGCCCCGATGCGCAGGCCGACCGACCAGCACCATTCCTCGAGCAACAGCAGCAGGGCGGCCACATGCACCAGCGGCGCGAACAGCCGGCTTCGTTGGACAACTCTCGTCATGACCCCATGATACGGGAAAAGCACGAGCGCGCTCGCATTGCTCACGGATCGGTCTACAATGGGAATTATGAATAAGGCATTTGTAAAAGAGTCCGACAACGAGGACGATGACGACGCCCTTGCGCTGGCCCAGGCGATCCCGCCCGGTTCCAAGAACTACATCACGCCCGCCGGCCACAAGGCGATCAAGGACGAGTTGCTGCAGCTGATCGATGTCGACCGGCCGGAAGTCGTGCGCGTGGTGCACTGGGCCGCATCGAATGGCGACCGTTCGGAAAACGGCGACTACATCTACGGCAAGCGGCGCCTGCGCGAGATCGACCGCCGCATCCGCTTCCTCACCAAGCGCCTCGATTCGGCCTTCGTGGTCGACCCGTCGGTGCACTATGGCAACGACCAGGTCTTCTTCGGCGCCACCGTCACCTACATGAACAAGGCCGGCGAAGAGCACACGGTGCGCATCGTCGGCGTCGACGAGCTCGACCCGTTGCAAGGCAAGATCAGCTGGGTGTCGCCGGTGGCGCGCGCGCTCACCAAGGCGCGCGAGGGCGAGGTCGTCACGCTGCAGACGCCCCAGGGTGTGGACGAACTGGACATCCTCAGCGTCGAATATCCGGAACCGGTCACGGACTGAGCCCGCTGCCGCGCCGAGCGGTCAAGCGCACCCTGGCGTGCGCTGGTAAGATGGGCGGTTTCCCTTCCTACCGCATTCCATGAAACGCTCCAACGAGGCCCCGGGCAGCGCCGATCCGCTGCAGGCCCTGCGCACGGCAACCGCCAGCCGCCACGAACAGCTCGACAGCGGCCTGCCGATCGGCGCGCCCGACGCGTCCCTGGCCGACTATGCCGGCCACCTGCGCATGCTGCGGGCCTGGCTGGCGCCGCTCGACGCCTGGCTGGTCCGCTTCGGCGACGGTCCGCGTTTCGACCACGCGCCGCGCCTGGCCCTGATCGAGGCCGACCTGGCCGAGCCGGGCATGCCGGACACGCCTGCCATGCGCGCCCGCGCCGACTGGCCGCAGCAGGCCAGCCCGGCCTGGCGCTGGGGCGTGGACTACGTCATCGAAGGCTCGCAACTGGGCGGCGCCGTGCTGTACCAGCGCCTGGCCGGGCGCCTGGCGCCGCACCCGCTGCGCTACCTGAAGGGCGGCGACGCCGGTCCGGGACCGCGCTGGCGCGCCTTCATGCAGGGGCTGCGCGAGCACGTGCGCACGCCGGACGAGATCGCGGACGCCTGCGCCGGCGCCTGCGCCGCCTTCGACAGCCTGCTGGCGCTGCGCCTGCACGAAAAGTGAAGCCAGGCGGGTTCGGCCGCGGCACACGCCGTGCCCGATGAGAATACGCGCACGCCTGTCGGGCACGAGACGCCTGCCGCTTTTGTACGGTCCTAGCGCCGCTGCGGCGTCGGGACCAGTTTCGACACGTCGAAACCGCGCCCGGCCAGTTCGTCCAACACCGCCCGGTAGGCAGCCGGGTCGACCTGGGGCGTGCGCGACAGGATCCACAGGTATTCGCGCTTCGGTTCGCTCACCACGGAGAGCTGGTAGCGCTCGTCCAGCTTGATCACCCAGTAGTCGCCCCAGACCTGGGGGATGAAGGAGAGGATGGCCGGCGCAAAGCGCACTTCCAGCCTGGGCGAGGCGGCGCCGCCGGTCTGGCGCGCGACGCCTTCGGCCATGTCCTCGCCGCCGTCCTGCCTGCGGCAGCGGTTCACCACGCGGACCCGGCCATCGTTCTGCAGGCTGTAGGTGGCGGTGGTGTCGGCGGCGCAGTTCTTCTGGAAGCGGTTCGGGTATTTGGCGATCTCGTACCAGGTGCCCATGTAGCGCGGCACGTCGAGCGTGGCGATGGTGGCAAGCGGCGGGGCGGCGCTATCGGGTGCGGCCTGTGCCGCGACGCCGAGCAGGAGCGCGGCGCCCAGGAGTGAGGCGCTCAGGAGTCCTGTTTTCATTGTCGGCTTCATAAAATACGCATCCTGGTGCCATCGGCCGCGTGGCACCCCGTGCCCACGCGTGACGATCAGGTCCGCTCGCGCTCGACCCGGTTGACGCCGGCCACGCGCCGCAGGTTGCGGATCAGGTGGGCGAGGTGCACGCGGTCCTTCACCTGGATGGTGAAGCGCAACTGCGTCAGCATGTGTTCGTCATCCTCGTCCATGCCCACATAGGTGATGTTGGCGTCGGATTCGCCGATTTCGGCGGCGACGCGGGCGAGGATGCCCTTCTCGTTGTTGATCAGCAGACGGATGCGGCAATCGAAGCGGCGGTTCAGCTCGCCGCCCCACTGGACGGCGATCCAGCGGTCCGGTTCCTTCAGGCGCAGGCGCTTGGCTTGCGAGCAGTCGGCGGTGTGCACCACCATGCCCTGATCGCGGCGCAATTGCCCGATGATCTGGTCGCCGGGGATCGGCAGGCAGCACGGCGCCAGCTGCACCGACACGCCTTCGCTGCCGTAGATCGTGACCGGACCGAGTTCGCCGGCGTGGCTCGGCTGGGCCGGCTGGCTGTCGACCTCGCCGCCCTGCAGGCCGACGATGTGGCGCGCCACCAGTGCCGGCATGCGCTTGCCGATGCCGATGTCGGCGTACAGCTCGTCCATCGACTTGGCCGACGATTCCGCCAGCAGCCGTTCGATGGTGGCCGGGCTCAGTTCGACGGTCACGCCCAGCTGCGACAGGGCCTGCGACAGCAATTCCTGGCCCAGGACCACAGACTCGTTCAGGTTGATGGTGCGCAGGTAATGGCGGATCGCCGAGCGCGCCTTGCCGGTGCGCACGAAGCTCAGCCAGGTCGGGCTCGGACGCGAATCCGGGTCGGTCTCGATCTCGACGATGTCGCCGTTGTGCAGCTCGGTGCGCAACGGGGCCGGTTCGTTGTTGATCTTGACCGAGACCGTGTGGTCGCCGATGCCGGTGTGAATGCTGTAGGCGAAGTCGAGCGGGGTGGCGCCGCGCGGCAGCGCGATGATCTTCGACTTCGGCGTGAACACGTAGACCGAGTCCGGGAACAGGTCGACCTTGACGTGTTCCAGGAATTCGGCCGAGTCGCCGGTCTGCTGCTGGATGTCGAGCAGCGACTGCAGCCAGGCGTGGGTACGCTGCTGCAGGTCGGACATGTTCTGGTCGCCGGTCTTGTACAGCCAGTGCGCCGCCACGCCGGACTCCGCCGTGCGGTGCATTTCCTGGGTGCGGATCTGGAATTCGACCGGGGTGCCGTAGGGGCCGATCAGGGTCGTGTGGAGGGACTGGTAGCCGTTGATCTTGCGGATCGCGATGTAGTCCTTGAACTTGCCGGGCATCGGCTTGTACAGGGCGTGCAGGGTGCCGAGCGCCACGTAACAGTTCGGGACGGTGTCGACGACGACGCGGAAACCATACACGTCCAGCACCTGCGAGAAGGACAGGTGCTTGTTCCGCATCTTCTTGTAGATGCCGAACAGGGTCTTTTCGCGGCCATACACCTCCGCCTGGAGGCCGCTCGTGGCCAACTGGTTCTTGACCGCGTCCAGGATCTTCTTGACCACCTCGCGCCGGTTGCCGCGCGCCGCCTTGATCGCCTTGGACAGCGTCTTGTAGCGCAGCGGATACAGGTGCGAGAAGGAGAGGTCCTGCAGCTCGCGGTAGATATCGTTCAGGCCGAGCCGGTGCGCGATCGGCACGTAGACTTCCATGGTCTCGCCGGCGATGCGGCGCTTTTTCGCAGGCGCCATCACGCCCAGCGTGCGCATGTTGTGCAGGCGGTCGGCCAGCTTGATCAGGATCACGCGCACGTCGGACGCCATGGCCAGCAGCATCTTGCGGAAGTTTTCCGCCTGCGCTTCGACCACGCTCTGGAATTCGATCTTTTCCAGCTTGGACAGGCCATCGACCAGGTTCGCGACCTGCGGCCCGAAGCGCTCGATCAGTTCTTCCTTCTTGACGTCCTGGTCTTCGATGACGTCGTGCAGGAGGGCGGCCATGATGGCCTGCGCATCCAGCTTCCAGTCGGCGCAGATCTCGGCGACTGCGATCGGGTGCGAGATATAGGGCTCGCCCGACTTGCGGACCTG
>CAJYQM010000373.1 GCA_913777025.1 uncultured Massilia sp. | reverse complement strand
GTCGGTGCGGGGATGGGGAGCAGCCAGTATAGGAGCGCCGCGCCTTCGTGATGATTACGGTTAGGTAATGTCTGTCGCAGCGGAACCTACATTACCAAACGGTAATGGCGGGCGGCGTTACTGGGCCGTATCATCGGCTTTTTACATTCATGGAGTCCTTTCGTGGGCACTTGTTCGAGTGGCAGTTGTTGCCGGCCTTGCGCCGGACCAGTCCAGGCAAGATAACGCGGATCGCCCGCCGTCATCTCGCCCGGGGCGGATGACGGGCGCCATGCCCGCGACAATCGAATCACATCGCAGGCGCGAATGAAAGGTATGCCGTTACCCGACGGAGATACCGATGTTCGAACTTTTTATTCCCGGGCGCACCGGCCGGTCCTTCCTGGCCACCACGCCCAACCGCTGGGACTGGGCGCTGCTGCCCCTGGTGCTGGCGCTGCTGGCGCTTGCCGCTTACGGCGCCATGCAGATGACGCGTCCCTTCGTGCTGGGCCAGCCGACCCCGATCGTGCTGGACCCGGCCTGGCTGCCCTACTACCTGCTGCGCACCATCCTGCGCATGTTCAGCGCCCTCGGCTGCGCGCTGTTGTTCACCTTCGTGTTCGCCGTTGCGGCGACCCGCTGGCGCGCCGCGGAAAAGGTGCTGGTGCCGCTGCTCGACGTGCTGCAGTCGGTGCCGATCCTGGGCTTCCAGGCGATCGCGATCGCGCCCTTCATCGCCCTCTTCCCCGGCAACATGCTGGGCGTCGAATGCGCCGCCGTGTTCGCGATCTTCACTTCGCAAGCCTGGAACATGGCGTTCAGCCTGTACCAGTCGATGAAGACCATCCCGCCGGAACTGGCGGAAGCGGCGCGCGTCTTCCGCCTCTCGGCCTGGCAGCGCTTCTGGCGCCTGGAGCTGCCGTATGCGATGCCGGCGCTGCTGTGGAACATGATGATGTCGATGTCCGGCGGCTGGTTCTTCCTGGTGGCGGCCGAGGCGATCTCGGTGGCGGGCCAGGACATCAAATTGCCCGGCATCGGCGCCTGGATCGCGGTGGCCATCGAACAGCGCAGCGGCGCCGCCATCGCCTGGGCCATCGGCGCCATGTTCGCCGGCATCCTGCTGTACGACCAGCTGTTCTTCCGGCCGCTGCTGGCCTGGGCGGATAAATTCCGCTTCGAGGAGTCGCAGGGCGAGCATGCCCAGCGTTCCTGGCTGCTGGACTGGGGCCGGCGCAGCGTGTGGATCCGCGCCTTCAGCGAGCGTATGTGGGCGCTGCTCGGGCGCACGCTGGGCTGGTTTGCCGCGCCGGCCGATACGGTGGCCGCGGCGCCCTCGCGTCCGCGCTTCTCGCCAAGCCCGCGCGCCGTGGATGCGCTGCTCCTGCTGCTGGCGCTGCTGGGCGCATGGCGTTTTATCGTCTTCATCCACGCCCAGGTCGGCTGGGGCGAAACGCTGCGCGTGCTGGGCCTGGGCTGCATCACCCTGGTGCGCGTGATGCTGCTGATCGGCCTGGCCTCGCTGGTGTGGGTGCCGCTGGCCGTCTGGATCGGTCTGCGGCCGGTGTACGCGCAGAGGGTGCAGGCGCTGGCCCAGTTCCTGGCCGCCTTCCCGGTCAACCTGATGTTCCCGATCGTGGTCTACGCGCTGGTGCATTTCCACCTGAACCCGAACGTCTGGCTCAGCCCCCTGATGGTGTTCGGCACCCAGTGGTACATCCTGTTCAACGTGGTGGCCGGCGCCTCGACCCTGCCGACCGAGCTGCGCCTGGCGGCCGACAACCTGGGCCTCACCGGCTGGCTGAAATGGAAGCGCGTCTATCTGCCGGCCGTGTTCCCGAGCTTCGTGACGGGCGCGATCACCGCCAGCGGCGGCTCCTGGAACGCCAGCATCGTGGCCGAGTACGTCACCTGGGGCAAGACCTCGCTGGTGGCCGATGGCCTGGGCAGCTACATCAAGCAGATGACCGATGCCGGCGACTTCCACCGCATCGCCCTCGGCATCGGGGTGATGTGCGTGTTCGTGATGCTGTTGAACCGCTTCTTCTGGCGCAGGCTGTACCTGCTGGCCGAAGACCGCAGCCGTTGAAACCGCAAGGAGAATGAACATGAACCTGATCGAACTGAAAGACGTCGCCAAATCCTTCCGCAGCGGCGACGGCCCGCCGCGCACCATCCTCGATGGCGTCGACTTCACGCTGGCCGACGGCGAGATCGTCGCCCTGCTCGGCAAGTCGGGCTCGGGCAAGTCGACGCTGCTGCGCATCGTCGCCGGCCTGGTGCCGGCGGATGCGGGCCGGGCCGCATACCGCGGCCGCGCCATCGCGGGCCCGCTGTCCGGCGTGGCGATGGTGTTCCAGTCCTTCGCCCTGTTCCCCTGGCTGACGGTGCGCCAGAACGTGGAACTGGGCCTGGAAGCGCAAGGCATGGCGCCCGCCGCGCGCCGCGAGCGCACCGGCGCCATGCTCGACCTGATCGGCCTGTCCGGCTTCGGTAGCGCCCTGCCGCGCGAACTGTCCGGCGGCATGCGCCAGCGCGTGGGCATCGCGCGCGCGCTGGTGACCAACCCGGACGTGCTGCTGATGGACGAAGCCTTTTCGGCACTCGACGTGCTGACCGGCGAGACCCTGCGCGGCGACATCCTCGACCTGTGGGAAAGCAAGCGCATCCCGACGCGCGGCATGCTGGTGGTCTCGCACAACATCGAGGAAGCGGTGATGATGGCCGACCGCATCGTGATCCTGTCGAGCGACCCGGGCCGCGTGCGCCACGAGATCCGCATCGACCTGCCGCGCCCGCGCGACGCCGACGCGCCCGAGGTGCGCGCGCTGGTCGACGAGGTGTATGGCCTGATGACGGCACGTCCGTCAGCCACGCCGGCAAGCGGCGCACGCGCGGCGAAGGTCGACTGGCGCCTGCCGGACGCCGGCGTCGGCCGCATCGAGAGCGTGCTGGACCTGCTGGCCGGCGCGCCCTTCCATGGCCGCGCCGACCTGCCGCAGCTGTCCGAGGATGCCGAGCTGGCGGACGAGGAACTGCTGCCGGCCTACGAGGCGCTCGCCCTGCTCGGCCTGGCGCACGTCGAAGGCGGCGACATCGCCCTGACCACATTGGGCCGGCGCTACGCCGGCGCCGACCAGGGCTTGCGCCAGGAACTGTTCGGACGCCAGTTGCTGAAGCACGTGCCGCTGGCGGCGCGCATCCAGAGCCGGCTCGAAACCGAACCTGACGGCAGCTTGCCCGAAGAGCCCTTCCTGGAACTGCTGGCCGACACGCTGGAAGCCGAGCAGGCCAAGCGCATGCTGGAAGTGGCGATCGAATGGGGCCGCTACGCCGAACTGTACGAATACGACTACCACACCGGCCGCCTGAAGCTGGCCAGCGATCCGGAGGAATGAACATGGAAGCGAACGGCCTCCTCGACGACGTCCCCGCCTCGGGCGACCGCCGGCTCGACAGCAAGGTCGCCCTCACCGTGGCCCTGCTGGCCTCCTTCATGGGGGTGTGCAAGGTCAAGGACGACAACATCGTGCAGGGCATGCAGCAGGCCCAGGCCGACAAGATCGACCACTGGGCCTTCTACCAGGCGCGCAACCTGCGCCAGGAGCAGGCCCACACGACGCTGCTGCAACTGCGCCTGGCCGCGCCGTCGCGCCCCGCCGCCGAGCAGGCCGGGTATGCGGCTGCCATCGCCGAGCTGGAAAAGCTGGAAACGGACCAGGCCAGGAAGAAGGATGAGGTGCAGGCGCAGGCGAAGCGGGACCAGGCGGCCTACGATGCCTTGAACTACCGCGACGACCAGTTCGACCTGTCCGACGCGGCGCTGGCGCTGGCCTTGTCGCTATTGGCGATCACGACCCTGACGCGGCAGCGCTGGCTGTACCTGGCGGCGCTGCTGCCCACCGGCGTCGGCGTGTTCTATGGGGTGGCGGGCTTGTTCGGGTTGCCGTTTCATCCGGCGTGGTTGACCGGGTGGTTGTCGTGAACGCGTGGACGGCGAGCCGTCCATCCTACCCGCGAAGCAACCGTTTCAGGTAGGGTGGACAGCTTTGCTGTCCACGCGTTCAACCGGCGCTGATATTCAGCGTCCGCTTCTGCAACCCCACCAACTCGGAAATCCCCTTCTCCGCCAGATCCAGCAAGCGATTCATCCCCGCCCGGTCAAACGCCTCCCCTTCCGCCGTACCCTGCACCTCGATGAAGTGCCCGGCCTCGGTCATCACCACGTTCATGTCGGTATCGCAGCCCGAATCCTCGACATAATCCAGGTCCAGCACCGGCGTGCCGTTCACCACGCCGACCGAGATCGCGGCCACGAAGTGGCGCACCGGGACCGCCGGGATCAGGCCGGCCGCGACCAGGCGCGAGAAGGCATCGTAGGCGGCGACCATGGCGCCGGTGATGGAGGCGGTGCGGGTGCCGCCGTCGGCCTGGATCACGTCGCAGTCGAGGTGCAGCGTACGTTCGCCGAAGGCTTGCAGGTCGAAGGCGGCGCGCAGCGAGCGACCGATCAGGCGCTGGATTTCCTGGGTGCGGCCGGACTGCTTGCCGCGCGCGGCTTCGCGGTCCATGCGCGAGTGGGTCGAGCGCGGCAGCATGCCGTATTCGGCGGTCAGCCAGCCCTGTCCTTTGCCCTTCAGGAAGCCGGGCACCTTGTCTTCGATGCTGGCGGTGCAGATCACCTTGGTGTCGCCGCATTCGATCAGGACCGAGCCTTCGGCGTGCTTGGTGTAGGCGCGGGTGAGGCGGACGGTGCGCAGCTGGTCGACGGCGCGGCCGCTGGGACGGGTGGCAATGCTCATGGGTTTCCTTCTTATTTGAGTAGCTGGGATGATTTTTCGATCGCGTTGCGGATCTCGGCGATGGCCTTCTCGATGTCGTCCTCGTCGAAGGGATCGGCTTCCGAGCGCTTGCCGTCGATGCGGGTGCTGACTTCGTCCTCGGACAGCATCTGGGTCGAGACCACGCTGTCGTCGCCGGTCATGGTGTCCGTGCCCGCTCCCTGCCACTGGATCGCCAGCGCGGTGGTGTTGTCGGCGCGATTGCCTGCGATCGCGGTGGCCATGCCGATCATGTCCGGCACCGCCTGCACGATGGTGTGGGTGGACAGCTGGTGCACGATCTCGGTGTCGGGCAGCACGCCCCACAGGCCGTCGGAACACAGCAGCAGCACGTCGCCCGGCTCCAGGCCGGCCTGGCGCGACAGCTCGACGCGCGGCGGCGTCGACGCGCCCAGGCAGTTGTACAGCTTGTTGCGGTCCGGGTGCGAGTTGCGCTCGGCCGGATCGGCCAGGCCTTTCGCGATCAGGTGTTCGATGTGCGAGTGGTCGCGCGTGCGCGACAGCACCTGGCCGCGGCGCACCCAGTACAGGCGCGAATCGCCACAATGGGCCCACACCGCGCAGTTGTGCTGCACCAGGCAGGCGACGATGGTCGTGCGCGGCGTCTCCGGCAGGCCGCGCGCGGCGGCGTAGCGCTGGATGTCCAGGTGCGCCTGCTGGAAGGCTTCCTCGAGAAAGCGCTCGGGCTTCTTGACGTAGGGCGTGGCCTGGGCGCGGAACAGCGAGGACAGCGTCTGCAAGGCGACGCTGGCCGCGACTTCGCCGCGCTGGTGGCCGCCCATGCCGTCGGCCAGCACCAGCAGCAGCGCGTCGCGCGTGTAGCTGTAGCCCATCCGGTCCTGGTTGACCTTGCGTCCGCCGATGTGGCTTTGCTGGTAGACGGAAAATTGCATCGGGATCCCTTAATCTAAGCCTTCTTGCCGAACGCGCCGAGGCGCCCGACCAGTCCGCGCCAGCCGGTGGCGGCCGGCACCGCATCGTCCTGCACCGCCGCGCCAAGCGCACCCTTCTCGCGTTTGCCGCGCTGCAGCACCTTCTGCACCGCGAACACGCTTTGCGGGCGCGCCAGCGGATCCATGGCCAGGCAGGCTTTCACCATCGCCACCAGTTCCGGCGACCAGGCGCGCGCCGCTTCCAGTTTGGCGAACTGGGCGTCCATCGTGTCCTGGGTCTTGCGCCCGTCGGCCGGCTGCGGCGCCGCGCCGGTCATGCTGGCGTAGAGGGCCGCGCCGATGCTGTAGATGTCGGTCCATGGTCCCAGCGCCGCTCCCTTGGCATAGAGTTCCGGCGCCGCGAAGCCGGGGGTGTACATCGGCGCCAGCGCCGGCGAATCGGTCTCGATGGTCTGGCGCGCGGCGCCGAAGTCCAGCAGGATGGGCGTGCCGTCGGTGCGCAGGTAGATGTTGGCGGGTTTCAGGTCCAGGTGCAGCAGCTTGTTGGCATGGACTTCGCGCAGGCCCGCGCAGACGCCGTTGAAGACCTGGCGGATGAAAGCCTCGCCGGCGCGGCTGCCTTTGGCGGCGTGGCGCGCGACCACTTCCTGCAGCGCGTGGCCGGATTCGTAGGCCATCACCATGTAGACCGTGTCGTTGGCGCGGAAGAAGTTCAGCACCCGCACCACGTTCGGGTGGACGATGCGCGCCAGGGCCCTGCCCTCTTCGAAAAAGCACTTCAGCCCGATGCGGAAGACCGGCAGGTTGGGCCGGGAAATGCTGGGCGCGAGCTCGCCGGGCTGGCGCAGCGCAAGGGCGCTGGGCAGGTATTCTTTGATGGCGACCGCATTGCCATCGGCATCATATGCTAGATAAACAATACTGAACCCGCCGGACGCAATTTTCTTTACAATGCGATATCCGCCAATTTCCAGCCCATCAGGCAGGGGAGCGTTATTTTGTGCAGCCATGCGCGCGTAGTCCTTGCTAAACACGGCGATTGTGTGGATAAATCACCGCTTTGTAAAGAATAAAGGGAAGCTTGAAACACCGGCGCCAACAGCACCGGGTTCGGGCTTGCCTGGAACCGGGGACTCCATTGAGCATTTCTAGCATGACAGGTTATGCGGTAGCCACGAGCGAGGGCGCCGCCGGAACGTTGACGATCGAGATCAAGAGTGTCAATTCACGCTTTCTCGACCTCCAGTTCCGCATCAACGACGACCTGCGGGCGCTGGAACCGGACCTGCGGGCCGCGATCATGGCTGCCATCACCCGCGGCAAGGTCGAGGTGCGACTTTCCTTTGGCCGCAAGGCGGCCAGCGGGTCCCAGGCGCTGAACCACGAACTGCTGGCCGATCTCGCGCGGCTGCAGGGCGAAGTCACCCGCCACTTCGTGTCGGCGCCGCTGATGACGGTGGCCGAGTTGCTGCGCTGGCCCGGCGTGATCGAGGAAGCGCAGATCGGCCAGGAGTCGCTGCAGGCGGACGTCGCCGCCCTCACCCAGAAGACCGTCGCCGCCTTCGTCGACAGCCGCCGGCGCGAAGGCGCGGCCCTGGAAGCGATGCTGCTGTCGCGGATCGAATCGATGGAAGCGATCGTCAAGCGCATCACGCCGCTGATCCCGCAAGTCATCTCCCAGTTCCAGCAGAAAGCCGTTGAACGCATGCAGGATGCGCTGGGCCTGGCCGGCCACGGCAACCCGACCGTGCTGACGCGCCAGGAAGTCTTCGAGCGCATCCGCCAGGAAGTCACCCTGTACGGCATCCGCATCGACGTCTCCGAAGAGCTGTCGCGCCTGTCCGCGCACCTGAACGAAACCCGCCACATCCTCAAGAAGGGCGGCCAGGTCGGCAAGCGCCTGGACTTCATGATGCAGGAACTGAACCGCGAGGCGAATACGCTCGGGGCCAAGGCGTCGGTCAAGGAATTGGCGGATGCGTCGATGGAGCTCAAGCTGCTCATCGAGCAGATGCGGGAACAAGTGCAGAATCTTGAATGATCGCGGGTCAGAGCCCGGTTTTCACGGGTGGGCTCTGACCCCGACTGACTAGAAACGCTGGCCGATCAGGCGGCGCAGAACGCGTGGACGGGGGACCCGCCCACCCTACCCGTGACGCATCCGGTAGGGTGGACAGCTCCGCTGTCCACGCGTTCAATTGCATTACGCGTTACCGCACTACCGAACAACATACGTAACAAAGGAAACACCATGATCACCAACGCCTTCTCCGGCAGCCTGTTCATTGTCGCCGCCCCGTCCGGCGCCGGCAAATCGACCCTGGTCAACGCCCTGCTGTCGCAGGAACCCGGCATCAAGCTGTCGATCTCGACCACGACGCGTCCGCCGCGTCCGGGCGAGGAAGATGGCGTGCATTACCAGTTCACCAGCGCCGAGGATTTCGTCACCCGCGCCGACCGCGGCGAATTCCTGGAATGGGCCGAGGTGCACGGCAATTACTACGGCACCAGCCGCCTGACCGTGGAACAGGAAATGAAGAACGGCACCGACATCCTGCTGGAAATCGATTGGCAGGGTGCGCGCCAGGTGAAGAAGCTGTTCCCGCATGCGGCCGGCATCTTCATCCTGCCGCCGTCGATCGCGGCCCTGGAAGAACGCCTGAACAAGCGCGGCACCGACGAACCGCACATCATCACGCGACGTTTGCTGGCGGCCGGCGGCGAGATCGCTCACGCTCCCGAGTTCGAGTATGTTATCATCAACGAAGAGTTTAACGTCGCCTTGTCCGAGCTTGGGGCGATTGTCAAAGCGACACGTTCGCGTTTCGCCCAGCAGGCGGCGCGCAATGCTTCGTTGTTTGCCCAGTTGGGAATCCACGCTTTACAGCAAACCTAATCAGCCAAGGTCAGAGCCCACCTGTGAAAACCGGGCTCCGACCCCGGCAATGCGATTTTTATCGGGGTCGAACGCTTTTTGACTCCGTTGAGTTTTTTTCCGATCAGTCCGCCCTAGGAGTACACCATGGCCCGCATCACCATCGAAGATTGCCTGAAAAACGTCCCGAACCGCTTCCAGCTGACCCTGGCCGCCACCTACCGCGCCCGTCAGTTGCTGCAAGGCCACACTCCGAAGGTGGAAGCCAAGGACAAGCCGACCGTCGTCGCCCTGCGCGAAATCGCTGCAGGCAAGGTCGGCCTGGAAATGCTGAAAAAGGTCCCAATGTAATTTCTTGGGGTCAGAGCACGGTTCATGCGCTTGTGCTCTCACCCCAACTGACTACACCGATTGGCCGCCTGAGTTCCGTTCACCTTGATCAGTCCCTGAATCTGTTATTCTGTACTCATACAGCGGCTGATTTTCTTAGAGTATGAACTTGTCTTCACCGGATTCCGTCCACTCAGGCACCACCCCCAAGGCGGGCCGGCCCAGCCGGACCGCCAACAAGCCGCAGGAAGCCGAACCGGCCCCCGCTCCCGGGGTCGCGTCGATTACGCACCTGGCCAACAAGCTGGCCGAATACCTCACACCCGTCGAACTCAAGCGCGTCAAGGAAGCCTACCGCTTCTCGGACGAGATGCACCTGGGCCAGGTCCGCAAGTCGGGCG
>CAJYQM010000372.1 GCA_913777025.1 uncultured Massilia sp. | reverse complement strand
TCGCCGAACATCAGCCAGGCCATCAGGGCCGTGGTCGGCGGCGTCAGGTACAGCAGGCTGGTGACCCTGGTGGCGTCGTTGCGGCTGATCAGGCGGAACAACAGGAAGATGGCGCCGATCGACAGCGCCAGGATCGACCACAGCAGCGCACCGGCAAAGTGGACGTTCCAGTGGATGTGCAAGGCCGGTCCGAAACCTTCGAACAGCACGGCCAGCGGCAGCAGCGCCAGCGCGCTGGCCGAATACTGGATCACGGTGCCGCTGCGCAGGTCGAACTGCGGACAGAAACGTTTCTGGTACAAGGTGCCGGCCGTGATCGACAGCAGCGCCAGCACGCACAAGGCGATCGCGCCCGGCGCCAGCCCGCCAAAGCGGACCTTGGCGGCCACCACCAGCGCCACGCCGGTCAAGCCGAGCAGCAGGCCCAGCCACTGGCGCGGCGTCACGCGTTCGCCCACCAGCGGTGCGGCGAACGCCGTCAGGATCGGCTGCATGCCGACGATCAGGGCCGACAGGCCGGCTGGCATGCCGAGCTTGATGGCGCTCCAGACGCCGCCCAGGTAGCCCGCCTGCAGCAGCAGCCCCGCCACGGCGATGTGCCCGACGCGGCCGCGCGGCCAGGGCGCGCGCGTGGCGAACACCAGCGGCAGCAGGATCGCCACGGCGCCCAGGCAGCGCAGGATCAGGAAGCTCAGGGGCGGCGCGTAAGGCAAGCCGTACTTGGCGGCGATGAAGCCGGTGCTCCACAGGATGACGAAAAACAGCGGCACCGGCGACAGCCAGCTGGCCTGGGGCAGGATGGACGGGGGCGCGGAACGGTCGGACATCATGGGCTGGCGTGGGCGGCGGCCGCGTCGATGGAATGGAAGAGCAAGTCTAGCATGGGCGTCCGGACCTGTTTCGTAGCACCGAGAACACGCGACGTTGTTGTACTGATACAAATAAAGTTCACGAAAACGATTGCTTTGGTTGATATAACTCAAGACATCGTTTTCGTCTTGTGCGCCGCATCAAAACTGCTTGACGCATAATCGTAAAACGGTAAAAATTACTCATGCTGCGGCGCACAAAGCGCCTCGTCCCGAGCCTCTCGATAGGCCACCCAGTCCTGAAATCCAAGCTCGTAAAACAAGCTTCGCTGTACCGGTCCAAAGCAACACGTCCATATAACGTTCCATACTGGAGAACTACATGTTTGCATTCCCCGAGCAGTTTTCGAACGCGACCAAAGCCAATTTCGAATCCCAGTTCGCCATGCTGACCGCCCTGACTTCGAAGTCTTTCGAAGGCATGGAAAAGCTGGTGGCACTGAACATCACCACCGCCAAGGCCGCCATCGAAGACTCGTCGGCAACCGCACGCCAGTTGCTGGCCGCCAAGGATCCGCAGGAATTCTTCTCGGTCTCGGCTTCCCAGACCCAGCCGAATGCCGAAAAAGCCATCGCCTACAGCCGCCAGCTGGCCTCGATCGCCGCCGACACCAGCGCCGAGTTCTCGAAGGCTGCCGAGAGCCAGTTTGCTGAAGTCAACCGCAAGGTGATCTCGCTGGTCGACGAAGTGACCAAGAACGCCCCGGCCGGTTCCGAAACCTATGTGTCGGCCATCAAGACCGCCATCAGCAACGCCAATGCCGGCTACGAGCAGTTCAGCAAGACCGCCAAGCAAGCCCGCGAAGCCATGGAAACCAACGTGAACGCGGCCGTGTCGCAGTTCACCTCGGCTGCCAGCAAGGCCGCTGCCTAAGCTTTACGGCCTCGTCAAATGAAACGGCCCGGAGCGCGCAAGCGTTCCGGGCCGTTGTCCTGTCCGGCAGACTCACTCACCGAGATAAGCCGCCTGCACCCGCGGATCATCCAGCATCTCGCGCGCATTCCCGCTCATCGTGATCGCGCCCGATTCCATCACATAGGCACGATGCGCCGCCTGCAGCGCCAGCCTGGCGTTCTGTTCCACCAGCAGGATCGTGATGCCCTGCTTCGACACGTCGCGGATCACCTCGAAGATCTTTTCCACCATGATCGGCGCCAGGCCCATCGACGGCTCGTCCAGCAACAGCAGGGTCGGATGGCACATCAGCGCGCGCGCCATCGCCAGCATCTGCTGCTCGCCGCCCGACAAGGTGCCGGCCAGCTGGCTGGCGCGCTCCTTCAGGCGCGGGAACACCGCATACCAGTGCTCGATGTCGGCCTCGATACCCGCCTTGTCGTTGCGCGTGTAGGCGCCCATCAAGAGGTTCTCGTGGATGCTCATGCGTGTGAACACGCCGCGTCCTTCCGGTACCATCGCCAGCTTCTGCTGCACCAGCTTGAAGGACTTGGCGCTTGCCAGGGGCTGGCCCTGGTAGCGGATGGTGCCCTCCACCTTGCACGACGGCAGGGTCCCGGTGATCGCCTTCAACGTCGTGGTCTTGCCGGCGCCGTTGGCGCCGATCAGGGTCACCAGTTCGCCGTGGTTCACCTGCAAATCGATGCCCTTGACCGCCTTGATGCCGCCGTAGGCCACCTGCAGGCCGGCGACGTCCAGGATGTTTTCACTACTCATCAATGTGCTCCTCCCAGGTAGGCTTCGATCACCGCCTGGTTCTTCTGGATCTCGGCCGGCAAGCCTTCCGCGATCAATTTGCCGTACTCGAGCACCGAAATGCGGTCGCACAAGCCCATCATGAGCTTCACGTCGTGCTCGATCAGCAGGATCGTGACGCCCGCTTGCTGGATCTTGACCAGCAGTTCGCGCAGCGCCAGCTTTTCGGTGGCGTTCATGCCTGCGGCCGGCTCGTCCAGCGCCAGCAATTTCGGCTCGGTCGCCAGCGCGCGCGCGATTTCCAGGCGGCGCTGGTCGCCGTAGGACAGGGTGCGCGCGGTGCGGTTGGAAAATGGCCCGATGCCGACGAAGTCCAGCAGTTCCTGGGCCTGCGCCCGGATCGCCGCTTCCTCTTGCCGTGCCGCCTTGTGGCGGAAGATGGCGCCGAACACGCCCTGACGCGTGCGCACGTGGCGCCCGACCATCACGTTTTCCAGCGCCGTCATCTCGCCGAACAGGCGGATGTTCTGGAAAGTGCGCGCGATGCCGGCTTTCGCCACCGCGTGCGGCGCCGACGGCGAATAGGCCTTGCCGTCGAGTTCGAATGTGCCCGTGTCCGGCTGATACAGGCCGGTGATCACGTTGAAGAAGGTGGTCTTGCCGGCGCCGTTCGGACCGATCAGGCCGTAGATCTGGCCTTTGGCGATCTGGATGCGCACGTCGGTCAGCGCCTGCAGGCCGCCGAAGCGCTTATTGACGCCGGAAATGTTCAGAAGAATGTTATTCATTATCTTGATACACGGCTTACACCACCGCGCTCTCTTCCTTTTCTTCCTTGTCGGTGGCGGCAAGCGGACGGTCTTCCTTGATCGGCGACGGCCACAAGCCAGCCGGACGGTTGAGCATGATCAAGACCATGGCCAGGCCGTACAGCAGCTGGCGCAGCACTTCGGCCTCGATCAAGACCTTGCCGAACAGCGACTGCTGGACCGGTTCCACCACGTGGCGCAGCACTTCCGGCAAGGCCGCCAGCAGCACGCCGCCCATCACCACACCCGGGATGTGGCCGATACCGCCCAGCACCACCATCGCCAGCACGGCGATCGACTCGGTCAGCGAAAACGATTCCGGCGACACGAAACCCTGGAAGGCCGCGAACATCGCGCCGGCCACGCCGCCGAAGGAGGCGCCC
Source organism: uncultured Massilia sp. (assembly GCA_913777025.1). Lineage (GTDB taxonomy): Bacteria > Pseudomonadota > Gammaproteobacteria > Burkholderiales > Burkholderiaceae_D > Telluria. The sequence continues at coordinate 5,148 of CAJYQM010000372.1, read as the reverse complement.
ATCGAGAACGCCAGCAATTTGACGTTGCGGGTATTGATGCCCATCGCCTTGGCCGCGATCTCGTCTTCGCGGATCGCAACCCAGGCGCGGCCCAGGCGCGAGTGCTGCAGGCGGCTGGTCATGAAGATGGTCACGATGCACAGCAGCAGGAAAAGGAAATAGTAGGCGTTCACCGACGGAATCCCGAAGCCGCCGATGAAGACCGTGGCTTTCGAACCCGCCTCGCCCGCCAGCGACACGCCGAAGATGCGGATCGGGTCGATCATGTTGATGCCCTGCGGGCCGTTGGTGACGTTGATCGGGCCATCCAGGCTGTTCATGAAGATGCGGATGATTTCACCGAAGCCCAGGGTGACGATGGCGAGATAGTCGCCGCGCAGCTTCAGGGTCGGCGCCCCCAGCAAGGCGCCGAACAGGCCGGCGGCCAGGCCGGCCAGCGGCACGATCGCCCAGACCGACAAATGGATGCCCTCGGTGCGGACCTGCTCGCCGAACAGCCCGACCAGGGCCTCGCCCAGGGCCGGATGGGTGTACACCAGCGACTCAAGCAGCGCCGCGAACTGCGGCGAGGCCAGCAAACCGGTCAGGTAGGCGCCCACCGCGAAAAAGGCGATGTAGCCGAGGTCGAGCAGGCCGGCGAAGCCGACCACGATGTTCAGGCCCAGCGCCAGCATGATGTAGAGCAGCGCCATGTCGATGATGCGCACCCAGGAGTTGCCGAACTGGGACGCGACGAAGGGGAAGACGAGCATCACCGCCAGCAGCACCGCCATGCTGGCGTAGGACTGGCGCGGCTTGTGCGCGGTGTCGAAGGTCAGGAGAGCCATGTGCGATGCCCTTTATGCGCGGTCGGCCACGCGCTCGCCCATGATGCCGGACGGCCGCACGGTGAGCACCAGGATCAGCACGACGAAGGCGAAGATGTCCTGGTAGCGGCTGTCGAGGAAGCCGCCGGTCAGGTCGCCGATGTAGCCGGCGCCCAGGCTTTCGATGATGCCGAGGACGATGCCCCCGATCATGGCGCCGTAGATATTGCCGATGCCGCCCAGCACCGCGGCGGAGAAGGCCTTCATCCCGGGCAAGGTGCCCATCGCGAACTGGATCGACGCGTAATTGGCACCCCACATCACGCCGGCGACGGCCGCCAGCGCGGCGCCGATGGCGAAGGTGGAGACGATCACGCGGTTCGAGTCCACGCCCATCAGCCCGGCCACGCGCGGGTTCTCGGCGACGGCGCGCATCGCGCGGCCCATTTTCGTCTTTTCGACCAGGAACACCAGCAGCACCATGGCCACGGCCGCCAGCACCAGCAGCAGCACCTGGGTCTGCGAAATCACGGCGCCGCCGACCATGATCGGGTCCGACGACAGCAGTTGTGGGAAAGGCAGCGGGCTGCGGCCCCAGAACGGCATCGCCATGACGAAGGTCTGCAGCAGGATCGATACGCCGATGGCCGTGATCAGGGGCGCCAGGCGCGGCGCGTTACGCAGGCGGCGGTAAGCCACGCGTTCGATCAGGACATTGACCAGCATGGCGACGGGAATCGCACCCAGGATGGCGATCGCCAGCTGCACGCCGCCGGGCAGGCCCGGGAAGGTGCTGTCCAGCATGCGCAGGATCGACAGGCCGACCATGGCGCCGATCATCAGCACGTCGCCGTGGGCGAAGTTGATCAGGTTCAGCACGCCGTACACCATCGTGTAGCCGAGCGCGACCAGCGCATACATGCTGCCCAGCACCAGGCCGTTCAGGATTTGTTGGATAAAGGTGTCCATTGTCTTTCTCTGGTTGAGGCGCGGGGCCCTTGACAAAAACGGCACCCGGTTTCCCGAAGTGCCGCCCTGGTCGATGTGCTTCACTGTGCAGAAATTCCGAGCGCCATCATCATAGCGATGTTTTACAAAAACTAATATCGTAAAATCCACGCGTGACCAAGTATCGCTTTTGAACCGGAACCACAGGAGAAAATGGCGCACCCGGGACACGCAAACGGCGCGCGGCCGCCCTCGAACGGCGCGCCGGCGCACCGGGATGCAGCAGGCTTTACACGTCGCGCAGGGTCACGACCGGCATGCTCAAATTGCGCTTGTCCTTGAAAAAGGCGACGTCGAACAGCGCCGCCGCCCCCACCACTTCCTTGTCGACCTGGCGCAGCAGCTTGGCCGCCGCCTCGATCGTGCCGCCGGTGGCCAGCACGTCGTCGACGATCAGCACGCGCCGCCCCTTGATCCGCTCCGGCTGGATCTCGATGGTGGCGCTGCCGTATTCGCGCTTGTAGTCGATGCGGATCGCGTGGCCGGGCAGCTTGCCGGCCTTGCGCGCCATGGCGAAACCGATGCCGCGGCCATAGGCCAGCGCGCCGGCCAGCATGAAGCCGCGCGCGTCCATGGCCACGATGAAGTCGAAGTCGAGCCCGGCGGTGCGCTCGGCCAGCGTGTCGATGGCGATGCGCCAGTGCGCGGGGTTGTCGAAGATGCAGCCGACGTCGATGAAATTGACGCCGGGTTCCGGATAGTCCTGGAAGAATTCGAGGGGGAGCGAGTCGAAGCCGAGACCGGCCTCGCTTACGGTTGCGTCGCGCATGGGAAAATACGTAAGAAAAAAGGAAGGCCGGCCGAGCGGCCGGCCGGGTCAAGCGATCAGGTCAGGCGGCGGCCTTGTTGCCGTCCAGGCCCTTGGGCAGCGGGAAGGTGACGTTCTCTTCGACGCCCTCGAGGGCACGCACGCTGGCGGCGCCCAGTGCCTTCAGGCGGTCGATCACGGCTTGCACCAGCACTTCCGGTGCCGAGGCGCCGGCGGTCACGCCGATGCGCTTCTTGCCGGCGATCCAGGCCGGGTCGATGGCGGCGGCATTGTCGACCATGTAGGCCGGGGTGCCCATCTTGTCCGCCACTTCGCGCAGGCGGTTCGAGTTCGAGCTGTTCGGGCTGCCGACCACGATCACGACTTCGACCTGGGGCGCCATGAATTTCACGGCTTCCTGGCGGTTGGTGGTGGCGTAGCAGATATCGCCCTTTTTAGGCTCGATGATGTTCGGGAAGCGCGCCTTCAGTGCGTCGATGATCTCGGCGGTGTCGTCGACCGACAGCGTGGTCTGCGACACATAGGCCAGCAGGTCCGGATTCGCGACTTGCAGCTTGTTCACGTCCTCGACGGTCTCCACCAGGTGCATGCCTTCTTCGGTCTGGCCCATCGTGCCTTCGACTTCCGGGTGGCCGGCGTGGCCGATCATGATGATCTCGGCGCCCTGCTTGCGCATCTTGCCGACTTCGACGTGGACCTTGGTGACCAGCGGGCAGGTGGCGTCGTACACCTTCAGGCCGCGCGATTCGGCTTCCTCGCGCACCGCCTTCGACACGCCGTGGGCCGAAAACACCAGCGTATTGCCCGGCGGGACGTCGTCGAGGTCTTCGATGAAGATCGCGCCCTTGTTGCGCAGGTCGTTGACGACGTAGGCGTTGTGGACGATCTCGTGGCGCACGTAGATCGGTGCACCGAACTGCTGCAGGGCGCGCTCGACGATCTCGATCGCGCGGTCGACGCCGGCGCAGAAGCCGCGCGGCTGGGCCAACAGAATCTCGTTATCCATGGATGGTGGCAATAGTCCTGATCTCGGGTAATTAGAGCACGGAAATCAGCTTGACCTCGAAGGTCAGCGGCTGGCCGGCCAGCGGGTGGTTGAAGTCGAAGACGGCGTCGTTTTCGCGCATCTCGCGCAGTACGCCGGCAAAGCGGCCGCCGCTCGGCGCCGCGAAATCGACCAGGTCGCCGACCTGGTAGTCGGCGTCCGGCACGGAATTCTCTTCCAGCGTCTTCTTGGACACGGCCTGGATCAGTTCCGGGTTACGTTCGCCGAACCCTTCAGCCGGGCTCAGCTCAAAGGTCTGGTGCGTGCCCTCTTCCAGGCCCAGCAGGCGCTGTTCCAGGAAGGGGGCGAGCTGGCCCTGGCCCAGCATCAGCGTGGCCGGCGTGGCGCCGAAGGTGGTGACGATGTCGGTGCCGTCCGGCGTGGCGAGCCGGTAATGCAGGGTCAGGTAAGCCGATTCGGTAACGATGGGAGCAGTGGAAGAAGACATTGCGGTGTTCGGTTGGCGTGCAAACCGCTATTGTAAGCCAGAGCCGTCCATCCCGCTCGCCTCCGCTGTATTGACTGCGGCCTTTTTCAGCAAAGGGAAACATGGGCATCAACGACTGGTCGGAACAGGAAAGGCCGCGCGAGCGGCTGGTAAAGGAAGGCGCGCAGGCGCTGTCGAATCCGGAACTGCTGGCCCTGCTGTTGCGCGTCGGCGTGCGCGGCAAGAGCGCGGTCGAGCTGGGACGCGACGTGCTGCAGCACTTCGGCTCGCTGCACGCGCTGTTCGGCGCCACGCTGAACGATTTTTCCGAGGTACACGGCCTGGGGCTGGCCAAGTATGCCCAGCTGCAAGCCGTGATGGAACTGGCACGGCGTGCCATCGGCGAACAATTGCAGGCCGGCGCCAGCATGTCCTCGCCGGACCTGGTCAAGCGCTACCTGCGCATGAAACTCGGGGGACAGCGCCACGAATCCTTTGTGGTGTTGTTCGTGGACGTCAAGAACCGCCTGATCGCCGACCGCGAACTGTCGCGCGGGACCCTCAACCATACCGTCGTGCATGCACGCGAGGTGGTCAAGATGGCGCTCGCCTACAACGCCGCCAGCGTGATCCTGGCCCACAACCACCCGTCCGGCACGCCGGACCCGAGCCAGGCCGACCTGATCATGACGCGCACGCTGGTCCAGGCGCTGGCACTGGTCGACATCCGCGTGCTCGACCACCTGGTGGTGGCCGGGCCGCTGGTCCATTCGTTTGCGGAAAGCGGACAGTTGTGAGGCTGGACAGTGGTAAGGCTAGAATGCGCGGATGCCCAAAAAGACTCCCATTTTTCCCGGCCCGCGCACCGCGCGCGGCCAGGTGCTCGCCATCCTGCTGTCGAACGCCGACCAGGCCGGCGCCGAACCCCTGCGCGGCCGCGTCACCCTGGCCGCCATCGTGCGCGCCCTGAAGCGCAAATACCACTGGCCAATCGAGACCACGAGCTTTCCCTCGAACGCGCCCGACGGCCGCGCGACCTGGGCCACGGTGTACAGCCTGCCGCAGGAGGCCATCGATACCGCCCTCGATGCGC
>CAJYQM010000371.1 GCA_913777025.1 uncultured Massilia sp. | reverse complement strand
CACCAGCAGCAGGGCGCCGAAGCCCATCCCGGGGCGGGTCGGCAGGATGTAGACGCGGCGCTGGCCCAGCTCCACTTCGCCCTGGTCGCCGGCGGTGGCGCGCGTGCGCCACTTGCTGCGCTTGCGCTGCAGCCAGCCCGGCGACGCCGGTTGTGCCACGCCGCCCGTTTCCATCACAGCGGAACCGATTTCTGCAGCTGCAATACCAGGTCGCGGCTGGCCGTCGCCATGCCCTGCGCCGACTTCAGCGGACGCAGGCGGTGTGCGCAGACCGGCACCAGCAGCGTCTGGATGTCTTCCGGGATCACGTGGTCGCGGCCTTCCAGCGCGGCCCAGGCGCGCGCCGCCTGCAGCAGCGCCAGCGTGGCGCGCGGCGACAGGCCCTCGGCGAACAGCTGGCCCGAGCGCGAGGACTGGGCCAGCGCCTGCAGGTAGTCGACCAGGGCGCCCGAGGCATGGATGCCGCGCAGCGCGGCCTGGGCATCCATCAGCTCTTCGGGCCGCATGACCGGCTGCAGGGTCTTGAGCATGGCGCGCCGGTCCTCGCCCATCAGGAGGGCGCGCTCGGCGGCGGCGTCCGGGTAGCCCAGCGACAGGCACATCAGGAAGCGGTCGAGCTGGGATTCGGGCAGCGGGAAGGTGCCGACCTGGTGCGCGGGGTTCTGGGTCGCGATCACGAAGAAGGGTTCCGGCAGCTGGCGCGTGACGCCGTCGGCCGTGACCTGGCGTTCTTCCATCGCTTCCAGCAGGCCGGACTGGGTCTTGGGCGTGGCGCGGTTGATCTCGTCGGCCAGCAGCACCTGGGTGAAGATCGGCCCCGGGTGGAAGGAAAAGCCGCCCTTTTCGCGCTCGTAGACGGAGATGCCGGCGACGTCGGCGGGCAGCAGGTCGCTGGTGAACTGCACCCGGTTGAATTTCAGGCCCAGCGTCAGGGCCAGCGCGTGCGCCAGCGTGGTCTTGCCGACCCCCGGCACGTCGTCGATGAGGAGGTGGCCGCCGGCCAGCAGGCAGGTCAGGGCGAGGCGCACCTGGCGGTCCTTGCCGACCACGATCTGGCTGACCTGGCGCGCCGCCGCGTGCAATTTGTTGAACATGATGCGATCCTGTCGTGGTTCAGGGGTGGCATGCGTCCGCCTCGAGCGCATGGTAGATTAGCGACATCGGCAACCTTTTTATTCCAGCGTCAACATGCCTCCACGCGATTCTATGCGAGAACCGTAAGAGAGGGGCGGCACGGATGAGCGCGGACTGAGACAAATACCATGAGCACCGCAATTTTCAGCCACCCGGACTGCCTGCTGCACGAGATGGGCGACTGGCATCCGGAATCGCCGGCGCGCCTGCGCGCGATCGAGGACCAGCTGATCCTGGCCCGGATGGACGGCCTGGTCGAGCGTTGCAGCGCGCCGCTGGCAGATGAGGCCGCCATCCTGCGCAACCACACGCAAGGCGCCATCGACCTGGTGCGCGACAACCTGCCGCCGGCCGGCGAACACTATCCGCTGGACGGCGATACCCTGCTGTGCAAGGACAGCTACCGCGCCGCGCTGCGCGCCGCCGGCGCCGCCGTGGCCGCCACCGATGCCGTCATCGCCGGCACCATCGACAATGCCTTCTGCGCGGTGCGCCCGCCCGGCCACCATGCGCGCCCGGGCGAGCCGATGGGCTTCTGCCTGTTCAACAACGTGGCGATCGCCGCGCGCCACGCGCTCGAAGCGCACGGGCTGGAGCGGGTGGCCATCGTCGACTTCGACGTCCACCACGGCAACGGCACCGACGACGCCTTCCGCGACGACCCGCGCGTGCTGATGGCGAGCTTCTACCAGCACCCCTTCTATCCCTACACCGAGCCGTCGCCGGTCACCGCGAACAGCGTCAACATCCCGGTGCCGGCCTACAGCGGCGGCGACGTGGTGCGCAAGCTGGTCGAGGAACAATGGCTGCCGGCCCTGCACGCGCACCGGCCGCAGATGATCTTCGTGTCGGCCGGCTTCGACGCCCACCGCGAGGACGACCTGGGCGGCATGCTGCTGGTCGAGGCCGACTATGCCTGGATGACGCACAAGCTGGTCGAGGTGGCGGCGCAGCATGCGCAGGGACGCATCGTCAGCTGCCTCGAGGGTGGCTACAATCTGTCGGCGCTGGGGCGCAGCGTCGTGGCGCACGTCAAGGCTTTGGCCGACCTCGACTAGGAACCTCTGCCCGCGCGGCGGTCTCTAACGTCCACAACACAACAATATGTGGAGGGATGATGAGACCGCTTCTGCGCTTCCTGATGGCGCTGGGCCTGCTCGTAGCGACTGGATTGACTGCGGGCCTGGCATCGGCAACCAACTACACGCTGTGGATCAACGGCCGCACCGGCGGCGGCGTCGTCGGCAACTACGACAGCTGGACCTACTGGGGACCGTCCGCCGTGCAGGCCGGCGTCAACAAGAAGGCCGTCAACTGGGACGGGCGCGGCAGCATCGCGGCCGCAAGTCCGCGCATCCGCGACGCCCTCGACTGCTTCTGCACCGGCAGCAACTGGTGCTATATCGCGACCCACAGCGCCGGCGACCTGCTGATCGGCTACACGCTGGCCAACTATGGCGGCTCCACGCGCAGCCGTAAGAACGCGGTGGCCAACGCGTCCGGCGTGTGCGGCAACGCGGGCGGGACCCAGACCGGCTGGAACATCAAGTGGGTGGCTTCGGCGGCCGGCTCCGGCGGCGGTTCGGAGCTGGCCGATATCGGTTCCTGGACCACGTCCGAGCCGCTGGTGCAGGACCTGAAGGTCAGCACCGCGCGCGCCATGTACAACCACAACGAGACACGCGGCATCTGGTTCTACATGTACGCCGGCGCGCGCGGCACGCTGTATTCGGGCGTGCTGCCGGGCCAGGACGACGAAGTGGAGGCCTACCACAGTGCCGGCGGCGTCTCGGGCAATTCGGGCCGTTCGCTGTGCAATCCGGGCGACTGGTTCTGCGACGACCTCAGGCTGGGGACGGACACCAACCAGGGCGGGAGCACCAAATGGGCCTGGCACTCGGTCGCCTTCCGCGACGATGGCGAGGACTACAACCATTACACCAACGCGAGCTGGGGCGGCATCGTGGGCGTGATGCGGGCGGCGGTGGCGACCAGCGCGCGCTGAGCTGGCTTCCGTTGTCGTGTAGTTGCTAATTTCCCGTGCGTTGTAATTGACAGATGTACATATCCTCTCTACATTCAACTCGGCTGTAGCACGGTCGTTCGTGTTATTCCAGCGTGCCGACCGGCGCTCAGCGGATCGTTCCAATACCAATACAACGAGTGAGTGGAGGAGAGGATGAGAGTGCTGCGCACGATGATTGCGCTGTGCCTGTTCGCAGTGGCTGGATTGACTGCGGGACTGGCATCGGCGACCAACTACACGCTGTGGATCAACGGCCGCACCGGCGGCGGCACGGTCGGCAACTACGACAGCTGGAACTACTGGGGACCGGGAACCACGGCCGCCGGCGTCAACAAGAAGGCCGTCAACTGGGATGGACGCAGCAGCATCGCCTCGCAGAGCGGCATCATCCGCGACGCCCTCGACTGCTTCTGCACCGGCAACAACTGGTGCTATATCGCGACCCACAGCGCCGGCGACCTGATCCTCGGCTACACGCTGGCCAACTACGGCGGCTCGGCGCGCGTCAAGAAGAACGCCAGCGCCAACGCGTCCGGCGTATGCGGCAACGTGGACGGCAGTTCGCAGACCGGCTGGAACATCAAGTGGGTGCGCGCCGCCTCCGGCGCCGGCGGCGGCTCCGAACTGTCGGACGCCGGTTCCTGGGCCGTCTCGGAGCCCCTGGTGCAGGACCTGAAGACCAGCACCGCGCGCGCCATGTACAACCACAACACCACGCGCGGCATCTGGTTCTACATGTACGCCGGCGCCAAGGGCACGTTGTACTCGGGCATCCTGCCGGGCCAGGACGACGAAGCGGTCGCCTATCACAGCTCGGGCGGCGTCTCGGGCAGCTCGGGCGGGTCCTACTGCAATCCGAGCGACTGGCTGTGCAACGACCTGACGCTGGGCACGGCGGCGAATGAAGGCGGCAGCACGAAATGGAGTTACCACTCGGTCTCGTTCCGCGACGATGGCGAAGCCTACAACCACTACGCCAACGGCAACTGGGGCGGCATCGTGTCCGTGGTCCGAAGTGCGATGGTGAACAGTGCCCTCTGAGAAGACACCGCCGCAACGCAGCGCGCAGCCGTCCTGGCTGCGCCGCTGGGGCCCGCCGCTGGGCGCCGCGGCGGCGCTGGTGCTCGTCGTCTGGCTCATTGCGCGGCGCGACGACGCGGCGCCGGCACCGGCTGCGGCCCGGGCGCCGGTGCCGGCCGGCCAACCCTTCTTCGGCAAGGTGGACGGGCCAGGCCTGGTTTTGCCGGAAGACCGCGCGCGCCGGCGCCAGGCGCTGGTCGAGAACCTGAAACTGGCCGACCACACCTATTGCAGCTACCGCGCCGGCAGCCAGTACCCGGTCGGCTCGCGCCCGATGCCCGAAAACGCCGACCAGAACACCCCGAACGCGCCGGTCCTCGAGGCAAACCCGATGCGCCTGGAAGGCGGCGGGACCGATGCCAAGGTCCAGCTGCAGACTTCGCAGTCGCGCGTCTACATGGCAGCGGGCGAGGCGGTGGCCTTTTCGCTGCGTGCCGTCGACGCCGAGGGCAAGACGCTGCCGCTGGTGATCACGCGCGCGCAGGCACGCGGCATCACCTACGGCGCCGACCGTCCCGCGCCGCTGGTCTCGGTACCCTTCGCCGACGATGGCAACGGGGCCGATACGGCCGCGAACGACGGCAGCTACGCCGGCGTGCTGGCACCGGGCCAGACCGGCCTGGCCGGCTTCAACGGCACCATCCGCACCGAGGTGCGCTACAACGTCGGCGGGAAGAACGGCGCCGTGCTGTTCGACGTCATCTACACGCCGGAACTGCCCGCCATCTGGACCGGGCAGATCCGCGAGGCCATCGAAAACGGCTCGCTGGTCTTTTACCTGAAGGCGGACGTGCGCATGCCGGGACGCTACGTGATCAACGGCCGGGTCGACGACGCGCGCGGCAAGCCCTTCGCGCTGCTGACCTTCAACGATATGCTCGGTCCCGGCCCGAATGACGTCAAACTGACGGTCTTCGGCAAGCTGATGCGGGACCAGGACGCGGCCATGCCGCTGGGTTTGCGCGACGTCGACGGCTACCTGTTGAAGGAAAACACGGACCCGGACCGCGCGCTGATGCCGCGCCTGGAGGGCAGGGTCCACACCAGCAAGGCCTATCCCTTGAACGGCTTTTCGGATGCCGAATGGCAGAGCGAGGAAAGGTCGCGCTACCTGACGGAATTCTCGAAGGACCTGGCCGAGGCGCGCGGCCGTCTGGTGGCCTTCGACCCGGGTGCGCCGCTGCCGGCCAGCGAGTGTGCGGCGCAGGCGCCGCGTTGAATAGGTCAATCGGCGCGTGGCCGGCAGGCGTCCGAATAAGCCTCGGCGTAGGATTTGTCGAAGCACTGTGCCAGGCCCTCGACGACGTCGATATTTTGCGGAAAGCGGATCTTCCTGGTCGTGCCGTCGGACATGTCCACCTGCATATAGCCATCGATGACGGGTGGGACGTCCTTGCCGGCCGGAGGCTTGACCGCGGCGAGGCGCGCGTGCGCCTGGTCGAGCGCGCGCCGGTCCTTGCGCAGGAAGGCGATCGTCGCATCGACGTAAGGGTTCCAGCCCATGCGGTCGGCGGCTTCCGGCACGCGCGTCTGTTCCATCAATGCCGCGGCCCGGGCCGATTGTCCGCCGAAGGCCCGCAATTGCGCTTCATGCCATACCATCAGGCCAGAATCCTTCGGATGCGCCTTGCGGTAGTCGCGCACCAGGTCGGCGGCCGCCGGTTCGCAGCCCGGCCTTGCCGCCAGCGCGCGCCAGCCGCCGCCCGCCGTGTCTTCGTCGAAGTGCGCCTTGTCCATGGCCATCAGCCTGGCGCGGTCATAGGTGCAGTCCGGATTGGCAGGCTGTTGCGGCGCCGCCATGGCGGGTGAAGCAAGCAGGGCGCAGGAGAGCAGGGCGATCGGCAGGGGCGTTTTCATGAATCTCCGGTCCAGTGTGGAAAACGCAACACGATATCAAACATGGCGTGCCGCGAAATACACGGATTCCCACGCGGAGGCAAGGTCCAGGCCCCATCTTTACATGCCGCCAGGGCCGGGCGGGCGCGGCCAGCGTAAAATAGCGGATTAAACGCAGAAATTTGAGATCAGCATGTCGATACAATGGTTCCCGGGCCACATGGCCGCCGCCCGCAAACAGGCCGCGGAGCAGATGGAAAACACCGATGTGGTCATCGAGGTCCTGGACGCGCGCCTGCCGCAGGCGAGCAGCAACCCGATGGTCGAGGAACTCCGCAAGTTCCGCCAGCGCCCCTGCCTGAAGGTCTTGAACAAGACCGACCTGGCCGACCCGGCCGCCACCGCCGCCTGGGCCGCCTGGTATGACGCCCAGGAAGGCGTCACCGCCTACCCGATGACGACCAAGAAGCCGTCCGACGTGGCGCGCATCCCCGAGCTGTGCAAGGCGCTGGCGCCGCACCGCGGCGTGCCCACGAAACCGCTGCGCATCATGATCATGGGTATCCCCAACGTCGGCAAGTCGACGCTGATGAATGCGTTGCTGAAAAAACGCGTGGCCAAGGTCGGCGACGAGCCGGCCGTCACCAAGTCACAGCAAAAGCTCTACCTCGACAAGTTCACCGTGCTGGTCGACACCCCGGGCATGCTGTGGCCGAAGATCGAGATGGAAAGCGACGGCCTGATGCTGGCCGCCAGCCATGCGGTCGGCACCAACGCCGTGATCGAAGAGGAAGTCGCCGAATTCCTCGGCACCCTGCTGCTGGAGCGCTACCCGCAGCTGCTCACCGCCCGCTACGGCGTTAAGACCGAGGGCCTGGATGGCTTCGGCGTGATCGAGGGCGTGGCCCAGCGCCGCGCCTTCCGCGTGCGCGGCGGCGACTACGACTACGAAAAGGCGGCCCACGTGCTGCTGCAGGATTACCGCCAGGGCGCGCTCGGCCGCATCAGCCTGGAAACGCCGCAGACGCGGGCCGAAGCGCTGGAGCGGCACCGCATCGAGATGGAAGAGAAGGCGCGCATCGCCGCCGAAAAGGCGGCGCGCAAGGCGGAAGAGGCCGCCCGCGGCAAGCGCGGTACCTAAGATATTGTCGGAACTTGCGTAGGGTGGACGGCTATGCCGTCCACGCGGTGATTGTTGACGGCTTCGATATCGTGCGCGTAATCGGAGCCTGAGCTTATCACCGCGTGGACGGGGAACCCGTCCACCCTACGCAGCTTTCCCGAAGCGGAAGCTCGACACCGACAGCGCCCCGAAGAAGTTATCTTCGTGATACACGCAGGCCGCGGCTTCCTGCTCGGCCGCGCCCAGCGCCACCCAAAGCGGCACCAGGTGATCCTCGCGCGGGTGCGCATGGCGCGCGTAGGGCGCGCTGCTCCAGTCCAGCATCGCCGCATGGCGGTCTTGCGGCGACAATTCCAGCAGCACGTGCTGCAGCCAGGTGTCGAAGGCGTGCGAGGCGAGGGCGCCGCCCTGGCCGAACAGGCGCAGGTTGTGGAAGGACAGGCCGCTGCCGAGGATCAGTACGCCTTCGTCGCGCAGCGGGGCGAGCGCACGCCCGGCGGCCACGGCTACGATCCCGAGACGCACCTGGCCGCCGGG
>CAJYQM010000370.1 GCA_913777025.1 uncultured Massilia sp. | reverse complement strand
GGGGACCCAAGTTCTGCATGCGTCATCGGTAGCTCGGCAAAATTGGCCCCCCGCCTACGCGGGGGCGACGACAGGTGTTGCGCGGCAGCGTGTCTGCGCCTTACTTCGCCAACACCACGCGCCCGCCGCGCACTTCGCCGAACTGGGTATTCTCGAAGTTGATGGCCTCGTGATCCGTCTTGCTGAACGGCTTGTTGTAGGTGGTGACGACACCCTCGACCGGCGTACCCAGGTTTTCCAGCGCCGCGACCACCTTCGGCCCCTCGGTGCTGTTCGCCTGCTTGATGGCGGCGGCCAGCAGGTAGACCGAGTCGTAGCCCTGGGCCGCGGACACGGCGGAGGGCATGCGGCCGCCCGGCGGGTTGTAGGCTTTCACGTAGGCGTCGATGAAAGCCTTGCGCTTGGGCGTGGAAGGTTCCTGGATGAAGGTTTGCGGCATGCGCGTGCCTTCGCCGTTCTTGCCGGCGTTGTCGACGAAGTTGGCCATGGACAGGGTCCAGCTGCCGACGATCGGCACTTTCCAGCCCAGCTTCTGCATGCCGTTGGCGATCTGCGCCAGTTCCGGCCCGATGCCGTAGGTGAGCACGACGTCGGCGCCGGCCTGCTTCGCGCGCAGCAGCTGGGCCGTCATGTCGACGTCGCCGATGTTGTACTTCTCGACGGCGACCGGTTTCACGCCCTTCGATTCCAGGACTTTTTCGAGGTCGGCGCGGCCCAGCTGGCCGTAGTTGGTGGAGTCTGCCAGGATCGCCGGCTTCTTGAAGCCGCGGCGGGTGAGGGCTTCCTCGGCGATCATCGCGGACTGGATGGTGTCGTTGGCCGAGTTGCGGAAGACGTAGTTCTCGGGCTGGCCGGCGAACTGCCTGGTGACGATGGAACCGGTGGCGACGCTGGTGAAGACCGGGATCTTCGCCTGCTGGTAGAAGCGCTGCGAAGCCAGCGCGACGCCGGTGTTGGCGTAGCCGACCGTGGCCACGACGCGTTCCTTGTTGATCAGCTCCTGAGCGATCTGGACCCCGCGCTCGTTCTTGGCTTCGTCGTCGCGCTCGACCAGCTGGATCTGGCGCCCGAGCACGCCGCCTTTCGCGTTGATCTCGCCGGCCGCCAGGCGCACGCCGTCGCGCATCGAGATGCCCATCGGCGCCGAGCCGCCCGTGAACGGGCCGGACACGCCGATCTTGATCGGGTCGGCCGCCATGGCCGACATCGAGAACCCCAGTACAACACTTGCACACAACGCTTTCTTTACGAAATCCATTGCTGTCTCCTGTGTTTTTATCAACGGGGAGCGCCGTGGAACCGGCGCCGGGTCCATCTCGACCGATTGTAGGATAGCAAACCGGCAACAGCAATTCCTTGCTGTGACGCGCTGCAGCATGCGTCATTCATGCAAATGCGTAAGGGATACGTAAGGCGGATGGCGTATGCGGACGAAAAAAAAAGCTGCGCCAGTGGCACAGCCTTTCGTTACGCCGGGTGTGGACCCGGTCCGCCGGATCAGCGGTGTCCGCGTCCGTGGTAGCCGCCGCGGTAACCACCGCGGTAACCCCGATAGCCGCCGTGGTGGCCCCAATTGCTCCAGCTGAACCCCAGGCCGATCGAGATCGGGGGGTACCAGTAGGGATCGGCGTAGACCGGTGCCGGCGCATAGACCGGCGCGGGTACGTAGACCGGCTGGGTGATGACGGTGGTCGGGGCGGCGGCGTAGGTGATCGGTTCCGAACTCACGCGGCCGGCTTCGCCGGAGGCTGCCGCCGCGGCGCCGGTGCCGGGCGCGACGGGCGTGACGGAGACGACCTGCCAGCCGTTCGGATCGGCCGGGGCGTAGGCACGGGTTCCATAGTTTGCCGGACCCGGATAGGTGGTGGCACAGCCGCTCAACGCGGCCAGGGAAAGAATGATGGCAAGAGTTTTCATGGCGGTTCTCCTCACCTGCTAACTATACGCATTGCGGACTCGGCGCGCTCGCGGGATTACAGGCTGTTACAGCTTGCCGTTTTCCGGAAATATCCGCTGGTAGGGCCGCCCGGATCGTCATGCCGGGCTCATGCAGCCGCCAGGCCCAGCATGTCGTGACGTCCCGAATTGCGCGAGGTGCGGAAGCGTCCCACCTGCGCGGTCAGGTGCTGCGCCTGTTCGTGCATCGACTGCGCCGCCGCTGCCGCCTGCTCGACCAGTGCCGCGTTCTGCTGGGTCAGCCCGTCGATGTGGCCCACGGCCTGGTTGATCTCGCGCACCTGGACCGCCTGGTGGTCGCTGGCGGCCACGATGTCCTGCATGGTGTCCGCCAGGTGGGTGACCTTGCCGACCACTTCCTTGATCGTCGCGCCGGCATCGTTGACCAGGGCCGAGCCGGAGGAAATGGCGGTGACCGATTCCTCGATCAGGACCTTGATTTCCTTGGCCGCCGCCGCCGAACGCGCGGCCAGGGTGCGTACCTCGCCGGCGACGACGGCGAAGCCGCGGCCCTGTTCGCCCGCGCGGGCCGCTTCCACGGCCGCGTTCAGGGCCAGGATATTGGTCTGGAAGGCGATGCCGTCAATGACTTCGATGATGGCGACGATGCGGCTCGACGCGGCATCGATGGTCTGCATCTTCTGCACCACGGCGTCCATCA
>CAJYQM010000369.1 GCA_913777025.1 uncultured Massilia sp. | reverse complement strand
GCGCCGCGCACGTGCTCGGCCGCGTGGCCGATGCAGACGATCGCGCCGAGTTCCTGCAGGCGCTGGCTGGCCGCGTTCGACGCCAGGTCCGAGCCCGACACTTTATAGCCGAGGTTCAGCAGCACTTCGGCGATGCCGCTCATGCCGCTGCCGCCGATGCCGACGAAGTGAATGTGTTTGATCTTGTGTTTCATCGCTTGTTCGCCGCCAGTTTTTCAATTTCGTTCGCGATCGCCGCATTGGCGTCGCGCTTGCCCACCGCCTGCGCCGCCTCGGCCATCGCCAGGCAGTCGTCGCGGGTCGTGGTTTGCAGCAGTTCGCTCAGGCGCTGCGGATTCAGTTCGCCCTGCGGCAGGTGCAGCGCCGCCTTCTGCTTGTCCATCCAGACCGCATTGTCGCGCTGGTGGCTGGTGGTGCTGGCGATGAAGGGCACCAGCACGCTGGCCACGCCGGCCGCGGTCAGCTCGGACACCGTGATCGCGCCGGCGCGGCAAATCACCAGGTCGGCGTTCGCATACTCGGCCGCCATGTCGTCGATGAAGTCGACCACGTTGGCCTGCACGCCCGCCTGCGCATAGGCCGCGCGCAGCGCGTCGATGTTCTTCTTGCCCGACTGGTGGGTCACGACGGGACGCTGCCCTGCCGGAATCAAGGCCAGCGCGGCCGGCACGGCATCGTTCAGCACCTTCGCGCCCAGGCTGCCGCCCACCACCAGGATGTTCAAGGGACCGCTGCGGCTGGCGAAGCGCCTGCTCGGCGCCGGCATCGCCAGGATTTCCTTGCGCACCGGGTTGCCGGTGACGACGGCTTTATCGGCGGCCTTGCCGAAATCGGCCGGGAAGCCGAACAGCACGCGCTGCGCGAGCGGCGCCAGCGTCTTGTTCGACAGCAGCAGCGCGGCGTCCGCGTTCACCAGTGCCAGCGGCACGCCGCGCGAGCGCGCCATCATCCCGCCCGGCACCGTCACGTAACCGCCCATGCCCAGCACCACGTCCGGCTTGCGCTGGCCGATATAGCGGCGGCAGGCGGCAAAGGCGCCCAGCATCTTGAAGGCGCCGCTCACCGTATGCCCGAGTCCCTTGCCGCGCAGGCCGGCAAAGTCGATCGTGTCCATGGCGATGCCGTGCTTGGGCACGATCTCGCCTTCCATGCCGTGGGCGGTGCCCAGCCAGCTGACCTCCCAGCCACGCTCGCGCATCGTCTGCGCGATCGCGATGCCGGGGAAGATGTGGCCGCCGGTCCCCGCCGCCATGATCATCAGTTTCCTGCTCATTGACGTCCCCCGCGCATGCGCACCCGGTTCTCGTAATCGATGCGCAGCAGGATCGCCAGGCCGACGCAGTTGAACATCAGGCCCGAGCCACCATAGCTCATCAGCGGCAGGGTCAGGCCCTTGGTCGGCAGCAGGCCCAGGTTCACGCCCATGTTGATGAAGACCTGCACGCCGAGCCAAATGCCGATGCCTTTCGCGGCCAGGCCGGCGAAATGCTGTTCCAGCGCGATCGCCTGGCGCCCGATGTCGAAGGCGCGCTTGACCAGCCAGTAGAACATGCCGACCACGGCCAGTACGCCCACCAGGCCAAGCTCTTCGCCGATCACGGCCATGATGAAGTCGGTGTGCGCCTCCGGCAGGTAATGCAGCTTTTCCACGCTGCCGCCCAGGCCGACGCCGAAGATCTCGCCGCGGCCGAAGGCGATCAATGAGTGAGTCAACTGGTAGGCCTTGTCCAGCGCGTTGCCCTCTTCCCACGGGTCCATGTAGGCGAACATGCGGGCACGGCGGAATGGCGAGAGCGCGATGATGCTCGAGAAGACCAGCACCAGCACGGCGCCGATGCCGCCGAACCAGATCATGTTGAAGCCGCCCAGGAACAGGATGCCCATCGAGATGCAGACGATCACGCCGAAGGCGCCGAGGTCCGGCTCGAGCAGGAGCAGCACGCCCACCAGCGCCATCGCGGCCGCCATCGGCATGAATCCCTTGGTCAGCTTGTGCATGTACTGCTGCTTGCGCACCGTGAAGTCGGCCGCGTACAGCACCGCGACCACTTTCATGATCTCGGACGGCTGGCCGATCCTGAAGGGCAGCCAGCGGCGCGCACCGTTGACCGATACGCCGAGGCCCGGCACCAGCACGATCGCCAGCAGGATCAGCGTGACGACGAACATTAATGGCGCGAAGCGCTGCCAGATCGCCACCGGCACCCGGAAGGCGAACAGGCCGAACACCAGCGAGATCGCGATGAACATCGCCTGGCGCAGCAGGAAGTAGTTGTTCTTGCCGCCGAGGTAGGCGAACTTGGGCGAATCCGGCAGCGCGATCGAGGCCGAGTACACCATCACCATCCCGAACAGCATCAGGAGGACCACGACCCAGACCAGCGGCTGGTCGTATTCCATCATGCGCGACGGGCGTGCGCGCGTCGCGATGGTCGCGTCGCTGCTCGAACCGCCGAACTTGAAGGGGATCTGGAAGGCCATCAGATGTCCTGCCCCTTCTCGAGCGCCAGGTCGCGCACGGCATCGACGAAGACCTGGGCGCGGTGTGCGTAATTGGTGAACATGTCCAGGCTGGCGCAGGCCGGGGACAGCAGCACGACGTCGCTGCTCCGGGCCAGGCCGGCGGCGCGGCGCACCGCCTGCGGCAGGTCTTCCAGGTCGAAGCACGGCACGCCGGTCGGCTCGATGGCGGCGCGCACCGCCGGGGCATCGCGGCCGATCAGCAGCACGGCGCGCACGTAGCGCGAGCACGGGCCGGCGAGCGGCGCGAAGTCCTGGCCCTTGCCATCGCCGCCGGCGATCAGGAGGATCTGGCGGTCGGCCTCGCCGAAGGATTTGCCGAGGCCCTCCAGCGCGGCGACGGTGGCGCCGACGTTGGTGCCCTTGCTGTCGTCGTAGTACTCGACGTTGTCGATGCTGGCGACCAGTTCCACCCGGTGCGGCTCGCCCTGGTAGTCGCGCAGGCCGTGCAGCAGCGGCGCCAGCGGCAGGCCCACGGCGCGGCACAGGGCCAGCGCGGCCAGCGCGTTGGACGCGTTGTGCAGGCCACGGATGCGCAGCGCATCGGCCGGCATCAGGCGGTTGAAGACCAGTTCGGCCGGCTCTTCCGGCTCGTTCTTTTTACGTTTCTTGTCCGGCTCCTCGGCCGGGTTGGCGTTGGCCAGCCACAGCACGCCGCGTTCGTTTAGCAGGCCGAAGCTGCCCGGCGCATCCGGTTCACCGGTGCCGAAGGTGGTGACGCTCGCTCCCTGGGCGGCCATGCCCATGACGATGGCATCGTCGCGGTTCAGCACGCGCACGGTCTTCTCGCCGAAGATGCGCGACTTGTCGCGGGCATAGGCGGCCATGCCGCCGTGCCAGTCCAGGTGGTCCTGGGTGACGTTGAGCACGGTGGCGGCGTCCGGGTTCAGGCTGAAGGTGGTGTGCAGCTGGAAGCTGGACAGTTCCAGCA
Organism: uncultured Massilia sp.; assembly: GCA_913777025.1. Classification (GTDB taxonomy): domain Bacteria; phylum Pseudomonadota; class Gammaproteobacteria; order Burkholderiales; family Burkholderiaceae_D; genus Telluria. The sequence continues at coordinate 41,123 of CAJYQM010000369.1, read as the reverse complement.
CCCAGGCCTGGGGGAGTTCGTCCTTCTCCATCGCTTCGCGCAGCACGTCCAGCGCAGCCGGGCTGATGTTGCCGGCCACTTGCGTGCTGAGGCCGGCGCGGCGGCACAGCAGGCCGGTGATGCTGGTGACGGTCGTCTTGCCGTTGGTGCCGGTGATGGCGATGAGCTTCGGCTCGTAGCCGCGCGCTTCTTTCAGGGCGGCCAGCGCCTGGGCGAACAGTTCGATCTCGCCCCAGACCGGAATCCCGCGTTCGGATGCTGCCGGGTTGATGGCGGCCAGCTCACGCTCCGGCGCCAGGCCCGGGCTCACCGCGACGAAGTCGACGCCGTCTAGCAGGCTGGCACTGAAGTTATTCACCCCGTCGCCGGCGACGAATTCGGCATCCGGCACGGCGCCGCGCAGGGCCGGCAGGCGCTGCGGCTCGGCACGGGTATCGGCCACGCGCACGCGCGCGCCGCAGCGGGCGAGCCACTGCGCCATCGCCAGGCCCGATTCGCCGAGCCCGAGTACCAGTGCGGATTTGCCGTCGTAGTTCATCGCTCGTCCGATCAACGCAGTTTGAGGGTGGAAATGCCGATCAGGACCAGGATGATGGTCACGATCCAGAAGCGCGCCACGACCTTGGTTTCCTTCCAGCCCTTCTGTTCGAAGTGGTGGTGCAGCGGCGCCATCAGGAACACGCGGCGGCCCTGGCCATAGCGCTTCTTGGTGTACTTGAACCAGCTGACCTGGATGATCACCGACAGGGTCTCGGCCACGAACACGCCGCCCATGATGAACAGGACGATTTCCTGGCGCACGATGACGGCGATGGTGCCGAGCGCGCCGCCCAGCGCCAGCGCGCCGACGTCGCCCATGAACATCTGGGCCGGGTGCGCGTTATACCAGAGGAAGGCCAGGCCCGCGCCGGCCAGCGCGCCGCAGAAGATCAGCAGTTCGCCGGCACCCGGGATGTGCGGGATGAACAGGTATTTCGAATAGGTCGCGTTACCGGTGAGGTAAGCGAACAGGCCGAGCGCGCCACCGACCATCACGGTCGGCATGATCGCCAGGCCGTCCAGGCCGTCGGTGAAGTTGACCGCGTTCGAGGAACCCACGATCACGCAATAGGTCAGCGCGATGAAGCCCCACACGCCCAGCGGGTAGCTGATGGTCTTGAAGAAGGGGACGATCAGGTCCGACTTGGGCGGCAGCGACATCGAGAAGCCCGACTGCACCCAGGCGAAGAACAGGTGCCACACTTCCCACGGGGTACGGGCCGACACCGAGAACGCCAGGTACAGCGAGGACGCGATGCCGATCAGCGACATCCAGAAGTATTTTTCGCCGGAACGCATGCCTTCCGGGTCCTTGTAGACCACCTTGCGGTAATCGTCGACCCAGCCGATGGCGCCGAAGCCCAGGGTCACGACCAGTACCGGCCAGATCAGGCGGTTCGACAGGTCGCACCACAGCAGGGTCGAGAAGCCGATCGCGATCAGGACCAGCACGCCGCCCATGGTCGGGGTGCCGTGCTTCGAGAGGTGGGTCTGCGGACCGTAGGTGCGCACCGCCTGGCCGACCTTCAGCGCGGTCAGCTTGCGGATCACCGCCGGGCCGCAGCCCAGGCCGATGGCGATCGCGGTGATGGTTGCGAACACCGCCCGGAAGGTGATGTAGTTAAAAATGCGCATCGGACCGACGTAGTCCTGGAAGTATTGAGCGAGCCAGAGAAGCATATTAGTGGTGGGCGTCCTTGCCGTTGTGTGTTGAGTCGATGAGGTGCTTGACCACGCGTTCCATCTTCATGAAACGCGAGCCCTTCACCAACACAGTTGCGTCGGATTTGCTGCCCAGTTGCTTGTCCAGTGCTGCCAATAAATCGTCGAACTGCTCGTGGTGTTGCGCTCCCGATCCGGTCATGTGACGTGCGAGGTCACCGGTCGCGAGCACGGTGTCGATGCCGCGTGCTGCGGCATAGGCACCGATTTCTTCGTGAAATTCAGGTCCTTGCGTCCCGACTTCACCCATGTCGCCCAGCACCAGGATGCGCGGGGACGGGTATTGCGCCAGCACGTCGATGGCGGCGCGCACGGAATCGGGGTTGGCGTTGTAGCTGTCGTCGATGACGGTGGCGCCATTGACGGCCTGCTTGCGCTGCAGGCGGCCGTTCACGGGCGCGAAGCTTTCCAGGCCGCGCACGATGGCATCCAGCGGAATGCCCGCGGCCAGCGCGCAGGCGCAGGCCGCCAGGGCGTTGCGCACGTTGTGGGTGCCGGCGGCGGCGAGCTTGATGGTGAACTGCGTTGCCGTGTCTGCGGCCTGCGCCCCTTGCACGTCGCCCTCGCGGAGGCGGGGGCCCAAGTTCGATGCGCCATCCGTGCCCGCAAACTTGGACCCCTGCCTGCGCAGGGGCGACGTTTCGAGGCTAACGTTCAAATCACTGCCGAAGCTGTTCACGGTGTAGGTCGCGCGGACGTCGCAATCCTCGCTCAAGCCGAAGGTCAGCACCTGACGCTCTCCAGCCAGCTCGCGCCACAGCGCGGTGTACTCGTCGTCGCCCGGGAACACGGCCACGCCCTGCGCCGGCAATGCGGCCAGCACGGAACCGTTCTCGCGCGCCACGGCTTCCACCGTGTGCATGAATTCCTGGTGCTCGCGCTGGGCGTTGTTCACCAGCGCCACAGTCGGTGCGGCGATTGCCGCCAGTCGCGCGATCTCGCCCGGGTGGTTCATGCCCAGCTCGACCACCGCCGCGCGGTGGGCTTCGTTCAGACGCATCACGGTCAGCGGCACGCCGATCTCGTTGTTCAGGTTGCCCTGGGTGGCCAGGCGCGCGTCGACGCCGAAGGCCGCGGCCAGGATGGATGCGATCATTTCCTTGACCGTGGTCTTGCCGTTGCTGCCGGTGACGCCGATGACCGGGATATCGAATCGGCGGCGCCACGCGTTGCCGATGCGGCCCAGCGCCACCAGCGTGTCCGGCACGACGAGGGCCGGCAGCGGAAAGTTCTCGGGCAGCTTGTCCACCACCACGGCGGCCACGCCCTTGGCCGCGACCTGGTCGAGGAAGTCGTGGGCATCGAAGGTCTCGCCGCGCAATGCGACGAACAGCGCGCCACTTGCCACCTGGCGGCTGTCGGTCGAGACGCCGTCAAACGACGCATCGCCCGTCATGCGGGCGCCGTCGATCGAAGCTGTCAGTTGTGCGAGCGAGCCGCGCATATCAATTCGTCCTCATCATCGTTACACGCGCGGTCAAGGCCAGCGCGGCGTGGTCGGCATCGGAAAACGGCATTTTCCGGCCCTTGATTTCCTGGTAGGGCTCATGCCCCTTCCCGGCCAGCAGGATCACGTCCGGCTTGGCCGCGTGCTTCACTGCCGACAGGATGGCGGCGGCGCGGTCTTCGATCGCCTGCCACGGCGATGCCATATCGTCCATTCCCGCCACGATCTGCTCGATGATCGCGCGCGGCTCTTCCGAGCGCGGGTTGTCGCTGGTGACGACCACGTGGTCGGCCATCTGGGCGATGCGGCCCATCTGCGGGCGCTTGCCCGGATCGCGGTCGCCGCCGCAGCCGAACACGCACCACAGCCGGCCACCGCGGTCTTGCGTGACCTGGCGCAGCGCGCCCAGCGTCTTTTCCAGCGCGTCCGGCGTATGCGCATAATCGATCACGACCAGCGGCGCGTCCTGGCCGCCGACCTGCTGCATGCGCCCCGGGGCCGGCACGAGCGCTTCGATGGCGTCAAGCGCGGCGCGCAGCTCGACGCCCTTGGCCAGCAGCGCCCCCAACACCGCGAGCGCATTGCTGACGTTGAAGTGGCCGACCAGGCGCGTGCGCGCCAGCTGCGAGCCCCAGGGCGACTCGACCTGGAACTCGGCGCCGAGCGCCCGGCTCTTCAGGTTCGATGCGCGCAATACGCGCACGCCCTCCAATGCCGGCAGCTCGGCCTCGCCACGCAGCGTGTAGCCGGTCACGGCCACCTGCGGCTGTCGATCCCGCAGGTGCTGGACGATACGAACGCCGGCCGGGTCGTCCAGGTTGACAACCGCGGTCTTCAAATCCGGCCAGTCGAACAGCTTCAGCTTGGCGGCCTCGTAGCTCGCCATGTCGCCGTGATAATCCAGGTGGTCGCGTGTCAGGTTGGTGAACAGCGCCACGTCGAAGTGCATGCCGGCGGTGCGCTTCTCGACCAGGCCGATCGAGGACACCTCGATCGCCAGCGCCTGCGCGCCGTGGTTCGCCAGCCGGGCCAGTTCGCCCGCCAGCAGCACCGCGTCCGGCGTGGTGTAGCCGGTCGCGTCGAAGTCGGCCTCGAGCTGGCTGCGCACCAGGCCCACGCCCAGCGTGCCGATGACGGCGGCCGTGCTGCCAAGGCTGGCCAGCGCCTGCGCGGTCCACAGCGCGCACGAGGTCTTGCCGTTGGTGCCGGTCACGCCGACGGTGAACATGGCGGCGTCGGGGTGGCCGTAATACGCATGCGCGATCGGGCCGGCGCCCGCCTTCAGGTTGGCCACGCCCAGGTGCGGCACATCGAAGGCCGCGTCCCATTCGAAGCCCTGCGACTCGTACACCACCGCCGCCGCGCCGTTCTCGATGGCCGAGGCGATGAAGCGGCGGCCGTCGGCGGCTTCGCCCGGATAGGCGAAGAATACGCTGCCCGGCTTGACGCGGCGGGAGTCGGATGCGAGTTCGCCGCCTGGGGCGGCGGCGCGGATCCAGCGGGCCACGTCTGGCGTGCAGATGTCGTTCACATTCTCCGCCATCAGTTACTCTCCTCGTAGGGATGCTCGGGAATGATGATGTCCGTGACCGTGGAGTCCGGCGCCACGTTGGCGGCACGCAGCGCATTGGCCGCCAGCACCGCGAAGGTCGGCGCCGCCACGCTGCCGCCGGTGTGCAGGGGGCCGCTCGCATCGTCGATCATCACCGCGATCAGGAAGCGCGGATTCGACATCGGCACCATGCCGGCGAAGTTGCCGACGTAGTGGGTCTGCGAATAGCGGCCATCGATGACCTTCTGCGCGGTACCGGTCTTGCCGCCCGCGCGGTAGCCGGCGATCTGGGCCTGGGAAGCGGTGCCGCCCGGACCGACCACCGATTCCACCATGGTGCGCATCTGGGCCGCCGTCTTGGGCGAAATGATCTGCTGGCCGACCGGCTTTTCCGTCACCTTCTGGAACGACAGGGGAATGATGTCGCCGTCGCGCGCGAAGATCAGCCAAGCGTGCGCCAGCTGCAGCAGCGACATCGAAATGCCCTGGCCGAAGGACATGTTGGCCTTGGCCACGGTGCGCCAGGATTTATAGGGACGCACGCGGCCCGCCGCCGCGCCGGGGAAGCCGTAGCGCGGTGCCTGGCCGAAGCCGACCTTGGTGAACATCTGCCACATTTCCTCGGCCGACAGCATTTCCGAGATCTTGGTGGTGCCGATGTTCGACGATTTCTGGATGACGGTGGTGACGTCGATGACGCCGTGCGGGTGGGTATCGCGGATCGCGTGGCCACCGGTCATGTAAGGACGGGTGCCGGTGTCGATCAGCGTGGACGGCTTGATCAGGCCCTTGTCCAGCGCCAGCGCCACGGTGAAGGGCTTGAGCGTCGAACCCGGCTCGAAAGTGTCGGTGATCACGCGGTTGCGCAGCTGCTCGCCGGTCAGGTGGGCGCGGTTGTTCGGGTCGTAGGTCGGCCAGTTGGCCAGCGCCAGCACTTCGCCGGTATGCACGTCGATCACCACCGCGGCGCCGGCCTTGGCGTGGAACTTCTCGACCGCGTCCTTGACGCTGTTGAAGGCGATGTACTGCAGCTTGCTGTCGACCGACAGGGTCAGGTCGCGGCCGTCGTGCGGCTCGCGCTGCATGCCGACGTCCTCGACGATGCGGCCCAGGCGGTCCTTGATCACGCGGCGGCTGCCCGGCTGGCCGACCAGCGACTTCTGCTGCGCCAGTTCCATCGCTTCCTGGCCCACGTCCTCGACGTTGGTGAAGCCGACCATGTGCGCCATCACCTCGCCCTGCGGGTAGAAGCGCTTGTATTCCTTGCGGGTGTCGATGCCGTCGATATCGAGCTTTTCGATCTTCGCGACGACGTCCATGTCCACCTGGCGTTTCAGGTAGACGTAGCTGCGCTTGGAATCGAGCTTCTTGCGCAGCTCGGCTTCCGGCATCTCGAGCAGGCGCGCGAGTTCGCGCAGCTTTTCCGGCGGCGTGCCCTTGATGTCTTCGGTAAAGGCCGAGACCGACTTCACCGGCAGCGACGACGCCAGCACCAGGCCGTTGCGGTCGAGGATCTTGCCGCGCGTGGCCGGCAGTTCCTGGGTGCGCATGTAGCGGCTCGCGCCCTGCTGCTGCAGGAACCGGTTGTCCATCGCCTGCACCCACAGCGCGCGGCCGGCCAGCGCCGCGAAGGCGGCGAACAGCACGAACAGCACGACGCGCGAGCGCCAGTCGGGCAGGCGCACGGCCAGCACGGGGCTCTTGGAAAAGGCCACGCCCTTGCCCGCGGCGACGCGGGCATTGGCGCGGGGACTCTGGGCGCCGACTTTCATTTGCCGCCTTCCGTCAGGTACTGGGTACGCGCCGGGCTGAGCGGCGCCATGTTCAATTCGGTACGCGCAATCTGTTCGATGCGCTCGTTCTTGCCGAGGGTGTTCTGGTCGAGCTGGAGCTGGGCCCAGTCGATGTCGAGCTGGCGCTGCTGGGTGGCCAGCTTCTCGATGTCGTTGACCAGGTGGTTGCGCTGGTAGCGCGCGTTCACGACCGACAGCGCGCAGCCGACCAGCAGCGTGGTCAGTACCACGTTCAGCTTGCCGCTCATGCCGCCGCTCCCGACGCGTCGTCCAGGCGCTCGGCCACGCGCAGCACCGCCGAGCGGGCACGCGGATTGGCCTCGACCTCCGGACCGGAAGGCTTGGTCTTGCCGAGCAATTTCATCAAGGGCTGGGGCAGGTCGACGGCGCGGATCGGCAGGCGCCGGTCCGGCTGCTCGACCTTGGCCTTGGACGCCAGGAACTGCTTGACCATGCGGTCTTCCAGCGAGTGGAAGCTGATCACGGACAGGCGGCTGCCTGCGGCCAGCAGGTCGAACGCGGCGTTCAAACCTGCTTCAAGGTCCTCAAGCTCTTGATTGATGAAAATCCGGATAGCCTGAAAGGTGCGGGTTGCCGGATCCTTGCCTTTCTCCCGGGTTTTGACCGCGTTTGCCACGATTGCGGCAAGCTGTCGTGTGCTTGAAATTGGTTCGACTGCCCGGCGAGCAGCAATCGCCTTTGCAATCTGAAAAGCAAACCGTTCTTCCCCATAATCCCGAATCACCTTTTCCAGTTGTCGTTCATCCACCGCGGCCAGCCATTCGGCGGCCGAGATGCCCCGTGTCGTATCCATCCGCATGTCCAGAGGACCGTCGTTGCGGAAGCTGAACCCCCGGCTCGCGTCGTCGACCTGGGGCGAGGAGATGCCGAGGTCGAGCAGGATGCCGTCGACCTGGGTCACACCGCGTGCCGCCAGCGCCTCGCGCATCGTCGCGAAGCTGTCATGCACGATCGTAAAGCGCGGGTCATCGATTTGTTCCGCCGTGGCGATCGCCTGCGGATCCTTGTCGAAAGCGATCAGGCGCCCTTCAGGCGCCAGCTTCGACAGGATCAGCCGGCTGTGACCACCGCGGCCGAACGTGCCATCTATATAAGTACCTGCCGCGCGCGCGCCGGCAAGATCGAGCGCGTCGACTGCTTCATCGAGCAGCACCGTACGGTGCTGCAAACCCTGCTGCGAACCGGGCACCGGTTGAATCACGTCCATACGGCGCCTTAGAAGGAGAAATTGGAAAGAACATCGGGCATGCCGCCGGCGACGGCGTCGGCCTCGTTCTGGGCCAGTTTGGCGGCATCCCAGATCTCGAAATGGGTTCCCATCCCGAGCATCATGACCTCTTTCTCCAATCCTGCTGCACTGCGCAGTTCGGGCGATACGAGCACCCGGCCCGCGCTGTCCATCTCGACATCGCAAGCGTTACCAAGGAAAATGCGCTGCCATGCCCTGGCCGACATCGGCCAGGCGGCGATCTGTTCGCGATGTTCTTCCCACACCGGGCGCGGGAAGAACAACAGGCAACCATGCGGGTGTTTCGTGAGCGTCATACGGCCTTCGCACTGCTGGATCAAGGCGTCGCGATGCTTGGACGGTATTGACATCCGACCCTTCGCATCGAGATTGATCGCTGACGCGCCCTGAAACACGTATTTACCTAGTTTTGGAGAGTTATCAGTCTGATTATTTTAAGAGGCCGGGAGACCGGTCGATCTCCCACAAAACTGCACTTTTTGCCACCGTTTCCCACTTTAAGTGAAGCGTTGTCTGTGGTCAAGCGAATTCACGATTCGAAAACGGCGAAATTGCCAATGAAACCAATGACTTAGCGAACTTACTTGAGATAGTCTCAAGTAAAAATGTTGAGCAAAATTAGGTACTTAGGTGAGCAATTGCATGTATACCCTCATCTGCACACATGGGTTTCACCCTTGATCCATCGCAATTGTCGACTCATGGTTGGTCTATACAAGGCCACGGTGGCGGGTAGCGCACTGTAGTGTTGGAAATTGCAGATTCATGCCGTGCGGGTTAGGATGCATCCAAGGCGACGACCCAGCCGTTACCGGCTCGCTTGACGGCTTGGGAAGCCTTGTGTTCGGCAAGTGAGCCTGTACTAACCGCAGGAGTACGCTGTGAGCATCACCCTGGCCCGGACCCGCACCGTCTACGACCTCCACGAGGTGCAAGGTGCGCTCGACCGCAACCGTGGACGTTCGCCCGAGCTCGACGCCTTCTACGAGCGCATGCTCGAGACCGGCGCGGAACGCTTCGTCACCACCCCCTCCTCCATCGACGCCCTCGACCCGCTGTTCGAGGAATGCCCCAACTTCGACGACGTAATCGACGACCTGGCGCGCTATTTGCGCCTGGCCCATGCAGGCGACAAACCACAAGTGGGTGGTTTCAACGTCATGCCGATCCTGCTGCTGGGCGGACCGGGCGTCGGCAAGACCCATTTCGCCAAGCGCCTGGCAAAAGTCATGCAGACCGATTGTGAACTGATCAGCATGAATGCCCTGTCGGCCGGCTTCGTCATCACCGGCAGCTCGGCCAGCTGGCGCGGCGCCAAGTGCGGCAAGGTGGCGGAACGCCTGGTGCGCGGACAGTTCGCCAATCCCGTCATCGTGCTGGACGAAGTCGAAAAGGCGACCGGTTCCGCGCAGTCGGATCCGCTGGCGGCGCTATATCAGTTGCTGGAGCCGGAAACCGCCTGCGCCTTCCGCGACGAATTCATCGACGTGGACATCGATGCCTCGCAGATTTTCTGGGTGCTGACCGCGAATTCGGTCGAGGGGATTCCGCACCCGCTCTTGAACCGGATGGCGGTGTACGAGGTGCCGGCGCCGACGCTTGAGCAGGCGGCGGGGATTGCGCAGCGCATGTATGCGGGCTTGCTGAAGGAGCTGAACCTGGGTGGTTTCGATCCGCGGCTGGGGGATGTGGTGCTGGATCGGCTGGCGGGGGTGTCGCCGCGGGATTTGCGCAAGACCTTGCTGGATGGGCTCGGGTATGCGGTGGCGGATGGGCGGGCGCATGTGGTGGCGGGGGATATCCGGATCAAGGCGACGCCTGGGAAGGGGCGGATCGGGTTCTGAGGATCTAAGGGCCATGGGAAGGTCACCTCGAATAACACAGCTTTCAGTGGCCCCGCCCCATTTGGCAGTTTAAAGATCTTTTCGACGCTTCACCCGGTCATTATCGTGCAGACTCTTTAAGATAATTCTTAAATATATCGTAGTCTTCGTTGTAGTATATTTCTTTGACTTTCCACCCCCTGTTGCTCTCCCATGAAAGCACATAATCATCTATTCTTGCCGTGCAGACTAATGGATTCGGCATGATCGCTTTCTTGAGTTCATCTTGCCAGTAGCCGACGGGCCTTTCCTCCAATTCTTTCAAGAAAGTTGCTTTTCCGCCACCTTCCAGTCCCGCTCGAAATACAGCAGCATACTCTCTCAAAAAAATCTTTTTGCTTAAACGGACAGGTTTATCACTATCGAACGGCCCTTTGATTACCAAAGGAAAAACGTAGTACTGACTAAGCTCCTGGACATTGCCGCGCAACGAGGCCAAACGAAAATCTGTCCAGAACCTGGGTAGAGAACTGCTCGCTTCCAACCCACAGGCACTGGCTGTTAGAGAAAGAGCAAAAATACAAATCGTGAAGAAGAATTTTTTCATGTTTTCAATATATTCAATCAGGCCAACGATATGCAACGAGAGGTCTTTCCTCGTTATTTTCCTGTTTATCGACTCCGATACGTAGGTATCAGGTTGCTCATTCATCTTCTACAGCCTTATCTGAAATCCTCACCTCAGCAGCTTTCAGCCAAGTACCTTGAGATCTCTTAATCTCTTTCTTTTCATTTCTGGAAACCAACCAGCGATTACCGTAGAGTATCCATTTCCCCTTCATATCCATTACCGCTGCCACTTCGCAATCATCGCAGATTCCCCCCATTATCGAATAAGATGAAAAGATAGGGCTTAGTCTTGGTGGACACACATCGAAGCGAAGTTGCGATATGATAATTATCGAGTTTTTCTTTCTCGAGCAAGTCTTTCGATATGGATTTACCGTCACTTCGCGTCAAGCTGATCGTTTGATCCGTACACGTATAATTAATACACGGCCCCGACTTCTTCCTACAATGCGACTCGATCGCCACATTTACTCCGTGGCATACGGTTTCATTTTTAAAGCTGAATTCCTCATCGGCATTCGTATTTTGGGCAGAAGCCAATGCCCCGGGCATCAGAAGTACGACAACAATCTTGAGCCAGGCTGCAAACCGGTTTTTCATGATTTAGAAATCATCTCCGTTAAACCAGGCCAGGACGTCATCTTCGGCGACCTTGACACGATGAAATTTTTCATTCTGTTCAAAAGCAATCCTAACGTCTTCTCGTCTCGCAGTCAGCATTTCACGAGGCGACCGGCTTCTCCCGGTCGGTTCCACTGGCGGCGCTATATCAGTTGCTGGAGCCGGAAACGGCCATGGCCTTCCGCGACGAATGCATCGATGTGGACATCGATGCCTCGCAGATCTTTTGGGTGCTGACCGCGAATTCGGCCGAGGATATTCCGAATCCGCTCTTGGACCGAATGGCGGTGTACGTGGACCTGGGTGGCTTCGATCCGCGGCTGGGGATGTGATGCTGGACAGGCTGGCAGAGGTGTCGCCGCGCGGCCTACGCAAGACCTTGTTGGATGGCTTGGCGTATGCGATGGCGGATGGGCAGGGTCATGTGGTGGCGCGGGGGCGGATCGGGTTTCAGTCGAATTACAGGAACTTGCTCAACCTTTCACATCTCCAATACAAGCGACGTCGCATTCAAGCCATCAGGAGAACCCCATGAACCGTGTTCCCGAAGAAGAGCTGATTCTCGTGCCGGGCGGATCGCTCATCACGAATACGCCGGAGGAAGGCCGCGCCCTGGCCATGAGAATTGCCCGTCATACCGTCCACAATATCCAGCCGGATATCGACATCCTCAAGGGTGGCCGGCCGAATTACGCGACGAATCCCGATAGCTTGATCGCAACAGCCCAAGTGGTCGCCATCGAGTTCCAGACGATCGCAGCGGCGAATAATTATTGGCGGCCGCTATAGTCTCAGCGGCCGGACAGCCCTGCTGCCCGGCCCTGCCGCGCCGGTCTGGAAACCGGCCGGTGCTTACTTGACGTTGAACGCCACCACCGCTTCCTGGTTCTGGATATACAGGATGCCGCTGCGGGTCAGCGCCAGGCGGCCCGCCATCGGGTAGCTCCACACGACCTTGCGCGTCTTCAGGTCGATCGCGTAGGTCGCCTTGCTGGCGCTGACGAAGAGCAGGTTCTTGGTGACCACCGGTTCGCCGCTCCAGCCGGTCTCGGCTGCCGGGCCCGGCACCCACGACCACAGCAGCGCGCCGTCGGCTTCCGCACGCGCTTCGATGCGGTACGGCGACAGGTTCTGGGCGTACACCACGCCCGACGCATAGGCCGGCGTCAGCGGGTAGCTGCCTTTGATGCGCCAGTCGATGAAGCTCTTGGCGGTATTGAACTTGAGCAGTTCGTTACCCGTGCTGCTGTTCGACGCCGTGCTGTAATTGGCCGCGAACACGTTGCCGCTCGCGCCCAGCACCGGCGCGCCGTTTAACTGGGAATAATAGGTGTTGGCGTTGACGTCCCGGATCGTGCCCTGCACGGTGCCGCTCTTGCGGTCCAGGATGGTCATGACGCTGCCGCTGTAGACATAGACCGAGCTGGCGTCCACGGCCGGGCTCCATATCGCAACCTGCGGGATGCTGGCCATGAACTGCTGTTCGCCGGTCGGCTTGAAGGCATACATGTTGCCGTAACCGCTGGCAGCCGAGTACACGATATCGTCCAGCACCACCGGTGCCAGCGAACTGCTGTCCCATTGCGAACCGAGCGGCGACTTGAACTTCACGTTGCCCGTGGCCGCGTCGAATCCGTACATATAGGTCGAGCCCTGCGGCCCACCCGTCATGTAGACGGTGCCGTTGGCCACCGCGGGCGGGTTCACGCTCGGATACGACAATCCGGCCAGGCTGTACGACCAGGCCAGGGTACCGTCATATTCCTTGCGCGCCTTGAGCATGTTGTCGCCCGCGCCATAGAACAGGCCGTTGGCGGCCGTCAGCGTCGCCATGTAGCCGTAGCCGTAGGTCGACACGGCGGCCGAGTTGGTGGCGCCCGCTTTCCAGCGCGGCAGCACCTGCTCCGGCTTGATCTCGACCGGCACGTAGCCGGTGTGGCCGGGGTTGCCCTGGAAGGTGCTCCAGTCCGGCACGTCGGTCCAGGGCGTAATCGTGGTCAGCTTGTCGCCCGGCCAGGCCGTGCCATAGGCAACCACGTTCAGGTCGTAGGGCACGGTCACCGACGCAACCGACTGCGGCGTGGCGCAGGCCTGGTCCGCGCACAGCTTGAGGGTGATGTCGCCGGCATAGTGACCACGCGAGGTGTTGTTCACGGTGGCCAGCGCCAGCGCATAGCTGCCGTCGGCATTCGCCGTGACGGCCACCGCCGGGGCGATCACGCTGGCGCTGTCGCTGGCGGTCACGAACAGGGTGCCGACCGGGGTGAAATTCGGCTTGATCTGCACATCGAAGGCCACGCCGCTGCCTTCGGCCGCATAGCGCACCACCGAGCCCGACAGGACCTTGACCTCGGGTGTCACCACGACCGGCGGGGTGGTTGCCGGGGGCGTCGTTGCCGGCGGGGTGGTGACCGGCGGAGTGGTAGATCCGCCGCTGCCGACGTTGCCGGCGTTGTTGTTGTTGTTGTCGCTGCCGCCACCGCAAGCAGCCAGCATCATGCCCAGCGTTACCAGGCCGATTGTATTTTTCATGGTTCCTCATGACCGCAAGCCGCGGCCGTTCTCGTGCACGCCAGGCGTGCGGATTGATCGAAATCGAAAGGGGGATCATGCCACCGAAGGCATGTTTACAAACTCACTAATTATCACATAGGCCATATTTGTTTCCAAAAAACAGATTTTTATTTTCACTATTGCAACAAGCACGCCTGCCCCCACCTGTCGGGCATCGTCCCTCTCGAGGAGTCTCCATGTTCGGCACCGGCCACCCGCAACCACCCCATCGCAAGGAAGTCGCCATGCAGATCGTCCGGCAGCAGGCACGTTCCTTCGCCGACACCGAACTGACAGTGGACATGCCGGACGACAGCCATGTTGCCGCGCCGCCGCCCGGTCTGCCGGTCCGGTTCAGCGTGATCTATACGATGGGGGAATACCTGTGCATGGTGCGCGAGCACGCCGCCTTCCTGCTGCGGCATGAAGCGCCGGACGTGAAGCGCCGCCGCGTGCGGCGCCCGCTGCAGCTGGGTGCGGCGGCATGGGGCCTGGCGGGCGTCGCCGTGCTGGCGGGCGGTCCCGGGTGGGTGAGCGGCCTATTGCTGGCGCTGGGGATGCTGGCTTTCGGCAGCCTGCCGGGCACGGTCTCGTTCTGGACCGTTCTGCTCTGCCCGCCGGTCTTCCTGCTCAAGCAGCGCCACATGTCGCGCAGCGAATTCGTGATCGACGGCGCCGGCATCGAGCGTACGACCCGGCAAGGCACGCTGCGCCGCGGCTGGGACGAGGTGACGGCGGTGCGGCGCTACAGCCGCGGCTACCTGCTGATGTTGCGTCGCGGTGCGATCCCGATTCCTTTCCGCTGCCTGGACAGCGGCCAGCAGGAACGCCTGCGCGCGTTCATGTGCGCGCGTTCCGCCTGATTCATACCGAAGGCGTACGCGGCGGCGGCGCAGCCGGCGCGCGCTTGATGCCGCTCGAGGCGACGTGGACCCAGTGGCCATCGACGCGGCGGTATTCGAGCGTGTCGAAAAAGTGGGCGATGCCGCCGCGCTCGATCGTCACCTGCGCGGTATCGCCGTCGATGCGGGCCTTGCTGAAGCGGCTGTGCGGTTCGCCGTTGATGCTGCCGCAGCCGGCGGCGAAGGGTCCGCCGCGGTCGGCCACGTCCGGGCCGATGTGCGCGCGGATCTCGGCCGGCAGCGCGGCCAGGGAATCGACGTTGCCGGAAGACGCCGCTGGCGGAGCCGCACCCGCCCCGGGCGGCAGCACGCAGGCGATACCGACGACGGCATGGATGAACAGGATGCGCTGGCGCATGGGATCGGCTCCGGGTCGATGGTGACGGAACCACTCTAATCGACCCCGGGTCCGACGGCAAGCGCCTTATTCTTCCAGCTTGACGTCCTCGCTCTTGGCATCCTTCATCGCTTCCGGCTCCAGCAATTCGGCCTCCTTGTTGAAGCGGATGAACACGCCCCAGCCCGCCAGCAACAAGCCCGCCGAGACCAGGACCGCCGCTGCATGCGGCAACAGCTCGGGCTCTTCATGCAAGGCCTTGAAGATACCGACCAGGCCTTCGATCGACAGTGCCACCACCACCACGACCATGAACCGCGACAGGTAGCGGCGCACCCGCGTCGGCGCGCTGATATGGGCGTCGCGCACCACCTCTTCCTCGGTGATGGTCTGGGCGATCTGCAGCGAGACGACGGCGATGGCCAGCAGGCCGATCGCCTCGATGGCCTGCTCGGCGCCCTCCGCCGGATCGGCGGTCACACCCTGCCAGCCGGTGTGGATGCCCAGCCAGGTGAGCAGGATCGAAATCAGGACGAACAGCAGGGCAAGTATGCCGTGCGCGAATGCGAAAAACCCCATCAGCAGTTTCAAGGCGGCTCCAATCTATCGTGCAAAATTGTCAATATTGACGATTGTGCCCGATATTGGCGTTTTGCTCCGCACGCAATGCTCGAATGAAACCAAGTTATCATTATGGTCAGTATTTGAACCTCAATCTCGACCATGGCTCATATAGAAGACTTCAGCCGGACCGTCATGCACCTGTACGGCGCGGCGCGTGAATGCCGGCTGGACGAATTCCACGAACATGCACTCGACCTCACCAGGCGCATACTGCATTTCGATTCGGCAGCCGTGATCAAGGCTGCGCCCAAGGCCAGCGGTGACGTAGCGATCCTGTCGATGCACAACTATCGCCAGCCGATCGAGAAATTGCATGACCGTACGCAACTCACCGGTCCTGATCCGACCCTATCGAAAGCCTTGCGCCAACCGGGCCGCTGCCTGAGCGACGAACTCCATCTTCTCGACCGTAAAAAGCATGGCGACATTATCCGATATGCCAGGAAATACGATGTCGCCTATTCGCTGGTCCTTGTTGCGCCGGCCGACGAAGCCCGCGGTATCGACCTGATTTCGCTGTGGCGTGCACCGCGCAGCCGCCATTATGGCCAGGCCGGGGATCGCTTGGGCGACCTGGTGCTGCCGCACCTGTTCATGGCACGCCAGATCAACGAACAGATGCGACTGGCTGACGCCGCTGCCGCAGGCCGGACAAGCGCTCTCTTGATCACGGACGTCAACGGCTGCCTGCGCTTTGTCGATCCTCACGCGATCACCTGGCTGCAGAAGGAATGGCCGCAGTGGTCGCCGCCGATGTTGCCACCCGCTTTGCTGGAAAGCGCAATCCGGTCCGGGACGGGACGTTGGACCGGACGCACGGTATGCGCGCAATTCACCGTGCACGGCAGTGCGTTGTACATCCGCCTGCGTGACAAGCCGACAGGAACGCACTTGACCCCGGCGGAACGTGCCGTAGCCAGGATGGCCGCTCGCGGTGCCTCCTACAAGGCTATTGCAGCGGAACTCGGCGTCTCGCCGGCAACCGTGCGCAACCACTTACACCAGGTCTACGCGAAACTGGCAGTTCCCGGCAAGGCCGCACTGGCACATCGCCTTGGGCGCTTGTTGGATGCAGACGACCCGTTTCAAGCATAGGACATCTGTTCCATGGTACCAGGCGCTCGCGCTCCCTAGAATGTTCCGATGTGGTCCGCTCTGCCGGACTTTTCTCCAACCGACATCGATCAAACAACCATGTGGGATTTTCTCGCGCTCGCCTTTTTCATCAGCCTTCCCATCGCCATCGCAGGCGCCATCGTGTTCACCCGTAAACGCCGCGCCGGAATCAGGCACGCACTCGAGGAAATTCACTTCAAACCCGACATGTTCTACTATTTCGAAGCTGGGTTCATCGCGCTCGAACTGAACCGGCAACGCATCGCACTGGGACGTTCCGGCGCCCTGGTCCATGTCTACGACTTCGGACAGATCAAGAAAGTCGAAACTTGCGAGCGCGGAAATCGAACGGAATTGAAGGTGCTGGTCGCCGATGTAAGCAGCCCGTCCCACACGATTTCGTTTCGCAGCGCACGGGAAGCACGTCGCTACGCCGACACCCTGTTCGCCGCGGTCGACTGAGGCGTCAGTGATGCTCCGGCACCGCCCACGCGCGCGCATGCGCGACCGCCCTCGCCCAGCGCGCCATCTTTTCCTCGCGGCGCGCGGCGGACATCGCCGGCTCGAAGCAGCGCTCGGCCTGCCACTGCGCCGCGATCTCCTCGCGCGAGGCCCAGAAGCCGAGCGCCAGGCCAGCCAGGTAGGCCGCGCCCAGCGCCGTGGTTTCCGTCACTTTTGGACGCACCACGGGCACGCCCAGCAAGTCGGCCTGGAACTGCATGAGCAGGTCGTTGCGTGCGGCACCGCCGTCGGCGCGCACTTCGTGGACGGCGCAGTTGGCGTCCTTCTGCATCGCGGCCAGCAGTTCCGCGCTCTGGTAGGCGATGGCCTCGACCGCGGCGCGCGCGATGTGGGCGGCCGTGGTCCCGCGCGTCATGCCGACGATGGTGCCGCGCGCGTAGGCGTCCCAATGCGGCGCACCCAGGCCGACGAAGGCCGGCACCAGCATCACGCCGCCGCTGTCCGGGACCGACAGGGCCAGCGCCTCGACGTCGGCCGACTGCTTGATGATGCCCAGGCCGTCGCGCAGCCACTGGACGGTGGCGCCGCCCATGAAGACGCTGCCCTCCAATACATAGTCGGTCTGGCCGCCAACCGTCCAGCCGACCGTCGCCAGCAGGCGGTTGTGCGAGTGCGGCGGGCTGTCGCCGGCGTGCATCAGCATGAAGCAGCCGGTGCCATAGGTGTTCTTGACCATGCCGCGCCGGTGGCAGGCCTGGCCGAAGGTGGCGGCCTGCTGGTCGCCGGCGATGCCGGCAATCGGGATCGCGCGGCCGAACAGGCTTTCCGCCGTGGTGCCGACCTCCCCGGCGCTCGGCACGACCTCGGGCAGCATCGAGGCCGGCACGCCGAACAGCGCAAGCAATTCTTCGTCCCAGCGCAGGCTGTTGATATTGAAGAGCATGGTGCGGGCGGCGTTGCTCACGTCGGTGACGTGGCGCCCGCACAATTTGTAGACCAGCCAGCTGTCGACGGTGCCGAAGGCGAGCTCGCCGCGCTCGGCACGGGTGCGGGCGCCGGGCACGTTGGTCAGCAGCCATTGCAGCTTGGTGGCGGAAAAATAGGCGTCCAGCTCGAGGCCGGTCTTGCGCTGGATCAGGGGCGCCTTGCCGGCCTCGCGCAGGTCGTCGCAGAGTTGGGCCGTGCGCCGGTCCTGCCAGACGATGGCATGGCACAAGGGCTCGCCGGTGCGGCGATCCCACACGACCGTGGTCTCGCGCTGGTTGGCGATGCCGATGGCGGCGACCTGGTCGGCCGTGACGCCGCGCTCCTGCAGTACCTGGCGCGCGCAGGCGAGCTGGCTTTCCCAGATGTCGAGCGGGTCGTGCTCGACCCAGCCTGGCTGGGGGAAATGCTGTGGGTATTCCTGCTGGGCGGTGGCGGCGACCTGGCCCTGGCGGTCGAACAGGATGGCGCGCGAACTGGTGGTGCCCTGGTCGAGGGCCAGGATGTATTGCATCGTCATCTCCCCGGCGCGGGCCAGGGCGATGCAGCCTGGCGTGACCGCTATGTCGCTATGAATTATGTGTAAAGCAGGCCGATAGGCCGGATTCTGTGTAGTGGTCTCCCTTGCGGGACGCCCCTATGACAGCCATTCCTCTAGGCGCCGAATTACTCCGGCGCTCAAGCTTCCTACCCGCACGCTCCGCGAGCAACCTCAACGCGTGCCTATTTGGAATTGCTCCAGGTGGAGGTTACCGCGTTTCACCGTAACTGAATACGCTCGTCTCTGTGGCCCTATTCCTCGCCTTATACCGGCTTGCGCCGGCTTTCAGCGGACGGCCGTTAACCGTCACCCTGCTCTATGGAGTCCGGACCTTCCTCCCGTCCATGACCTTGCGGCATGGACCAGCGGCTGTCTGGCCTGCTTCACGGGCAGTATTGTAACCGATCACGGCCTCCCCTCTGTCAAACATCAAACCGGGGTCAGAGCCCGGCTTTTGGAAATGTGTCACAAGCTATTGCCAAAAATCGGGCTCTGACCCCGAATTTTGGCAATTTGGTGTCGCCATTTGAAAAGCCAGCATTGCGGGGCTGACCTAGAATCTTCGTATAACAAACCGATAAGGATGACCCCACCATGACCCACCCCTCCCGTTCCGGCGGCCAGATCCTGGTCGACGCGCTCCAGGTCCACGGCGTGGACACCGCCTTTGGTGTGCCCGGCGAAAGCTACCTCGACGTGCTCGACGCGCTGCACGATTCGAACATCCGTTTCGTCATCAACCGCCAGGAGGGAGGCGCCGCGTTCATGGCCGAGGCCTACGGCAAGCTGACCGGCAAGCCGGGCATCTGCTTCGTCACGCGCGGTCCGGGTGCGACCAACGCCTCGATCGGCGTGCACACCGCGTTTCAAGACTCAACGCCGCTGATCCTGTTCATCGGCCAGGTCGGCGGCGACTTCATGGACCGCGAAGCCTTCCAGGAAGTCGATTACCGCCGCATGTACGGGCAAATGGCCAAGTGGGTGGCGCAGATCGACCGCGCCGAGCGCATCCCCGAGTACCTCGCGCGCGCGTTCCAGGTCGCCACCAGCGGCCGTCCCGGCCCGGTGGTGCTGGCCCTGCCGGAAGACATGCTGGTGGCGCAGGCGCAAGTCGCCGATACGCGTCCCTACCAGCCGGTGCAGGCCTCGCCCGCCGCGGCCCAGATCGAGCAGCTGCGCGCGATGCTGAGCGAGGCGAAACAGCCGCTGCTGCTGGTGGGCGGGAACACCTGGAACGCGCAAGCCTGTGCCGACCTGATTACCTTTGCCGAAGCCAACGCGCTGCCGGTTGCCTGCGCCTTCCGCTTCCAGGATCTACTGGACAACGAGCACCCGCACTACGTCGGCGACGTCGGCATCGGCATCAGCCCGAAGCTGGCGGCGCGCGTCAAGGAGGCCGACGTCCTGATCGCGATCGGCCCGCGCCTCGGTGAGATGACGACCAGCGGCTATTCGCTGCTGGCCTCGCCGGTGCCAAGGCAGCGCCTGGTCCACATCCACCCGGATCCGGAAGAACTGGGCAGCGTCTACCAGGGCGAACTCATGATCGCCAGCGGCGCCGCGCAAGCCTGCGCGATGCTGGCGGCGATGGAACCGGTCGATTCTTCCAGCTGGCGCCATACGGTCGAGGAGGCCAAGGCCGAGCTGCACGCCTGGCAGCAGCAACCGCCGATCTTCAAGGAAGGCAATGCGCCGCTCGACCTGTGGCAAGTGGTGCAGGACGCGATGGCCGCTCTGCCGCGCGACACCATCATCACCAACGGCGCCGGCAACTACGCGACCTGGGCGCACCGCTTCTGGCGCTACGGCGGGATGCGCACCCAGCTGGCGCCGACCAGCGGCGCGATGGGCTACGCGGTGCCCTCGGCCGTCGGCGCCAAGATCGTCCAGCCGGAACGCACCGTGGTTGCCTTTGCCGGCGACGGCGAATTCATGATGACCGGCCAGGAACTGGCCACCGCCGTGCAGTACGGCGCCGGCGTCATCTTCCTGGTCTTCAACAACGGCATGTTCGGCACCATCCGCATGCACCAGGAACGCGAGTATCCGGGCCGGGTCTCGGGCACCCAGTTGCGCAACCCGGACTTCGCGGCGCTGGCGCGGGCCTATGGCGGCGAGGGCGAGATCGTCGATGCGACGGCGGACTTCGCCCCGGCGCTGGCGCGGGCCGTCGAATTCACCGGCACCCGCAAGCTGCCTTTCGTGATCGAGCTGCGCTACGACGGCAACCTGATCACGCCGGGGGCGACGCTGGAGACTATCCGCAGGAACGCCCAGGCGGCCAAGGCCGGCTGACGTTCAGATCCCCTGCCCGCCCGACACCTCGATGCGTTGGGCGGTCACCCAGCGATTATCCGTCCTCAACAGGCTCGCGATCATCGGCCCGATATCGTCCGGCACGCCGGCGCGGCCCAGTGCTGTCATGTCGGCGAACAGCTTGTTGATGTCCGGGTTGTCGCGCACCGCGCCGCCGCCGAAGTCGGTCTCGATGGCGCCCGGCGCCACCGTGTTGACGGCGATGCCGCGCGCGCCCAGTTCCCGCGCCAGGTAGCGCGTCAACACCTCGACCGCGCCCTTGACCGCCGCGTACGCCGCGTAGCCCGGGAAGGTCACGCGCGTCAGGCCCGACGACAGGTTGACGATGCGTCCGCCGTCCGCGATCAGCGGCAGCAGGGCTTCGGTCAGGAAGTACACGCCCTTGAAGTGGACCTTGACCAGGCCGTCGAACTGGGCCTCGGTGGTCTGGCCGATCGGCGCATAGTCGCCGTGGCCGGCGTTGTTGACCAGGTGGTCGAAGCTGTCGCGTCCCCAGTGGCTGGCCAGGGCGGCGCGCAGGCCCTCGACGAAGGCCGGGAACGCGTCGATGTCGCCGGTATCGAGCTGGAAGGCACAGGCACGGCGGCCCAGGGCCTCGATCTCGGCGACCACGGCCCGGGCCTCGTCGGCGCGGCTGCGGTAGGTCAGGATGACGTCGCCGCCGCCGCGGGCGATGGCCAGCGCGGTATTGCGGCCGAGGCCGCGGCTGGCGCCGGTGACGAGCGCGATGGTGGTGGTGGTGGTCATGGTGGGCTCCTGTCGGTGTGTGAAAGAGCCTCCATCATCGAAGCGCGGGCCGGCCGCCGGTTGCCGGAATCTCGTCCGGCCTTGCCAAATCCTCCAGACGGCGTGCACGCCGCCGCGGGCAGGGTGTAATCTTGCGCCATGACTTCCCTGCGCGACGCCATCCAGCACTACACCGACGCCCACGCCGGCCCCGACGGCGTGGCGCCCTCGCCCATCCCCGGCTTGAGCACCGTGCGCGCCTGCGCGCCCAGCGGCCTGCTGCATGCGATCCCGCGCCCGCTGGCTTGCCTGGTCCTGCAAGGCACCAAGCACGTCGTCTTCGGCAACCGGGGTGTCGATTTCCAGGCCGGCGACTCGCTCCTGATCACGGCCGACGTGCCGACGGTCAGCCAGGTCACGCGCGCCAGCCTGGCGGAGCCCTACCTGGCGCTGGTGCTCGAACTCGATCCGGCCATCATCGCCGACCTGGCCAGCCAGATGAGGCCGGAAGCAGAGGAAGATGACATTCCGGTGCGCTTCGAGCGCACCGACGACGACGTCGCGGCCGTCGCCCTGCGCCTGATGCGCCTGCTCGAACGCCCGGATGCCGTGCCCATCCTGCATGCGCCGCTGGTGCGCGAACTGCATTACTGGCTGCTGGCCGGCCGCCACGGCGCGGCGATCCGGCGACTGGGCGGGCAGGACAGCCGTGCCCGCCGGGTGGCGCGCGCGGTTGCCCTGCTGCGCGCCGAATTCGCGCAGGCGCTGCCGGTGGAAAGGCTGGCCGCCGCCGCCGGCATGAGCCCCTCGTCCTTCCACCAGCACTTCCGCGCCGCGACCTCGCTGTCGCCGCTGCAGTTCCAGAAGCAGCTGCGCCTGATCGAAGCGCGCCGGCTGATGGTGGCGATGGGGATGAATGCGAGCGGCGCGGCGTTCGCGGTCGGCTACGAGAGCGTGCCACAGTTCACCCGCGATTACGCGCGGCTGTTCGGCCAGCCGCCGGTGCGCGATGCGAAGGCGGTGCGCAGCCGGGCGCTGGCCGCCTGACGCATCTTCATTGGTCAATGCGCCGGGTTCGCGGGTGGCAGGCCGGGGCCGTCGTTCAAGCCCAGCTCGGCCGGCCACGGCACCTGCATCCCCGTGGCGCTGAACGGCCCGCCCGAAGGATGCGTCAGGAACAGCGCTACCAGCGCGATGAAGATCCAGGCGATGAGGTTGCGCAGCGGCAGCGCGCCACTGATGAGCCGCTTGAAGAGTCTGGCAATGAACACGATACCCTCCCTGGCGAAGCAAATGACCCCAGTGTGCCAGCCAGCGCCGACAGCGCAAACTGATGAGCAACATCGGCGCCACATTTCGTCCGGCTCGCCGTATGGACGCTGCCCATTCGGCAAGCACGGCAGCTTGCCTTCCAGTCAGCACGTACGAAGCAACACTTGCTCGCTCTGGTAGAATACGCGCGACCCTTTTCCACATGTCCGCGCCGCGGACATGGCATGCAGCTCCCTCCCGACACCACAATGTTTAGTTTCTTCAAAAAGAAAAAACCTGAAGCCGAGACCGCGGCACCGGCCGACGCCGCCGCGCAGGCAGCGCCCGCCGAGCAGCCTGCCGAGCAGCCCGGCTTCCTGAGCCGCCTGTTCGGCGGCCGCGACGGCGCGCTCGCCCCCGAACCGGTCCCCGAGTCCACCCCCGAGGCACCGCCCGAACCGGAATCGCCGCCCGCGCGCGACGCCACCAACGTCGATCCGGTCGCAAGCAAGATCGCCGAGGACGCCGCCCTCCTCTCGAACGGCTACGAAGGCCAGCTCTTCCCCGAGACCGCCGAGCGTCCCGGCAACGAGACGGAGAAGAAGAAATCCTGGATGGCGCGCCTGAAGGCGGGCCTGGCCAAGACCTCGAACAACCTGTCGCTGCTGTTCGTCGGCGCGCGCATCGACGAAGACCTGTACGAAGAGCTGGAAGGCGCGCTGCTGATGTCGGACGCCGGCATGGACGCGACCCAGTACCTGCTCGACAACCTGCGCCGCAAGGTCAAGGAAGACAAGCTGCTGGACGCCGCCGCCGTCAAGGGCGCGCTGAAGGAATTGCTGGTCGACCTGATGCGTCCGCTCGAAAAGCCGCTGGAACTGGGCCGCCACGAGCCGCTTGTCATGATGATCGCCGGCGTGAACGGCGCCGGCAAGACCACCACCATCGGTAAACTCGCCAAGCACATGCAGCGCTTCGACCAGTCGGTGCTGCTGGCCGCGGGCGACACCTTCCGCGCCGCCGCGCGCGAGCAGCTGATGGTCTGGGGCCAGCGCAACAACGTGACCGTGATCTCGCAGCAGTCGGGCGACCCCGCCGCGGTGGCCTACGACGCGGTCCAGTCGGGCAAGGCGCGCGGCGTCGACGTCGTCATGGTCGACACCGCCGGCCGCCTGCCGACCCAGCTGCACCTGATGGAAGAGCTCAAGAAGATCAAGCGCGTGATCGGCAAGGGCATGGATGACGCCCCGCACGAAGTCCTGCTGGTCATCGACGGCAACACCGGCCAGAACGCGCTGGCGCAGGTCAAGGCCTTCGATGATGCGCTGCAGCTGACCGGCCTCGTGATCACCAAGCTGGACGGCACCGCCAAGGGCGGCATCCTGGCCGCGATCGCACGCACCCGTCCGGTGCCGGTGTACTTCATCGGCGTCGGCGAGAAGCTGGAGGACTTGCAGCCCTTCAGTGCCGACGAATTCGCCGAGGCGCTGCTGGGCTAAGCTGAGATGAACCGCGCATGATCGAATTCCAGTCCGTCTCGAAAAAATACTCCGCCGACGCGCTCGCCTTGAGCGAGGTGTCGCTGAACATCGGCAAGGGTGAATTGGTGTACCTGGCCGGCCCGTCCGGCGCCGGCAAGTCCACGCTGATGAAGATGGTGGCCGCGATCGAGCGCCCGACTTCGGGCCGCGTGATCGTCAACGGCCAGGACCTGGGCAAGCTGGGCAAGGCCGGCGTGCCTTTCCTGCGGCGCAACCTGGGCCTGATCTTCCAGCACCAGCGCCTGCTGAACGACCGCAACATCCTGGCCAACGTGATGCTGCCGCTGATCGTCAGCGGCGCGCCCAAGGCGCAGGCGGCGGAACGCGCGCGCGCCGCGCTCGACAAGGTCGGGCTGCTGGAACGCGCCAGGGCGCATCCGATGGAACTCTCGGGCGGCGAACAGCAGCGCGTGGCGATCGCGCGCGCCATCGTCAACCGGCCGCAGATCATCCTGGCCGACGAACCGACCGCCAACCTCGACCGTGCAGCGGCCGACCGCGTCATCGGCGCCCTGCACGCCTTCCACGCCGCCGGCGTGACCTGCGTGATCTCGAGCCATGACGAACAGATCCTGGACAGCGCCGCGCGCGTGATCCGCCTGGAACAGGGCCGCGTGCTGGCTGGAGGTGCAGCATGAACATCTGGTTCCGCCAGCACCGCTTCGCCTTTGGCGGCGCCCTCGCCACCATCCGCAAATCCCCCGGCAGCTTCCTGTTCAACGTGCTGGTCGTGGCGGTGGCGCTCGCGCTGCCCTTTGCCGGCCTGACCCTGCTCGACAACGTGAGGCCGCTGTCCGAACAGCTTTCGGTGGACCCCGAGATCAGCCTGTTCATGAAACCCGGCGTGCCGCGCGAGGACGCGCAGGCGCTGGCGCCCCAGCTGCAGCAGTTGCTGGCCGGCAGCCACGCCAGGATCAGCTTCGTGCCGCGCGAACAGGCGCTCGACAGCCTGAAAACCAGGAGCGACATCGCCGACGTCATCGAGACCCTGGGCGACAATCCCTTGCCGGACAGCTACGTGATGAAGCTGGAAGGCTTTACGACTTCCGCAGCCCGTGCCGATGCGGCGCGCGTGGACTTGCTGGCCGACCACATGCGCCAGCTGCCGGGCGTGGAGTCGGTGCAGGTCGACTCGGCTTGGGTCAAGCGCCTGGCTGCGCTGCTGGGCGTGCTGCGGCTGGCCTTGTTGCTGTTGGCCGTGACGCTGGGCGTGGTCGTGATCGCGGTGGTGTTCAATACCATCCGCCTGCAAGTGCTGACCCAGAAGGAAGAGATTGCAGTCTCGAAGTTGCTCGGCGCGACCGACAACTTCATCCACCGCCCCTTCTATTACACCGGCGCCCTGCTCGGCCTGTGTTCGGGCGCCGTCGCCCTGGGCGCGGTAGCGCTGGCGCTGCGTCCGCTGAACACGGCCATCGCCGAGTTCGCGCGCCTGTACGCGTCGGAATTCCAGCTGGCCGCGCTGCCGCCGCTGGGCGTGGCCGGCCTGCTGGCAATCAGCGCCGCGCTCGGGCTGGTCGGCGCGCTGCTGTCGGTGCAGCGTCATCTGGCAAGGCTGAAATAATAGTTTTTCGCTAACCCGTCCGCTGCTGGCCAGCCAAACCTGCGGCGGACGCGGGGTTTACGCCTACAGGCCTACGTGCGCCACCCCACAGAAGGCGAACACTGTCTCGCCTAACCTGTCTTCAACGGAATTCAAACGATATATATGTCTCGTTTGAGTTAAATCAACTGCATCGTTCGACTCTGCCCTACAGTTGAAACGCGCTTCAATTTAATTCCTAAAAGCAACACTTTAGTGAAACTTAAACGCGTCACCGGGAACATGGAGGCTTCTGGCACTCACTTCAAGAGAGTGCTAATATAGTGTCCGTACATGACGTTTGGTGGCTCGATAGCACAACGTCTCGCATCCGGTACAAGCCATGCGGTTACGCCTTCGGGGTACGGATCATGGCAGATGGACGATGCAGTACAGCTTACTCTAAGGGGGAATGACTATGTCCGCACAATCCGCATTGGTTCCTGCTGGCAGCCGTGCTCTGGGACTCGGTTTCAACGGCAATATCGGCAATATCGACGCCTATATCTCGGCGGTCAATCGTCTGCCGATGCTGTCCCACGAGGAAGAGGTCTCGCTGGCAACGCGGCTGCGGGACAACAATGACCTGGACGCCGCGCAGAAGCTGGTGATGTCCCACCTGCGCCTGGTCGTATCGATCGCGCGCGGTTACCTGGGCTATGGCTTGCCGCACGCCGACCTCATCCAGGAAGGCAATATCGGCCTGATGAAGGCAGTCAAACGTTTCGACCCGAACCAGGGCGTGCGTCTGGTGTCGTATGCCATGCACTGGATCAAGGCCGAGATGCATGAATACATCCTGAAGAACTGGCGCCTGGTGAAGGTCGCCACGACCAAGGCCCAGCGCAAGCTGTTCTTCAACCTGCGCAGCAACAAGCAAGGTCTGGACGCCATGTCGCCGCAGCAAGTCGACGACCTGGCCAAGCTGCTCGACGTCAAGCGCGAAGAAGTCGTCGAGATGGAAACCCGCCTCTCGGGCCGCGACATCGCGCTGGAAGCGCCGACCGACGACGAAGACGACAAATTCTCGCCGATCGCCTACCTGTCGTCGGACCAGCAAGAGCCGACCAAGGTGCTCGAAGCCGAAGAGGTGGTGCGCCTGCAGTCGGAAGGCCTGGAAACCGCGCTCGGCAAGCTGGACCCGCGTTCGCGCCGCATCGTCGAAGCGCGCTGGCTGGCCAACGACGACGGCTCGGGTGCGACGCTGCACACGCTGGCGGAAGAGTTCGGCGTGTCGGCCGAGCGTATCCGCCAGATCGAGACCGCCGCGCTGAAGAAGATGAAAACGGCTTTGGCTGCTTACGTCTGATTCATCACCGCAGCAATGAGAAAGGCACCTTCGGGTGCCTTTTTGTTTTGGCGCAAACCGGGGTCAGAGCGCGAATTTTGGAAATAGCCTAGAAGCTATTGCTAAAAACCGGGCTCTGACCCCGGTTTGTTTTTGATCAAGCCAGCTTTTCCTTGAAGAAGGCGACAGTGCGGCCCCACGCCAGCTTGGCGGCCGCCTCGTCGTAGCGCGGCGTGGTGTCGTTGTTGAAGCCGTGCTCGACACCCTCATAGGTGAAATGCTGGTAGTTCACCTTGTTCGCCTTCAGCGCGGCCTCATACGCGGGCCAGCCGGCCAGGATGCGTTCGTCCTTGCCGGCATCGTGGATCAACAGCGGCGCCTTGATGCGGGCGACATCGGCCGCCTGCGGCTGCATGCCATAGAAGGGCACCGCGGCCGCCAGGTCCGGCAACTGGGTCGCCAGGTAATTGGCGATGCCGCCGCCATAACAGAAACCGACCACGCCGACCTTGCCGCTGGCCTGGGGCAGCGTCTTCAAAAGCTGGGCCGCGGCGACGAAATCGGCGCGCGTCTTGGCCTGGTCCAGCTTCGGGAACAGCGCGCGCGCCTTGTCCTCGTCCCCCGGGTACCCGCCCAGCGGGAACAGCGCATCCGGCGCAAAGGCGATGAAACCCTCGAGCGCCAGGCGGCGCGTGACGTCCTCGATGTGCGGGTTCAGGCCGCGGTTTTCATGCACCACCAAGACCGCCGGCAATTTACCCTTGGCATCTGCCGGCATCGCCAGGTAGCCGCGCAGCTTGCCATAGCCCTGCGGCGACGGGAATTCCTGGTAACGGGTCTTCAGGCGCGCGTCGTTCGTGGCCACGACCGGCGCCGCAAAGGTCGGCGACAACTGCGCCAGCAGGGTGGCCGCGGTGCCACCGCCGACGGCGTAGCGGCCCGCGCGCGACAGGAAATCGCGGCGCGACAATTGGCCGTGCACATAGCCGTCGAAGAGTTTCAGGACTTCCGGGTCGAAATCCGCTGCGGTCAAGCGCTTCATCTTGCACTCCCTGTTCGATTGATAATCATTGCACATCCTCATCAAGGATACCTGTCCCGGACCGGTTCGTGTAATATAGTTAGGTAGCCTACCTAACTTATCACATGAATACGACCCCGGATCCCGTCCAGCAAGTCTCGGAAGACTTGCGCACCGCCCTGAAAAGCCTGATGCGCGCCATGCGCCGTGACGCCGAACGCCAGGACAGCGGCCTGTCGCTGCTGCAGACCATGCTGCTGCACAGCGTCGGCGAGCATCCCGGCATCGGGGTGGCCGAACTGGCGCGCATGCAGCAGGTGCGCACCCCGACCATGAGTCCGCAAGTGAAAGCGCTGGAGAGCGCCGGCCTGCTTGCGCGCAGCGCCCCCGACCCGCAGGACCGGCGCCGCAGCGGCCTGCAACTCACCCGGGAAGGCCAGGCGCGCCTGGAGGAATTGCGCGCCCGCCGCATCGACTGGCTGTCGCAGCGCGTGGCGCGCCTGTCGCCCGACCAGCTGCGCCAGCTGGCCGCCGCCATCGAACCGCTCACCATCATCGCCCAGCCATGACCCAGAACCCGCACCTCGACACCGCCTCCCCCGTCACCGAGCGCGAGATCCGCTCGGTCTACCTGTCGCTGATGGCCGTGCTCGGCCTGGGCGCGCTCGACCAGAGCATCGTCGCCACCGCCCTGCCGCGCATCGTCGCCGACCTGGGCGGCATGGCCCATTTGTCCTGGGTCGTGACAGCCTACGTGCTGGCCTCGACCGCCACCATGCCGCTGTACGGCAAGCTGGCCGACCAGTACGGCCGCCGCCCGATGATCTTCACCGCGCTGGCCACCTTCCTGATCGGCTCCGTGCTGTGCGGGCTGGCGCGCGACATGACGGAGCTCATCGTATTCCGCGCGGTCCAGGGCCTCGGCTCGGGCGGCTTCATGCCGCTGGCCCAGATCATCATCGGCGACCTGGTGGCGCCGCAGGACCGTGCCAAGCGCCAGGGCTCGATCGCCATCGTGTTCGCGATTACCAGCATCCTGGGCCCGGTGCTGGGCGGCGTGATGACCGACCTGCTGTCCTGGCACTGGATCTTCTTCATCAACCTGCCGGTCGGCGCGCTGGCGTTCTGGGCGATCGCGCGTTCGCTGCGCAAGCCCGTGCGCACCCATGCCCACCGCATCGACTATCTCGGTTCGGTGCTGCTGACCGGGACCATCGTCGCGCTGCTGCTGGTGCTGGCATTGGGCGGCACCGAATGGCCGTGGGACGCGCCCCAGATCAAGGTGTGCGCGGTGCTGGCCGCGGTGCTCGGCACCTGGCTGGTGTTCCACCTTCGCCGCGTGCCCGAGCCGGTGCTGCCGCCCGACCTGTTCGCCAACCGCGTCTTCAACGTGGCGAGCATCGTGATGGCGCTGACCTTCATGGGCCTGATGGGCGCCAGCGTGTTCTTCCCGCTGTTCTTCCAGCTCGTCATGAACAGCAGCCCGGCCCATTCCGGCATGATGACGGTGCCGATGATGGTCGGGATGATCGTGTCGAGCACCCTCAACGGCCGCGTGCTCTCGCGCGCCAACAAGTACAAACAGGTGCAGGTCGGCGGCCTGACGGTGGCGGTGCTGGCCTTTGGCGTGCTGGCCTGGGGCATGGACAGCGGCCAGGGTTATTCGGTCATCGAACCGGCGATCTTCATGCTGGGCGCCGGCCTGGGCCTGGTGATGCCGAACATGACCATCGTCGTGCAGTATGCGCTGCCGCTGCAGCGGCGCGGCGTCGGCACCGCCATGCTGACCTTTTTCCGCTCGCTCGGCGGCCTGCTCGGCGTGACCGGTTCCGGCGCGATCCTGGCGCACCAGCTGCATGCGCACGGCGTCGCGGCGGCGGCCACGGCGGGCTCCGGCGTGACGCTGGCGCCGGCGCTGCAGGCGGTCTACCGCCATGCGATCGCCAACATCTTCGGGGCCGGCACCATCATCGTACTGGTCGGGCTGGTGGTGCTGTTGTTGCTGCCGCATGTGAGCCTGCCGGAGGCCGCCGCAGCGCAGCCGCAGCCGCCCGCGGCGGAGTAAGGCAGCCAGCGCCAGCTCGCCCGGGAACTCCAGTCCCTCCAGGTCGATTCGGCTGAGGTGTCCCGGCCCTGCCCCGGCGGACGACTTTGCTATCATTGGCATCACGCAAATCTCCGGATGCCCCGATGACGCCGTCCCGGCCGCTGCCGCACCTGATCGCCACCCTGCTGCTCGCCCTGGCCGGCTGCGCCAGCGCACCGGTGATTGATGCGACCTACGTACTCAAGCCGCAGCAGAGCGTCGACGTGGCGCGCGGCCTGCGCATCACCTACGACAGCTTCAGCGACAGCCGCTGCCCGCCCAACACGCATTGCATCTGGGCCGGGCGCCTGGCCTTCCGCTTCATCGTCGCCGGCCCCGGCGGCCAGGAAGAATTCACGCTCGGGCCGGACCAGCCGGTCGCCGTGCCGGCCGCGCTGCACGGCGCGCGCGTGGCGCTCGACCTGGGCGCCCTGCCGCCGGCGCGCGTTCCCTCCACGCGGCCGGCCGAACTGATTGCCGTCACGCTCAAGGTGTCCGCGCCATGAACGTTTTCCATTCTTTTTGAAGATGCCGCCCATGACCCCAACCGCCAGAACCCTTGCCGGCGCGCTGATCCTGTCGATCGCGCTGACGCCACCCCTCGCCTTCGCCAAGACGCCGGTCGCCACCGGCACCGGCGGCGCGGTCGCCACCATCAGCGAAAAAGCCTCGCAATCGGCGCTGGCCATCCTGAACAAGGGCGGCAACGCGATCGATGCGGCGGTCGCCGCCGCGGCGACGCTGGGCGTGACCGACCCGTTCAGCTGCGGCATCGGCGGCGGCGGCTTCATGGTCATCTACCTGGCCAGGGACAAGCGCGTGGTCACGATCGACCACCGCGAGACGGCGCCCGCCGCCTTCAGTCCCTCGGTCTTCCTCGAGAACGGCAAGCCGATCGATTTCGAGACGGCCGTGGCCAGCGGCGCCTCGGTCGGCGTGCCGGGCACGGTGCGCGGCTGGCACGAGGCGCTGGAGCGCTACGGCACGATGTCGTTCAAGCAGGTGCTGGCGCCAGCCATCGACGTGGCCACCAAGGGCTTCATGGTCAATGAAACTTTCTCTCATCTGGTGGCAGAAAATGAAAGGAAATTTCAACAATTCACGAGCACCAGCCAGCTCTACCTGAGAAACGGCAAGGCGATCCCGGCCGGCACGGTGCTGAAGAACCCGGACCTGGCGCGCGCCTACCGCGAACTGGCGGCCAAGGGCTACAAAGGCTTTTACCAGGGGCCGATGGCCCAGGCCGTGGTCGACGCCGTCAACCGGCCGCCGCTGGCGCAGGGCGTCTCGGTGCGTACCGGGAACATGACGCTGGCTGATCTGTCCAATTACGAGGCGCGTATCCGCCAGCCGATCCGTTCGACCTATCGCGGCTACGATCTATACGGTATGCCTTTGCCCAGCAGCGGCGGCATCGCGGTGGCGGAGGCGCTGAATATCCTGGAAGGCTTCGACCTCAAGAAGATGGGGCGCCCGAACGTCGAGCACCTGTACCTGGAAGCCTCGCGCCTGGCCTTCGCAGACCGCAACGCCTACCTTGCCGACCCGGAATACGTCGACGCACCGGTGGACGGCATCCTCTCGAAGCAGTTCGCGGCCCAGCGCCGCTCCCTCATCCGTCCCGCCAAGGCCGCCGGCGTGGTCCCTGCCGGCGACGCCTTTTTATACGAGAACGACCAAAGCTATCCGCAGCGCCCGCGCCAGGGCGTGATCCAGCAGGAAGGCCTGCACACGACCCACCTGACCGTCTCGGACAAGGAAGGCAACGTCGTCGCCTACACCTTCACCATCGAATCCTGGGGCGGCAGCGGCATCGTGGTGCCAGGCTACGGCTTCCTGCTGAATAACGAGATGACCGATTTCGACTTCACCGGCCCCGCCCCCAACATCCCCGAAGCCGGCAAGCGCCCGCGCTCGAGCATGGCGCCGACCATCGTGCTCAAGGATGGCAAGCCGGCCTTCACCATCGGCAGCCCGGGCGGCGCCACCATCATCACCACGGTGCTGCAGACCATCGTCAACTACCTCGACCTCGGCATGCCGATGGACCAGGCGATCGACGCACCGCGCCTGTCGCAGCGCAACGCCCTGGAGACCTCGGTCGAGCCGGGCTTCGTCGGCAGCGCCCAGGCGAAGTCGCTGGAAGCCTTCGGCCACAAATGGGAAGCCAGCCCGCCGCCGGAAGAAATCGGCGCGGCGAACGCCATCGTGTTCAATCCGGACGGCACCGTGACGGCGGTCAGCGAAGGCCGCCGCCACGGCATCGGCACGGCGCTGGTGCAGAAGAGCGTGCACTGACCGGGTTCGATCGAAGCGGCGCGCCGCGCAAAACGTCATGTTCATGCGTGCGTGTCCACTCGGCCATGAACTGTTCTTTTCTATGTTGCCGGCTGCCGGGGACATCATCTCTTGGCCCTATTCAGCCGCCGGGCCGCCTGCACCGGCGGCGTATCCCCCAGCGGCAGCAGCGCGGCGCCGCGCGCCAGCGTGCGCACCAGGGCGGCCTCGCCGAAGCGCAGGCCGCGCTCGCGCAGTTGCGGCAGCGAGCGCACCGGCGCAGGCGTGATCTCGACGGCGGCGCGCACCAGCAGCCGCTGCAGCGGTCGCAGCGGCGCGGGCAGGATCGCCGCCTCGCCCATGATGCGCATGAAGTCGGCCAGGATGGCCGATCCCTCCAGCCCGGGGGCGGTCGTCGCAAGCAGCCTTTCCCATTCACGCCAGGAACGCGGCGCCCCGGTCGCGCCGTACAGCCCTGCGGATGGCCCGCCCTCGAGGAAGGCGGCATCCTTCTCGCCCGCCGACAGGGCCCGGACGTAGGCGTGATAAGCCTCGGTGAAGCCGAAGGTGGCGGTCGCATGCACCCAGTCGAGGAGGCGCGGATCGTTGGCGTGGTAGCGGATGCCATCGGGCGTGCTGCCCCGCACGTGGCCGTGCATCCTGACCACGCGCGCGATCAGCTGCTCCGTGGCCGTGCGCGGGCCGTAGACCGTCATCATCGCCGCGAAGCCGGTGCGCCGCAGCCGCATCAAGGGATCGCGCTGGAAGCTGCTGTGGTCCCAGACGCCCGAGCGCACCGAGGGTTCGGCCAGTTCGAGCAGCACCGCCGTCACCCCGCCGACGAACAGGGCGACCGGGTTGGCGAAGATGCGCCAGGAGACGCCGTCGGCCGGCGTCAGCGCGGGCTCGCCGGCGGGCTGGCTGAAGTCGAATGCCATGCCCGGCGGGGGGCGCATCAGGTCTTGTATCGTGTTCAGCATCGGGGCGTTCCCGGCGATCGGTTCCTGGCGGCGACGTGAAAGCACGTAGTTTGACAGGTGTGATCGCCGGGGAGCGCCGGACTGCTTCTAGGCGGCCTGTGCCTGGCCCGGACTGCCTTCCGGCAGCCTGGCGATCACCTTGATCTCGAACTGGAAACCGTAGAGCCAGGTCACGCCGATCCCCGTCAGGGTCGGATGGGGCGCCTCGCCCCAATACTCGCCCATCACCTTCAGGATCGTCTCGAAGTTCGATGGCGGATCGACGATGAAGACGGTGACGTCGACCACGTCCTCGAAACTGCCGCCGGCGGCGTGCAGGATGCCGTTCAGGTTCTCGAAGGCCAGCCTGACCTGGGCTTCCAGGTCGGGCTCGGGCGAGCCATCCTCGCGGCTGCCCACCTGCCCCGACACGAACAGGAAGCCGTTGGAGCGGATCGCCGGCGAGTAGCGGTTCTTTTCATACAGCGCCTGGCGTCCGGGCGGAAAAACAATGTCGCGCTTGGTCATGATGTTCCTTCATATCAGTGGGTTGGATGCGGATCGGTATCGCTAGCGGCACCACTTTATGCGCTTGTCATTTCCAAATAAATCGTCAAGACGCGTCATCACTGTTCGTATAATCCAAACAATTCAAATGGGGTGCATATAGATCGTTTCGATGCGATGAAGGCGTTCGTGCGGGTGGTCGAGGCGGGCAGCTTCACCAAAGCGGCGGAAACGCTGCACATGAGCAGGGCCAGCCTGACGCAGCTGATACAGCAACTGGAAGCCAGGTTGCGCGTACGCCTGCTGAACCGGACCACGCGCAGGCTGAACGTGACGGCCGACGGCGCCGTCTATTACGAGCGCGCCGTCCGCCTGCTGTCCGACCTGGACGACGCCGAAACCAGCCTGCCCGGCGCCTCCACCGCCCCCAAGGGGAAACTGCGGGTGGACGTGCCCAGTCCCTTCGCCCGCATGGTCCTGGTGCCCGCCCTGCCCGGCTTCTTCGCCAGGTATCCCGACATCCGGCTGGACGTGGGCGCCAGCGACCGCATGGTCGACCTGATCGGCGAGAACGTCGATTGCGTGGTGCGCGGCGGCGAACCGACCGAACAATTCTTGCGCGCCCGCCATGTGGGCGACCTGGCGCTCAAGATGTATGCCGCGCCGGACTACCTGGCGCAGGCCGGGACGCCATCCCATCCGCGCGAGCTGGAAGACGCGCGGCAGCACATCGTCGGCTTCCTGTCGGCGCGTACCGGCAAGACCTATCCGATCGAGATGCGGCGCGACGGCGAGCAGGTGGACGTGCAGGGCCGCTACCTGCTCGCCATCGACGACGGCAACGGCTACCTGGCCGCCGGCCTGGCGGGCCTGGGCGTCCTCTGGCTGCCGGACTACATGGCCAGGCCGCACGTGGAGCGCGGCGAGCTGCTGCCCCTGCTGGAAGACTGGCGCATCGATCCGATGCCGATGTACGTCGCGTTCCCGCCGAACCGCTACGTCAGCACCAGGCTGCGGGTCTTCATGGACTGGGTGGCCGAGCTGATGGCGCGGCACGGCTGATACCGGAAAAAAAGACGGCCCTGCAAGCAGAGCCGTTAAAGATGGGTCCCAAGCACCCAATCTCGCAGGCAGGGGGCCGCCCGCGGGATTCTTCGACGGGCGCGTCTATCGATGGACGCGCGCCGTCATAGTCTGATCAGAGATGCGGCACGATCTGCGGCATCAGGTCGTCGAAAGTCCGGCCGCTGCCGTTCTCGCCGATCGCGTGCATCTTCCACTCGCCGTTGTGGCGGTACAGCTTGGCCATGATCTGGGCCGTGTGCGAGCCCGTCACCGACAGGTCGTAGCGCGCGATTTCCTGCTGGTTGCCGGCATTGATGATGCGACAGAAGGCGTTCGCGACGGTCGAGAAGTTCTGGCCGGTGAAGCTGTTCACGGTGAACACCAGCGATTTGACGGTGGCCGGCACCGCGTTCAGGTCGACGATGATCTGTTCGTCGTCGCCGTCGCCGGCGCCGGTGCGGTTGTCGCCGGTGTGGACGATGCTGCCGTCACGGCTTTTCAGCTGGCGGAACCAGACCACGTCGACCGGGCGGTTGGATTCGTCGAACAGCACGACGGATGCGTCCAGGTCGACCGCTTCGCCCTTGCCGCCGCCGAAGCCGAAGAAGCCCTTGCTCTTGGCGACGTCCCAGCCCAGGCCCATCGTCACGCGCGACAGCGCGCCGCCGGCTTCCTTCTCCAGCGAGATCTTCTGACCTTTTTGCAGGTTGACACTCATGATGTTGACTCCTTAATCGTCGTCCCCGCAAAGGCGGGGATTTAAGCGTAGTCCCCGCGAAGGCGGGGATCCAAGTTAATTATTTCTGTTAACGCGACGGCGACTGCATCCAGGCCTTGAATGCATTGCGGTTGCGCGAGCAGACGTAAATCTTGCCGCGACCCGAGAAGCGCAGGACGATGCCTTCGCCGCTGGTCTGGCTGTTGATCAGGTTGCCGAGGAAGCCGCTGCTCTGGCCGGTCGTCACGGACACCTCGTAGTGCAGGGTCGAATCCCAGGCCACCACGTGCGAGTTGTCGATGATCGCGTCCTTGCCCGGCTCGACTTCCAGCTCGTTCATCGAACCGAAGCCGGACACCACCACCTGGCCCGAGCCCTGCGTCTCGGTGACGAAGAAGCCGCCGCTCTGGGCGAACAGCGCATTGCCCACGCTCTGGGTGCGCACCTTCAGGTCGACGCCGGAGCCGGCCGCCACGAAGGCGCCGTCGCTGATGATGTACTGCCTGGGTCCGCAATCGACCACCTGCATCGCGCCCGGCAGGGTCGGCGACAGCAGGCAGTCGCCGTCGCCGCGGGTCGCCTCGATGTGCTGCTGGAAGAAGGATTCGCCGTTGGCGAAGGTGCGCATCAGCGCGCTGCCCAATCCTCCCTTCATCTTGCCCTTGAGGTCGAGCGTCGATTCCATCATGACCATCGCATCCGACTCGCAGTAGATGGTCTCGCCGCGCTTCATCGACACGTGCAGGAAGGGATCGACATCCCCGGTTACGGTAAATACTGGCATTTGGCTTCCTTTCAGGGTACTGCCCACGTACGGCGACGCGGGCAGCGGCAAATAAATTAAACAGCCACGCCGTAGCTCTTGGCGAGGGGCCCCAGGCCGCCGTTGAAGCCTTGGCCGACTGCGCGGAACTTCCAGTCCGCGCCGTTACGATACACCTCGCCGAAGATCATGGCCGACTCGGTCGAACCGTCTTCGGACAGGTCGTAGCGGGCGATCTCGCTGTTGTTGGCGGCGTTGATGCAGCGGATGAAGGCCTTGCCGACCATGCCGAAGTTCTGGCGGCGCACGTCGCCTTCGTGGATGGTGACGGCCAGCACCACGCGGTCGACGTCGGCCGGGACCTTGGACAGGTCGATGTTCAAAGTCTCGTCATCGCCCTCGCCGGCGCCAGTGCGGTTGTCGCCCGAGTGGGTGACGGAACCGTCGGACGACTTGGCGTTGTTGTAGAAGATGAAGTCGGCGTCCGAACGCACCTTGCCCGATTGGTTCAGCAGGAAGGCCACGCCGTCCAGGTCGAATGCGGCGCCGTCGGTGGCGCGGACGTCCCAGCCCAGGCCCAGCTTCAGGCTCGACAGGCCCGGTGCTTCTTTCGACAGGTTGACGTTGCCGCCTTTTTGCAGACTGATTGCCATGATTGGTTCTCCTTCAAGTTATTGTGAACACCCTGGTACTACTTGCAGCGAACTGGTGTTCTGCCATTCGCCGCAGGTTCCTTTGCGATCGTTGAACGCGTGGACAGCAAGCTGACTCGCCGTCCGCGTCCACCCTACGTTCTGCCATTCGCCGCAGATCCTTGCAACGGCCGCCTTATTCGACGTGTGCGACCGCTTTCTTATCCAATCCAAACGCTTCCTGCTTCTTGCGGTAGCGGATCGACGACCATACCGAGGCGCCGATGAAGGCTACACCCGCCAGGCCGGTCACGATCTCCGGCACGTGGAACTTCATACTTGCCAGCATGATGAACGCCAGGATACCGATCGCATAGTGCGCGCCGTGCTCCAGGAAGACGTACTGGTCGAGCGTGCCCTTTTCCACCAGGTAGACCGTCAGCGAACGCACGAACATCGCACCGATCGCCAGGCCCAGCATGATGATCACGACGTCGTTGGTGATCGCGAAGGCGCCGATCACGCCGTCGAAGCTGAACGATGCATCCAGCACTTCCAGGTACAGGAAACCGCCGATACCGCCGCGCTTGACCATCTCGCCGACCTCGCCGCCGCCCTCTTCCGAGCCTTCCAGCAGGTTACTCAGCACATCCACGCCGACGTAGATCAGGATGCCCCACAGGCCCGAGATCAGCACGACCATCTTCTGCGCTTCCGTCACCAGCGACAGGCTGGCCATCAAGGCGCCGATCGCGATCATCACCGAGATCGAGGACACCTTGCCGAGCGAACCCAGCTTTTGTTCGAAGTGGCCCAGCCAGTGGTGTTCCTTCTCGTCATCGAACAGGAAGTTCAGGAAGACCAGCAGCAGGAACATGCCGCCAAAGGCCGCCACTTCCGCGTGGTGGTTGGTCAGGTGCTGCGAGTACGCTTTCGGGTTCTCCAGCGCCAGCTTCCAGACGTCAGCCAGGCCCAAGTCCGCCGCCACCGCCACGATCACCAGCGGGAACAGCAGGCGCATGCCGAACACGGCGATGATGATGCCCACGCCCAGGAACAGTTTTTTCCAGAACTCGTCCCAGGTCTTCAACACCGAGGCGTTGACCACCGCGTTGTCGAAGGACAGCGAGACTTCCATCACGGCCAGGATGGCGGCGATACCGACCGCGGTCACCGCCCCGCCCAGCCCCCCGTGCTCGTAACCCCACCAGCCCGATGCCACCAGGCAGAGTGCGGTCACGATGAATGACACTCTGAAATGCTTCATGTTGATCAACCCCCTAAGTTATTGTCTTGGTCAGCGATGTGTTTGTTGACAAGGCGCAGTGTAAAGTCCAGCAGCGAATGGAAAAAGCGAAGATAATTTGAGAATTACTTCGGAAAATACTGAGCATCAATATTGACAATGAAAAACGAGATCAATTTCCGCCACCTGTATTACTTTTGGGTCGTTGCCAAGGAAGGAGGTATCACCCGCGCCGCCGAACGCCTCGGCCTGGCGGTCCAGACCATCAGCTCGCAACTGACGCTGCTCGAACAATCGCTCGGCAAGACACTGTTTTCGCAACAGGGCCGGCGCCTGGTGCTGACCGAGGGCGGACGGGTGGCGATGAACTATGCCGACCAGATTTTTCTACTCGGCGAGCAGATGCAGGAAGCGCTGAACGAAGCCGACAGCGGTCGCGTTCGCCTGACGGTCGGCATCTCGGATTCGCTGCCCAAGCTGTCGGCCTACCGCATGCTGGAAGTGGTCACGCAGATGGATCGGCCGGTGCGCCTGGTCTGCTACGAAGACCAGTTCGAGGCCCTGCTGGCCGATCTCGCCCTGCACAAGCTGGACGTGGTGCTGACCGACCGCGAGGTGCGCGCCAGCAGCGCCTTGAAAGTGTTCAGCCACCAATTGTTCGAAAGCGAGATGGTGGTGGTCGGCACACCGGCGCTGGCGGCCCAGTATGACGACGGGGATAGTTTTCCCAAGAATTTGAACGGCGCGCCCTTCCTGCTGCCGGCGCGCAATAATGCCTTGCGCGGCAAGCTCGACGAGTGGTTCGTGCAGAACCAGGTCAAGCCTGACGTGGTCGGCGAATTCGAGGACAATGCCCTCCTGAATACCTTCGGCCGGCGCGGTCTCGGCCTGTTCTTCGCGCCGGCGGCGCTGGCCCAGGACGTTGCCGCGCAGTTCGGCGCGGTCCGGATCGGCCAGGTACCGAGCGTGCGCGAACAGTTCTACGTGATTTCGAACGACCGCAAGATCAAGCACCCGGCCGTGGAAGCCATCCTCGCGGCCGCGCAAAAAGGGCTCCCTGGGGCGGCTTGAACTGTACAATGCTGCACAGGCTTTGCCTTTTGATCAATAAACCTTTATATGCAAAACGTATTGTTCGTCGTTCTCGCGCTGATCCTGGTGGCGCTGAACGGCTTTTTCGTGGCGGCCGAATTCGGCATCGTCACCCTGCGCAAGACCCGCGTGCGCGCCATCGCGAAAACCGGCGGACTGCGCGGCCGCATCCTCTACAAGGTCCACAGCCAACTCGACGCCTACCTGTCGGCCTGCCAGCTCGGCATCACCCTCGCCTCGCTGGGCCTGGGCTGGGTCGGCGAACCGGCCTTCGCCAGCCTGCTGGAGCCGGTGTTCGGCCTGGTCGGCGTCACCTCCGAAAAAATCATCCACGGCGTGTCCTTCGTGGTCGCGTTCAGCGTGATCTCCTTCCTGCACATCGTGGTGGGCGAGCTGGCGCCGAAGTCGCTGGCGATCCGCATCCCGGAAGCGGTGGGCCTGTGGAGCGCGGTGCCGCTGTACGGCTTCTACTGGGCCATGTACCCGGCGATCTGGCTGCTGAACGCCAGCGCCAACATGGTGCTGCGCGTGGCCGGCCTGTCTGGCGCGGGCGGCCACGAGACGCATTACTCCAACGAAGAACTCAAGATGATCCTGCGCACCGGCACCAGCATGCCGGGCGAGAAATTCAGCTACGACGAGCGCCACATCCTGGCGCAGTCGCTGGAATTTTCCCAGCACTCGGTGGCCGACCTGATGCGCCCGATTAACGAGGTCAGCGCCCTGTATGCCAGCCGTTCGCTCGAGGACAACCTCGACACGATGCGCCGCAACCGCTTCTCGCGCTACCCCTACTTCGACGAGGACGGCGAGGAAGTGCTGGGCGTGATCCACCTGAAGGACCTGTTCTTCGCGGAGCAGGGCGGCAAGGAGATCACCGACCTCACCGAGCACCTGCGCCCGGTCGAGACGATCTCGGCGCGCACCCCGGCCATCGAACTGTTCCGCCGTTTCCGCGGCGGCGCCCCGCACTTCGCCCTGATCGGCGAAAAGGGCAAGCGCCCGGTCGGCTTCATCACGCTGGACAACCTGCTGGGCGCCATCGTCGGCGAGATCCGCGACGAATTCCGCCTCAACGAGAACGACTGGCTGCGCCAGGGCGACGGCACCTACATCGGCAAGGCCAGCCTGCCCATCGTCTCACTCGAACGCGTGCTCGGCATCGACATCGACAACGAGGCGATGGGGCTCGATGAAGTCGAATCCGTCGGCGGCCTGCTGATGGCCAAGCTGGGCGACATTCCGAAGCAGGGGCAGCGTATCGAGTTCCCGAAGTTCGACGTGGTGGTCAAGAAGACCAACGGGCCGCGCATCCTGCTGGTGAAGGTGATTCCGCAGTTGGCGCGCGGGGCCGACGAGGACGAGCTGGACTGAGCGCGGATCGTTGGCTTGAAAACCGTCGCCCCTGCGCAGGCAGGGGCCCAAGTTTGCATGAAGGTCAGTAAAAATTGCTAGCGGCCCGCGACGAAATCGGGCCCCTGCCTCCGCAGGGGCGATGCATCATAGGTATCGATTAAGCGAACTGTATCGATATGAACCGCTACCAGGAGTACCCGCCCTCCCCCGCCCTGGCTTCCCACGTCGCCTGCTTCTGGACCAGCCAGGCCATCCCCGCCGGCGTCCCCATCCGCCAGCGC
>CAJYQM010000368.1 GCA_913777025.1 uncultured Massilia sp. | reverse complement strand
TTCGGAATAGATGATGTCCGAGCAGGCGTGGAAGGGGATCAGCTTCTCGTCGCGCAGCACCTCGACCGCGGTGGCGCGCCCTTCCGGCCAGGTCATCGGCGCGGCCAGCGTGTAGCTGATATAGACGTCCAGCTGCGCGCGGCCCTGCTTCAGGTAGTCGTAGACGACCTGGCCGACCTTCATCTTCTGCCAGCGGTTGGCCAGCGGCCATTCGGGCGGGTCTTCGAGGTCGGTGCGGATCGTCACCTTGGGCGGTTCCGGCTGCGGCGCCGGATAGCGCGCCGGCGACAGCTTTTCGTCCAGGCCGTAGCA
Source organism: uncultured Massilia sp. (assembly GCA_913777025.1). Classification (GTDB taxonomy): domain Bacteria; phylum Pseudomonadota; class Gammaproteobacteria; order Burkholderiales; family Burkholderiaceae_D; genus Telluria. The sequence goes on along the minus strand of CAJYQM010000368.1, from coordinate 2,589 downwards.
ATAGCCGCCCGGCTTGCCGACCGCGCCGACCAGCGCGTTGAGCATGACGACGGCGCGCTCGGCATTGAAACCGTTGTAGTGGGCGCCGGTGCCGCGGTTGGTGAAGGCCGCGACCGTCGGCCGGGCGGACGCGAACTCGATCGCGATGCGTTCGATGTCGGCCGCCGGCACGCCGGACACCTGCTGCGCCCAGGCCGGCGTATAGCCGGCCAGCCAGGCGCGCAGCTGCGCTTCGCCGGGCTGGACGAAATCTTCGACGAAGGCGCGGTCATGCAGGTTCTCGCGCAGGATGACGTGGGCCATCGCCAGCGCGATCGCGCCTTCGCTGCCCGGCATCGGCTGGAACCATTCGTCGCTGCGGCCGGCCGTGTTCGACATGCGCACGTCGAAGGTCACCAGCTTGGCGCCGTGGTCGAAGCGCGCCTTGATCACGCGCTTGACCAGGTGCAGGCCGCCCTGGTGCGCCTCGTAGAAATTGGCGCCGAAGTTGAGGAAGTAGCGGCAGCGTTCGGCGTCGATCGATTCCCAGTCGGTCTCGCCCAGGCTCACGTAGTTGGCGGCGCGCTTGTTCGACGAGCACAGCGCGCGGTGGTTCAGCAGTACCGGCGAACCGATCGCGTTCAGGAAGCGCGCGGTCTCCGACTCGTAGCGCGAGCGGCCCTGGTGGATCGCCACGCGCTCCGGATGGCCTTCAATGATGCTCTTGCGGATGCGGGCGGCGATGTCGGCATAGGCGTCGTCCCAGCTGATGCGCTTCCACAGTCCCTCGCCGCGCTTGCCCACGCGCTTGAGCGGATACAGCAGGCGTTCCGGGTAGGTGTTGATGGTCGGCCCGCTCTGGCCCTTCGCGCAGGTCATGAAACTGCCGACGTTGGGATCGAGCGGATTGCCGCGGATCTTGACCACCTTGCCGTCCTGGACAAAGCCTTCGATGCCGCACACGGTGGAGCAGTTCAGGCAGACGCTCTTGACCGACTGCGCGTTGCGGTAGTCGGGCCTGACCTTGCTGGCCTTGCCCTCGGCGTCGACCGCGTAGTTCAGCGGATCCGCCGGGCCGGCCGCGGCGTCGCCGGGGGCCAGCAGGATGGTCTCGCCCACCGCGAGCGTGGCCAGCGCGCCCAGGCCCGACTTGATGAATTGGCGGCGCTCCATCATGCGCCTCCTTTCACCTTGCCGACGACGGTGCCGTAGTCGGCCCGCAGTTCCGGCCAGGTGTCGACCTCGTAGGTGAACGGGTCGTGGTTGCGGCCCTTGGGCAGCTTGCGCTCGACCGCGCGCGGCACCACGCTGCCGATGCCGCGGTAGTGCACGGCCGGGCGCGTGCCCTCTTCCGGCTTGAGCACGGCCAGCTCGGGCCCGTGCTTCTTGCGGAAGCGGCTGATGGCGCTGCCCGGGTCCGCCGCGTTACCGAAGACCAGCACGTCCGCGGGACAGGCTTCGACGCAGGCCGGCTGCATGCCCACGTCGAGGCGGTGGCTGCACAAGTCGCATTTGTCGGCCACCTGGGCCACCGGGTCAATGTGGATCGCGCCGTAGGGACAGGCGGCAATGCAGTCGCGCGAGCGGTCGCAGCTGGCCGTGTCGATACGCACCACGCCGTCGGCGTCGCGCCGGATCGATTCGGTCGGACAGGCCTTCAGGCAGGGCGCATCCTCGCACTGCATGCACAGGGCCGGCAGGAAGGCGCGCCGCATGGCTTGCTTGCCCGCCGCGTCCCGGCCCTGGAAGTCGTGGTAGTAGACCTTGGTGCGGAACATGCCGAGATAGACGGCATGCTCGACCTTGCAGGCGACCGAGCAGGCATGGCAGCCGATGCAGCGTTCGGTGTCGATGGCGAGCGCCCATTGGGGCTGCGACGGGGAAGGAATGGCTTGGCTCATGGGGAGGTGCGGCGGGCGGCAATCGGAAAAGATTGCAAGAATGCATCAGAGCGGGCCTGAAAGCAAGCGCCAGCGCCAATGAAAAGGCCGGGTGCCATGGGGATGGAACCCGGCCTGCAATGCGGGCGTTGTCCGGGAAAGCGCGCGCGCAATCCCGGCGCGGAACGATTACTTGCGGTTGCGGCGGCGTGCGAAGCCCAGGCCGGCAAAGCCGAGGCCCAGCAGTGCCAGCGAGGCCGGTTCCGGCACTTCAACCTGGTAACCGACCACCAGGTTGTCCACTTCGAAGGCTTGCGAGCTGGTGCTGAAGCTGAACGAGGTGAATTGCTCTTCCGGCGAGAAGAACAGGTTCACGTAGATGTTCGAGCTGTCGGCTTGCTGGCCGCCGGAGACGCCGTTGAACAGGTCGATCAACTGGGTGCCCGTCACGGTCTGGATGATGTCGCCGTTCGCGTTGTAAAACTTGACGTCGTTGAAGGTGTCGATCGAGCCGTAGTACAGGCCGAAGTAGTTCAGGCTGGCGTTCGTGCCCAGGGTGCCCAGCAGGCCGGCGTAGTTGAAATTGACTTCGGCGTTCGGCACGCCGCTGTTCAGGGCCGGGCCATAGGCGAAGTTGGTGGTGTCGCCTGCCGGTGCCGCGTACACGCTGTCCAGGCTGCCCTTGGCGAAACCCATGCCGCCACCCGAGACGGTGGTGACGTTCACGAAG
>CAJYQM010000367.1 GCA_913777025.1 uncultured Massilia sp. | reverse complement strand
CGGGGTAGGCTTTCAGCAGGGTTTCCACGATCGCCTGTTCCGACGCCTGGTCGATGTCGGTGACGAAGTCGTTGTGGTTTTTTTCGCTGATCGTGATGCGATCGAGGTCGAAGGATGCGCGGTTGATGACGGTCGCAGCGCGGCGAGCGGCCTTGATGGCCGTATTGAGCATTGGGTGCATTGGCTTTCCGTGAAAAATGCTGACGCCCACCGCGCGTCGAGTCCCTGGCGCCGTGAACGATCCGAAAACGAAGATAATTAAAGAGCAAAGTGGTGCCGAAGCCGTTAGAATCCGGGACTTTGCAGCCCTTGACTTAACGCTCGTCACCGCGCGATGGCGCTATTTTAAATGAACCCGAACGAAACTGACACATCTCTTTTCAAACGCTTACGCTTTGTGCTAGTGGAAACCAGCCGCGCAGGCAACGTGGGCTCGGTGGCACGCGCCATGAAGACGATGGGCTTTTCCGACCTGGTGCTGGTCGCGCCGCGCTGCGCCGACCCGCTGCAGGACCCGGAAGCCGTTGCCTTCGCCAGCGGCGCCATCGACGTGCTGTCCGGCGCGCGCATCGTCGGCAGCGTCAAGGAGGCGCTGGACGGTTGCAATTTTGCCGCGGCCGTGTCCGCCCGCCTGCGCGAATTCTCGCCGCCGGTGTGGTCGCCGCGCGAATTTTCAAACCACGCGGCGGGGCAGGCCGAACTGCGCCCGGCCCTGATCCTTGGCAACGAACGCTTCGGCCTGCCCAACGAGATCGTCGAGGGCTGCAACGTCCTGATCAATATCCCGGCCAATCCGGACTACTCGTCGCTGAACCTGTCGCAGGCGGCCCAGGTGCTGGCCTACGAATGCCGCCTGGCGGCCATCGGCGAGAACCGCACCCAGACCGGCGTCGGCTTCCAGGGCGAGGCCGCCAGCCTGGCCCAGATCGAAGGCATGTACGCGCACCTGGAAGAAGCGCTGGTCGCGATCGGCTTCCTGAACGCCGACAACCCGAAGAAGCTGATGCCGCGCCTGAAGCGCCTGTTTTCCCGCACCCAGCTCGAGACCGAGGAAGTCAACATCCTGCGCGGCATCGCCCGCCACATGCAGGGCCAGCGCCGCGATTGATCCCGCGGTTTTGTTTAAACACAATCGACGCGCATGGAGACACACCGCAGATCCTTCCTGAAAGCCGGCGCCGTCGGGGCGCTGGTGCTGGCCGCCGGCGGCGGCCTGTACCGGATGACGCGTCCGCCGCAGGCCCAGCCTTTCCTCCTCGACGGCGAGGCGCGCGCGGCCCTGCACGCGATCGTGCCGGCGCTGCTGGCCGGCGCGCTGCCGGACGACCCTGCGCAGCGCGCCCGGGCGATCGCGGCGGCGACCGAAGGCGTGCACCAGGCCATCCTCGGCCTGCCCCTGGCCACGCAACGGGAAATCCAGGACTTGTTCGGCCTGCTCGCGCTGGCGCCCGCGCGGCGCCTGCTGGCCGGCGTCACGCCCGCGTGGGGCGAGGCAAGCGAGGAGGACGTGGCCGCCTTTTTGCAGGATTGGCGCCACCATGGCCTGGCCCTGCTGCGCACCGCCTACCAGGCGCTGCACGACCTGGTGCTGGGCGCCTGGTACGGCGATCCGGCGCACTGGGCGGCGATCGGCTATCCCGGCCCGGTCGAGGGGCTGTCATGACGTCGCCGGTCCCGGACCCGATCCAGGCCGGCCTGGCGCGCGGCTGGAAGGTGATCGACGGCGCCGCGCAAGCGCGCGACCTGGCGCTGTCCGCCGACGTGGTCATCGTCGGCAGCGGCGCCGGCGGCGGGGTGACGGCCGAGATCCTGGCGCTGGCCGGATTGACCGTGATCCTGGTCGAGGAGGGCGCCCTGAAATCCTCGCGCGATTTCAGGATGCGCGAAGCCGAGGCCTATCCTGCGCTGTACCAGGAATCGGCGGCCCGCAAGACGCTCGACAAGGGCGTCAACATCCTGCAGGGCAGGACCGTGGGCGGCTCGACCACGGTCAACTGGACCTCGAGCTTTCGCACCCCGCCCGACACGCTGGCCTTCTGGCGCGAACACTACGCGCTCGACCGCTACACGCCCCAGGCCCTGGCACCCTGGTTCGCGCGGATGGAAGCGCGCCTGCACATCGAGGACTGGCCGACGCCGCCCAACGAGAACAACGAGGCGTTGCGCCGCGGCGCCGCGAAACTCGGCATCCCCACGGGCCTCATCCGTCGCAACGTGAAGGGCTGCTGGAACCTTGGCTATTGCGGCATGGGCTGCCCGACCAACGCCAAGCAGTCGATGCTGGTCTCGACCATCCCGGCGGCGCTCGACCACGGCGCGACCCTGGTCACGCGCGCCCGTGCCGAGCGCTTCCTCATTCGCGGCGAGCGCGTCGAAGCGCTGGACTGCACCCTGCTGGATGCAAGCGGCGTCCGGCCGAGCGGGCGCCAGGCGAGGCTGCAAGCGCGCCACTGGGTGCTGGCCGGCGGCGCCATCAATTCGCCGGCGCTGCTGCTGCGCTCGAAAGCGCCCGACCCCAGCGGCCTGCTCGGCAAGCGCACCTTCCTGCATCCGACCCTGATCTCGGCGGCGATCTTCCCGCAGCGCGTCGAGGGTTATGCCGGCGCCCCGCAGACCGTGTATTCGGACCACTTCCTGCACACGCAGAAGATCGACGGCCCGCTCGGCTACAAGCTGGAAGCGCCGCCGCTGCATCCGGTGCTGCTGGCCACCACGATGGCCGGCTTCGGCGGCGCGCACGCGGCGATGATGCGCCAGTTCCCGCACTTGCAAGGCATGCTGGCGCTGCTGCGCGACGGCTTCCACGCGGACGCGCGCGGCGGCAGCGTGCAGCTGAACGGCGACGGCGGCCCGGTGCTCGACTACCCGCTGAACGACCCGGTCTGGGACGGCGCGCGCCGCGCGCTCGCGAGCATGGCCGAGATCCAGTTCGCCGCAGGCGCGGACAGCGTGCAGGTCGCCCACGAAAGCGCACCGCGCTACGCCTCGTGGCAAGAGGCCAGGCAGGGCATCGCCGCGCTGCCCTACCGCCTGCACGCGGTGCGCGTGGCCTCGGCCCACGTGATGGGCGGCTGCATGATGAGCGGCGACGCGACGGGTGTGACGGACCCGGATGGCCGCTACCACGGCTTGCGCAACCTGTCGGTCCACGACGGCTCGCTGTTCCCGACCTCGATCGGCGCCAACCCGCAGCTGTCGATCTACGGCATCGTCGCGCGCCTGGCCGGCAGCCTGGCCGCATCGCTGGGCGGACGGCCGGCGCCGGCGGAGGCGGCGTGACGATGTCCACGCGCCTCGTCACACGCCTGCTGCTGCTGGTGCAGGTCAGCGCCGCGCTGGGCATCGCCTGGAGCCTGGCGCATTGGGACGGCGTGGCGCCGTGGAAGGCGGCGCTGGCCGGTGCCGGCAGCGTGCTGCTGGTGCGCCTGGCCATCAACCTGAACAACTTCGTCCTGGCGGCCTGCTTTGCCAGCGGCACGCCGCCCGAGTTCCGGCTCGGCCTGGCGGGACGCCTGCGCCTGCTGGCCGGGGAATTTGTCTCCAGCATGCTGACCACGTCCTGGCTGATGCCGCGCGGCCGCGCGCGGATGCGCATCCATCCGGGCGCCGGGCGGGTGCCGGTGCTGCTCCTGCATGGCTACGGCTGCAACAGCGGCTACTGGGCGCGCCTGGTCCCGCTGCTGGACGCGGCGCGGATCAGCCACGCCAGCGTCGACCTGGAGCCGGTCGGCGCCGGCATCGACGACTACGCGGCGGCGGTGGAGCGGACGGTGGAAGCCCTGCGCGCGGCCACCGGCGCGGGCCAGGTCGCGATCGTCGCGCACAGCATGGGCGGGCTGGTCGCGCGCGCCTGGATGCGCGCCCACGGCAGCGCGCGCGTAGCGCGCCTCGTTACGCTGGGCACGCCGCACCAGGGCACGGCGCTGGCGCGCTTCGGGTTGGGGGCCAACGGCCGGCAGATGCGCCGCAGCGGACCGGGGGCCGGCCGCTGGCTGCAGGCGCTGGCCGACAGCGAGGACAGCGCCACGCGTGCGCTGGTGACCTCGATCTACACCCACCACGACAACATCGTTTCGCCCCAGACCTCGAGCGTGCTGCCCGGCGCGCGCCACATCGCCTTCGGCGGGATCGGCCACGTGGCGCTGGGCCACAACCCGCACGTGCTGGACGCCGTGATGGGCGAACTGGCGGCACTCGATCGGGCAGGTCGCTGACGACGGGTGCGCGGCATCGGACCGCCGCGGTGGCCCGGTGGTGCGCGCAATGATATGCTTGCAGGTGAAATCAACCAGACGATCATCCATGCAACAGAAAGCTCCACGCCGAACGCGCGAACGCATCCTTGAACTGTCGCTGCGGCTGTTCAACGAGTTCGGCGAGCCGAAC
>CAJYQM010000366.1 GCA_913777025.1 uncultured Massilia sp. | reverse complement strand
CTGCACGCCGGTGCCGCGCGTGGCCTGTTCCATGGCCTGGCGCTGCTGCTCCATGCGCTTGGACCAGACGTTGCCGACCACCGCGCCGGCAGCCGCGCCCAGCAGCGCGCCGCGCGAGGTGCGTCCGCCGCCGCCGCCGCCGGTGGAGGCGCCCAGGATGGCGCCCAGGCCGGCGCCGACGCCGGCACCGGTGGCGGTGCCGCGCTGGGCGCGGCTGCCGGCGCGGTGGTCGGCAACGTCTGGTCCAAGCGCATGGAGCAGCAGCGCCAGGCCATGGAACAGGCCACGCGCGGCACCGGCGTGCAGGTCTCGCAGACCAGCGACAACCGTCTCAAGCTCGAGATCCCGAGTGACATCTCGTTCGACACCAACCGTGCCGACATCAAGTCGAATTTCCGCCCCATCCTCGACCGCTTCGCCACAACGCTGAACGACAACCCGGCCGCGATGGTGACCATCATCGGCCATACCGACAGCACCGGCGGCGACGCGATCAACCAGCCGCTGTCGCTCGACCGCGCCGCCAGCGCGCGCGACTACCTGGCCGGCCGCGGCGTGGCGCCGGGGCGCATTACGGTGGAAGGCCGGGCTGCGCAGGAACCGGTCGCTTCCAACGACAATGCGGCCGGCCGCGCACGCAACCGCCGCGTTGAAATCTACGTCAACGAACCGCAGGCCCAAGGCTGAGCACGCCGCCCCGCCTTTTCGACACGATGTTGTGATCATTCGTGAGAATCGAGCAAATCACCCTGCATAACGGCCGCGGCCGTGTGCAGGGCCATCCCCTTCCGCCCGATGCCCGCTGCATGGCCTGAACAAGGCAGAGCGCGTTCCATGACGGTGCACCAAGGCTAGTTACATATGTATGCATAAGCTTTACTTATTCATATATGTGTTTATCTGTATCTCCTCCTCCGTCCATCACTTGCTTTTATACCTGTTGTTTGATTCACACAGAATCTCAATCCGATTTGACATTTTCGTATGAGAAATGTTCTGATTCACGGCCCCAGTCGTCTTGACGCCTGGACCCACAGGAGATGAACCCGGGCGCCCACGAGGCGAACCAGGGTTTCGAAGCTTTAAGTATCGGAGAGATTTTGACTAAGCAATTCGTAGTGAAGCACAGCGTCATCGCTGTTGCCCTTACCCTGGCCGCCCCGGCCATCGTCTACGCTCAAGTAGAAGCAGCCCCCCAGAAGGTTTTCGTTACCGGTTCCAACATCAAGCGTGCCGACAAGGAAGATTCCTCGCCGATCACCGTGATGAGCGCCAAGGAAATCGCCGCCACCGGCGCGAATACCGTCGCTGAACTGCTGCACAACATCCCGGCCTTCGGCTCGGGTACCAACAACGACTTCGCGAACGAAAACGGCTTCTCGAAGGGTTCGTCGACCGCGTCGCTGCGCGGCCTGGGTTCGTCCTCGACCCTGGTCCTGCTGAACGGCCGCCGTATCGCCGCGTCGGCCTACGCCGACCCGAACAACGGCAAGTCGACCGTCTATGACCTGAACAGCATCCCGGTCTCGGCCATCGCCCGTGTCGAAGTGTTCAAGGATGGCGCCTCGGCCGTGTACGGCTCGGACGCGATCGCCGGCGTGATCAACTTCATCACGAAGGACGACTACCAGGGTGCGGAACTGTCCGCTTCTACCTCGGCCAACGATGACGGCGAATTCAACCGCAACAACATCAACGGCGTGATCGGCTTCGGCGACCTGGACAAGGACCGCTTCAACGCCCTGATCAGCTTCGACGTCGCCAAGCGCGGCCAAACCGGCATCGCCGACGTCAAGGACATCGAGCAGAACGAGTACGCCCGCAACAGCTGGCGCCTGGGCGACTACGGCAGCTACGTGTCGAACACCCCGTTCATCTTCCGTGAACTGACTGCCGGCAAGGCCAACTTCTCGACCAGCGCCGCCAACGGCCAGTACGTGCGCAACAGCACCGCCGGCTGCGACGGCAAGATCATCACCGGTGGCCCGCAGTACGGCATCGGCATCACCAACAGCTCGATGCTGACCGGCCGCCAGTTCTGCAGCTTCAACACCAACGACTACTACGAAGCGCAGTCGAAGGGTACCGACGTCAACCTGCTGTCGAAGATCACCGTCAAGCTGACCGACAACGTGACCTCGTTCACCGAACTCGGCTTCTCGCGCATCGAGCGCGAATACGTCGGCCTGCCGAAGACCGTCGCGTCGACCACCCCGACCACCGTGTTCCGTATCAACGGCCTGCCGAGCAGCTACCAGCTGCTGCTGCCGTCCGGCCACCCGGACAACCCGTTCCCGGGCTATCGCGCCGCCGCCGCCTTCCGCTTCACCGGCACCGACGGCAGCAACGAGAACACCAACAAGACCTACCGTTTCCTGACCGGCCTGAAGGGCACCACCGGCAACTGGGACTGGGAAACCGGCCTGCTGTACAACCGCTCGGAGCGTGACGACCTGGGCCACGGCTACCTGTACCTGCCGGTCATCAACCGCATCGTGACCGAAAACCGCACCATCGCCGCCACCCTGGCCGATCCGAACGCGGTCCGCGACGTCAACAACAATGGCTTCTCGCAAGTCACCCAGTTCGACGCCAAGGCATCGACCTCCTTTGGCAAACTGGCCGGCGGCGAAATCGGCCTGGCCTTCGGCGGCGAAATCCGCCAGGAAAAACTGGGCCTGAGCTCGGATCCGGAACTGGCAAAAGGCAACATCATCGGCCTGTCGAACTCGGTGCTGGAAGGCCAGCGCACGGTCAAGTCCGGCTTCGTCGAACTGCGTACCCCGTGGACCAAGACCTTCGAAATGGACTTCGCCGGCCGCTACGACAAGTACCCGAACGCGAAGAGCTTCGTGCCGAAGGTCGGCGCCAAGTGGGCCGCGACCGACACCGTCACCTTCCGCGGCTCGTTCGCCAAGGGCTTCCGCGCACCGGCGCTGTCGCAGGTGGCACCGGGTGGCGTGCAGTCGTTCAACAACGGCTTCGCCGACCCGGTCCGCTGCCCGGACGGCCGCACCCCGGTCGCCGGCGCCGATGCGCTGGACTGCTCGCGCAGCATCTCGTCGGTCTCGACCCCGAACCCGAACCTGGCGAACGAAACCTCGCGCAGCTACTCGTTCGGCACCATCCTGACCCCGACCAAGAACTTCGACCTGCTGATCGACTGGTACCGCATCGTCAAGAAGAACGAAACCGCCCTGCTGTCGGCGACCTTCGTGGCCGAGCACCCGGACCTGTACCCGGGCCTGGCAATTCGTGACGCCAACAACCTGGTCGACGCAAGCGGCCGCGTGATCCCGAATTCGGGCCAGCTGCTGGCGATCAACCGCACCTTCGTGAACCAGGGCAGCACCGACACCTCGGGTATCGACGTCGAAGCCGCACACCGCCTGAACCTGGGCGAGAACGGCCGCCTGACCACGCGCCTGAACTACACCTACATGCTGCGCTTCAAGCGTGCCGAGCGTCCGGGCGAAATCTCGCACGACCTGGTCGGCACCAACGGCGGCCTGTCGGACTGGGCGACCTCGGTCGGCGACATGCCGCGTCACCGCATGAACCTGGCCACTACCTGGAGCCTGGGCGCCCACTCGGTGACCGCAACGGCCGACTACGTGTCCTCGGTCTCGCTGCTGCGCCGTTACGACAACGACGTCACCTACCCGGTGCCGTACTGCCACTACGGCAGCGGCCAGCCGAAGACCGCCTACTCGCTGGGCGGCCTGCCGAACTACCTGACCACCAACGGCGACTGCAACGTCGACGAGTGGCTGACCTTCGGCGCGGCGTACTCGTACACCGGCTTCAAGAACTGGACCCTGTCGGCCAACGTGAAGAACATCTTCGACACCAAGGCACCGTACGATCCGCGCGAGACCACCTACGGCTACAACACCCAGCTGCACAATGGCATGGGCCGTTACTTCCGCCTGACCGCATCGTACAAGTTCAAGTAATCGCTTGATCTGTCGATGACCGAAAGCCGCCCCGCGCAAGCCGGGCGGCTTTTTTCGTCATGGCCGTGTATGCTGGCCGCATGGCTTCAAAGGAGATATGCATGCAACACCGTTTCACCCTTTCCGCCCTGCTGGCCTGTACCCTGGCCGCAGCCCTTCCCGCCTCGGCGCAAGACCTCAAGCCCGGCCTGTGGGAAGTGAACAATAACGTCAGCTCGTCGAGCCCGCAGGCGCAGGCCGCGATCAGCGAAGTCCAGCGCCACCTGGCGACCATGTCGCCGGAGCAGCGCCAATCGATGCAGCAAATGCTGGAGCGCAATGGCGTGCAGCTCAACATCGGCGCCGGCGGCGCGCTGCAGACGCGCATGTGCATGACGCGCGAGATGATCGAGCGCCGCGAATTCCCTGTTCAGCAAGGCAACTGCACGCAAAACATCATGCCGGCCGGCGGCAACCGGCTGAAGGTGGCGTTCAGCTGCACCAAGCCCCGCGCCAGCGGCGACGGCGAGATGACGGTGGAGAGCCCGACCAGTTACCGGGCGCGGATGCAGGTGCGCAGCGAGGGGCGCAATGAGACCGTGGACATGGATGTGAATGGCCGCTGGGTGGGCGCGGACTGCGGCAATGTGCGGCCGGTGGGAATTCAGAAAGCGAAATAAACCCGGGGTTGACGCCAGCGATGGCA
>CAJYQM010000365.1 GCA_913777025.1 uncultured Massilia sp. | reverse complement strand
CCCCGCCGGTCCTGTTCATCGGCAGCGGCCAGGCGCGCTTCTCGGTCGGCCGCGACGAGATGATGGCGAAGCTGAAGGCGGCCGGCGTGGCGACCGAGGTCGTGCTGTTCCCGGACACGCCGCACAGCTTCTGGCTGTTCGACCCGTGGCTGGACCCGACGGTGGAAGCGACGGTCAGGTTCCTGCGCACCCACATGCCGGCGCGCGCGGGGCGGTAAGCCTCAGACGGCGTCGTCCGGCATGCGCGCCAGCGCGCGCTCCAGCTCGGCCGCCGCGGCCGGCACGTCGACCGCCGCGCCGAGGTCGCGCATCGTCGAACCGAAGGCGTGCAGGGTGCGGAACAGGTGGTGGGCGCGGCATTGCTCGCCCATCTGGCCGATGCGCACGATGTCCAGGCCAAAGGAGCCCGAGATCTCGACGCGGTAGCGCACCGAGATGTGGCGGCAGACCTGGGCGCGGTCTATCCCGGCCGGCATCTCGATCCCGATTACCGAATGCAGGCGGGCGTCCGGCTGGCCGTACAGCTTCAGGCCGAGCACCTCGATCGCGTGCTGCATCGCGGACGAGCAGCGCGCATGGCGCGCGAAGCGGCGTTCCAGCGTCTCCTGGCAGACCAGGTGCAGCGCCTCGTGCAGCGCCAGCACGCCCGAGACCGGCGCCGTGTAGTGGTAGGACGCATGGTGCCAGAACTGCGCGGCCAGCTTCGCGTCCAGGCACCAGTGCGGCGGGTCGGCCGGGCGCTGCTCGATGCGGTCCCAGGCGCGCTGCGACAGCGCGATCAGCGACACCCCGGGAATCGACGACAGGCCTTTCTGGCCGCCGGTCACGACGACGTCGATGTCCCATTCGTCCATCGGCAGCGGCGTCGTGCTCAGCGTGCAGACCGCATCGGCGATGACGATGCAGCCGGCCTGGCGCGCCAGCCGGGCGATCTCCCGGAGGCGGTGGTTGAAGGTGGTCGACGAAGTCTCGCCATGCGCGATCGTGAGCACGGCGGGACGCACGCGTTCGAGCGCCTCGGCCACCTCCTGCAGCCCGGCGGCCTGGCCGAGCGGCACGTCCAGCGTCGTGACGTCTGCGCCGACCCGGCGCGCCATCTCGGCAAAGCGGCCGGAAAAATAGCCGTTGCAGATCGACAGCACCCGGGTGCCGGGCCAGACCAGATTGGTGACGCTCATTTCCATTGCCGCCGACCCCGGTCCCGCCACTCCCAGTATCCACGGCGAGCGGGTCTGGAACACGTAGCGCGCCATCGCCTGCACCTGGCCGATGATGCGCGCCATGGTGTCGCCCAGGTGGTTGATCACGATCGAGTTGGCGTGCGCCACGCGGGCGGGAATCGGCACCGGTCCCGCACCCATCATCAGGAGCGGTTCGGCCGGCAGCAGGGCGTCGAGGGGCTGGATCTCGGGCTGGGGAAGGGTGGTGGCGGTGAAATCGTGGGTGTCGGGCATGATGGTCGGGGATGGTTGCGAAGGCGCTTCGCCGCGGCTGGGCGGCAGGAGGCGGGCACATTGTCGACGTTGGCGGCGGGAGATACCTTGGCGGGCGGACAGCGCGGCGGCGCGGGCGGATCGCCGGCGGGCGCGTTACCGTGGCGCGTGGGTTGCGCCGGCGGGGAGGACAGTCTACCAGCCGGATAGCGGGAATGACAACACGGCGATGGCGGCCTAACGTGCGCTGTTGTCAATAGTTTAACTTTAGAATCCGATAACGATTTATACGGTTATCCATTCCCATGAGAACGCGTCCATCGCAGTCCGGCTTTACCCTGATCGAATCCGTCACGGTGATCGCACTGACCGGCATCCTGAGCGCCGCCGCCCTGCCCAGGCTGACGGCGCTGAGCGGCGAAGCCCGCTATGCCGCCCTGCAGTCGGCCGGCAGCGCCCTGGCGACGGTGGCGGTGACGGCGCACGCCAGATTCATGATCGACCGCCGCAACACGCAGGAAATGGAAGACGTGACCCTGTCGATGGTCGAGGGCTACCCGGCCGCGGACCGGGCGACCTTCGACGCGGCCGGGCTGGGGAAGGGCTATGTGCTGTACACGAACGCCTTGGACCCGGCCGCGCCCGCGGTGCCTGCCGGCTCGTTCGCGATCGTGCCCAGGTCGATTGCCGGCACGCCCGGGGCGCGCGCGTGCTATCTCGTCTACACGCAGGGCCGCGCGCCGCATACCCCGCCCGTCGTCACGGAGGGCGAGGGCGCCAGCGCGGCCAGCTGCACCTAGCGCGCCTGTGCAAGCCATGCCTGGATTCGGGCGGGCCGCCCGCGGTCCGTCTCCGCCACCAATTGCTGCTTGAGGATGGCGATGGTGACCACACTGCGCGCCTTGTTGGCGGGCACCGCGATATGCAGCCTTACGCCCAGGCCTTCCCAGTTCAGGCAGCCTGCGGGACGGCGCCATCCGTTGCCGCGCCGGACCAGTAAGCATGCTCGATACGCTTGCAGAAGGCAGTCAGGTTCGGGCAGGCCTCCACGGCCGCGCGCAAGGGCGTGTGCACCGGAAAGCCGAGGGCGTTCGCCAGCAAGCCATAGACCGACGCATCGACCACGCCGGGCCGCTCGCCCTGGAAGAAGGCTTGCCGCCCGAGCAGTGCCGACAGCGCGCGCACGTCGGCGCCGGCACGTGCGGCGATCTCTTCCGGCGCGTAGCGCAGGATGCCCTGGGCGTGCAGTGCCGCCTTCATCTTGCGCCGCACGAGGCCCGCGAACAGGGCGCGCAGCGGCCCGGGCAGCTGGCCGAAGTAGCCGTCCCGGGTGGCCGGCCACGATGCGGGCAGCATCCAGCGTTCCCACGCCGCCGCGAAATACAGGCTGTCCTCGGCCAGGCGCAGGACCGCATGGTCGCGCGCCTGTTCTTCGGGCGTGCGCTCCGGGCCTGGGACGATCCCGCGCTCGCGGGCCAGCGTCCGGATGATGACGTTGCTGTCGGCCAGCGTGCCGCCGTCGTCGAGCAGCAGGTAGGGGACCTTGCCGGACGTCGATTGCGGCGGCTTGTCCAGGCCGAGCGCCCGGTAGGGGATGCCGGCGATGCGCAGCCAGGTTTCCAGTTTCAGGCAGAAGGGGCTTGGACTCGGCAGGCCCCAGGCGGGCCGCATTCCCACGATTCGTACGGGTTGCATCGCATTCTCCGGTTGTTGTCATCACCTCCATACCTCGAGGTATGGTAAGCATCGCATCGGCTTTTGCTTTTGTCAACACCATGGGGTATGGTGGCGGCATGGACGAGAAATTGAATCGACAGCGCTGGCTGACGGCCGGGCTGCAAGCGCTTGCGGAAGGCGGTCCGGACGCGCTGCGCATCATGCCGATCGCCGAACAGCTGCAGGTCACGAAAGGCAGTTTTTACTGGCATTTCAAGAACCTGGACGACTACAGGACCGCGGTGCTGGACGAATGGGAGCGGCATTACACGGGCGAGGCCATCGCATCGCTGGATCACGACCGAATCGAGCCGGGGGAAAAGCTGCGTACCTGGATCGTGGGCGCCACCTATGCCGACCTGCGCCTGGAGCGCGCGGTGCGTTCCTGGTCGCTGCACAATCCCACCGTCACGGCCGTGCGCAAGCGCGTGGATGCAGAGCGTATCGGCTTCCTCGTCAAGCTCTTGTGCGGCGTGGGCTGGCCGCCGGCGGATGCGCGTACGCTCGGGGAGTGGGCGTACTGCGCCTGGCTGGGCTATTCGACGCTTGACGAGGTCGAGTTCAACGACCAGCAGCTGAAGCTGATCCTGTCCAGGCTGATGCCGGACCCGGCGTAAAGCCGGTCAGCCGCGCGAGAAGGTGCGCGTCACGCGGTCCAGGTGCGCCCGCATCGCGTTGCGCGCGCCGGCCACGTCATGGGCGGCGATGGCGGCCAGGATGTTGCGGTGGTCGATCAGGGTCTGCTGGCGCAGTTCCTCGGTCTGGAAGTGTTCCTTGAGCTTGTGCCACAGCGTGCCGCGCTGGCTCCACAGGTAATCGATCACGCCGACCATGGCGCTGTTGCCGGTGGCCCGCGCCAGCGCCAGGTGGAAGTTGCGGTCGGCCGACTCGTTGTGGGTGCGGTCCTCGTGCGTCTGTTCCATCTGCTCGACGGCAACCAGGATCGCATCGATGGCGGCGTCGGTGGCGTTCTTGGCGGCCAGTGCGGCGATCTCGACTTCGATCATGCGGCGCGCGGCCAGCACTTCGAAGGGGCCCGGGCCCGCCGCCGTCTCGGCCTTGGGCGCCGCCTGCTCGCTCACGTAGACGCCGGAGCCGCCGCGCACCTCGATGATGCCGCCCAGCTCGAGCGCGATCAGCGCCTCGCGCAGCGAGGTCCGGCTGACGCCCAGCTTGATGGCGAGGTCGCGTTCGGACGGCAGGCGCTCGCCCGGCTGGATGTTCTCGGCGCGGATCAGCTCTTCGATCTTGCCGGACACGACCCGATACAGTCGCGGCTCGGGCGAAAGTGCATCGTGCAGCGCGGTGTTTCTTTTCATCGGTCAGGGGTCCAGGAGTAGTCGGGCGGCGACGCCAAAGCCGCATCTTAGTTTGGTCTCGACAATGTTGCAAGTGGGCTAACTGAAGCGCTCAGTCGTGTGACGGGTGTCTCGAGAAAATTGACCCGCGGCGCATGTCAGGCCTGGGTCAGGATCGCCTCGACCGCCGCAATCTCGTCGGACGCCAAGGCCGGCATCTCCATCGCCCGCACCGCCTCCAGCACCTGCCCGGGTTTGCTGGCCCCGATCAGCACCGAGGCGATCGCCGGCTGGCGCCGCACCCAGCGCAAGGCCAGCTGTGCCAGCGATTGGCCGCCTTGGCGCGTGAGGGCGTCGAGCGCGCGCACGGTGCGCAGGCGTTCTTCCGTCACGTGCTCCGGCTTCAGGAAGCCGACGCCGCCAGCCGCGCGCGAATCCGGCGGCAGGGCGCCGCCGAGATAGCG
>CAJYQM010000364.1 GCA_913777025.1 uncultured Massilia sp. | reverse complement strand
CGACGAGTCACGCCCGCAGGCCATCGCTAGCGTTCCGCCACGCTGCCCAGGATCTGGGTGAGCTTCCCGATCTCCACCGGCTTGACCAGGTGGTAGTCGAAGCCGGCCTGCTGCGACAGTTCGCGGTCGCGCTGCTGGCCATAGCCGGTGAGAGCGACAAAGACCGCCCCCGCATGCCCCGCCTTGCGGCGCAATCGTCGGGCCAGCTCATAGCCGGTCATGTCGGGCAGGCCGATGTCGAGGACGAAGACCTGAGTGGCGGCGGCGCTCGAGGCCAGCGTCGAGACGGCGTCCTCGTGGACGTGCACCGTGTGGCCGTGGGCGCGCAGCAGCACCGCCAGCGAATGGCCGGCGTCGGCGTTGTCGTCGACGATGGTCACCGTCAGCGGACGCGCCTGGCCCTCGCCCTCGCCCGAGCGCACCACCTGGCCGACCTCGGCATCGGCCAGCGGCAGCGTCACCGTCATCGTCGTGCCCTGCTGCAGTCCGTCGCTGTGCGCCGCCACCTGGCCGTTGTGCATGCGCACGATGCTCTTGACCAGCGCCAGCCCGATCCCCAGCCCGCCCTGCGAGCGGTCCGGCGTGCGGTCGGCCTGGGTGAACAGGTCGAACACGTGCGGCAGCAGCTGGGCGTCGATGCCGCTGCCGTTGTCGCGCACCGCCGCCGTGGCCGTGTCGGTGGCGGCATCCACCCTCACCGTCAGCGCGATGCGCCCGCCCGGCGGCGTGTACTTGGCCGAGTTGTTGAGCAGGTTGACCAGCACCTGGATCAGGCGCGTGCGGTCGCCCTCGACCGGGATCGGCTGCGGCGGCAGGTCGACCGCCAGCGTGTGGCCGCGCTCCTCGATGTGGGGCCGGGCCTGTTCCACCGCCGCGATCGCGACCTTGTTCAGGTCGAGGATCTCGTTTTCCAGCTTCACCAGGCCGCGCGTGACGCGCGAGACGTCCAACAGGTCGTCGACCAGTTCCGTCATGTGGCGCACCTGGCGCGAGATGATGTTGCTGGCTTTCAGGCGCAAGCCTTCGCTCACCTCCGGCAGGCGCAGCAACTGGGCCGCGCTGGTGATCGGCGCCAGCGGATTGCGCAGCTCGTGCGCCAGCATCGCCAGGAACTCGTCCTTCATCTTGTTGTGGCGCTCGGCCTCGGCGCGCGCCGCGCGCTCGCTCGACAGGATCTGCTCGCGCTCGTCGGCCGCGCGCTGGGCGATCTCGTACAGGCGCGCATTGTCGATCGCGATCGCAGCCTGCACCGCGAAGGCGCCGATCAGCTCCTCGGTACGGGCGTCGAACATATGCGTTTTCGGGTGGCCGAAGAACAGGCCGCCGATCACCTCGCCCGAGCGCGACACCACCGACGCCGCCAGGTAGCTGCGCACCGGCAGGTGCCCAGCGGGCATGCCGTGGTGCGGCGCCATGGCACCGTAGCGCGGGTCGCGCGTGATGTCGTCGCTGCGCACCGGCGCGCTGCCCTCGAAGGTCGGCGCGAACACCGGCGTGGCGCGCGGATGGCCCAGGTGGGCGAAGGCCTCGCGCGGCGCGCCGGACAGCGTGTACAGCAGGTAGGCGTCGCCGTTGTCGTCACGGCCATTGTAGAAGAAGGCACCGAATTGCGCGCCGGCGAGCTGGGTCGCGACGTCGGTGATCTTCTGCATCAGCGATTCCATCTCGAGGGTCGACGCCAGCGTGTCGCTGGCCTGGCGCATCAGCTCCAGCGCCCGGGTCTCTTCGCGCAGCGCGCCCTCGGCGCGGATGCGGCGCAGCGCTTCCCAGGTACGGCGCGCGGCGTCTTCCAGCACGCGCACCTCGGCCACGTCCCAGCGCCGCGGCGCGGCATCGTGCAGCGCCATCACCCCGGCCACCCTGCCGCCATCCATCATGGGCACGGCGATGCCGGAGACGATGCCCTGGGCGACCCAGGCCCCGGCGCCGGCGATGCGCGGATCGCTGCCGATGTCCTGGGACCAGACGGTGTCGCCATCGCGCAGCGCGGCGCCCAGGCCGAAGCACAGCACGTCGAGCGGCACGACCCGTCCCGGTTGCGTGCCGGGCTCGCCCACGCGCCAGGCTTCCCGGATGGACGCGGCTTGCGCCGCATGGTCGATTTCGGCATACAGCGCGGTGGCGCCGGCGGCGTAATCCCCCACCAGCCGGGTCACGCAGCGCAGCAGGGCCGCGCTGCCGGTCACGTTGCGCAGCAGGTCGGCCAGTTCGAGCTGGAAGGACTGGCGGCGCTCGGCCTGCAACGCCGCCGTGGTCTCGACGAAGGTCGACAGCAAGCCTTCGGCCTTGCCGGTCTCGTCGTAGACCGGGCTGTACGAATAATTGAAGTAGCAGGTCTCGAAATAGCCGAAGCGGTTGATGGTCAGCGCCAGGCCATCGGCCCCGACCGGCATGCCCTGCTTCGCGCGTGCCCACATCGGGCCGATGGTCGGCCAGATCTCCGGCCAGGTCCGGCGCGCATCGCCGCCCAGCGCGCCGGCGCGCTTGTCGCCCAGGATGGGGCAACAGGCGTCGTTGAAGAATTGCGTGTAGGCGTCGCCCCAGGCCAGGTACATCGGCAGCTGGCAATCGAGCAGCGTGCGCACGGCGAGCTTGAGGCTGAATGGCCACCCTGCCACGGGGCCGACGGGCGTCGTTCCCCATGGATGGGACCGCATCTGCAGTTCCATGTCGCTCACGGGCCGCGTCGATGCGGGATCGGGCGGGGCGAGATCAAAAGGCCAGGGCATGTCGTTCCATTCAGTGTGTGGGCGGGGGATCGGCCCAGCTATTAATGATATCAGGCATCATCAATAGGCAACATGCATATCGTGAATGGCATGTCGAAGACTGTGGCAGAAACAGCCACAGTCTCCCGCTACGGCCCTGTCTTACTGGATGACGCCGCAGGCGATGCGGTCGCCGCCGCCGCCGAGCGGCTTGGGCTGGTCGGCGTAGTTGTCGCCGCCGGCGTGGATCATCAGGGCCTTGCCCTTGACGTCGGCCAGCTTGGTCAGGCGCGGCGCCGTCACCGCCACGCTGGCACGGCCATCGCCGCCCACCACCAGCGGCGGCAGGTCGCCCAGGTGGCCGTCCCCGGTCGGGCCGGCGTGGTGCTTGCTGGCGGTCGGGTCGTAGTGGCCGCCGGCGGCGCCGGCCGGAACCGGCTTGCCGTCCTTCTGGTTGGCGCTGCAGTTGCCGGTCTCGTGCACGTGGTAGCCGTGCGGCCCCGGCGGCAGGTCGCTCAGCGCCGGCGTGAACACCAGGCCGCTCTTCGATTCGGTGATCGTCACCGTGCCGATCATCTTGGCCGTGCCGGTCGGCGAGACCAGGGACATCGGCGCTTGCAGCTTGTCGGTGGTTTGGGCGCCGGCCGTGCCGGCAAGGATGGCGAGTGCGCTAGCCAGCAGGACGCTGTTCGCTTTGAAGTTCATTACGGTCTCCTTTCAGGTGGGGGTGAGGTCAAGTGTATTACAGCGCAATGGATGAGGGCGGACGGCATGCAGATGTTGCCATACGTACATCATACTGTCATGATGGGCTATCTTTGCCCCGGAGGTCATATGCGTCGCCTGGTTTCAGCTACCCTGCTCTCCTGC
>CAJYQM010000363.1 GCA_913777025.1 uncultured Massilia sp. | reverse complement strand
GCCGATCAGGGTCTTGCTCGGCGCGCACTCGATGACCTGGGTGACACCCTCGGCCGCCATCTTCTGCATGGTCTCGACCCAGCGCACCGGACCGGCGGCCTGGCGCACCAGCGCGTCCTTGATCGCGGCCGGATCGTTCAGGATAGCCACGTCGACGTTGTTGATCAAGCCGATCTGCGGCGCGGCAAAATTCAGGTTCGCCATGTAGTCGCGCAGGCGGTCGGATGCGGGCTTCAGCAGCGACGAGTGGAACGGCGCC
Source organism: uncultured Massilia sp. (assembly GCA_913777025.1). Taxonomy (GTDB): domain Bacteria; phylum Pseudomonadota; class Gammaproteobacteria; order Burkholderiales; family Burkholderiaceae_D; genus Telluria. The sequence goes on along the minus strand of CAJYQM010000363.1, from coordinate 4,988 downwards.
GAGACCGCCAGCTTCATGGCGCGCTTGGCACCCTTGGCCTTGGCGATCTCGCAGGCGCGCTCGACGGCGGCGGTGTGGCCGGCGATCACGATCTGGGTCGGCTCGTTGAAGTTCACGGCTTCCACGACCTCACCCTGGGCAGCCTCCGCGCACACGGCGCGGACGTCGTCTGCCTGCAGGCCCAGGATGACGGCCATGCCGCCCTGCCCGACCGGCACCGCGTCCTGCATCGATTGCGCGCGGAAACGCACCAGCGGCACGGCATCCTTGAAGTCGATCACGCCCGCGGCAACCAGCGCCGAGTATTCGCCCAGGCTGTGGCCGGCGACGACGGCCGGTTTCGGGCCGCCGGCGGCGATCCAGGCGCGGTACACGGCGACCGCGGCGGTCAACATGACGGGCTGGGTGTTGGTGGTCAGGTCCAGGTCTTCCTTCGGACCTTCGGCGATCAGCTTGCCGAGGTCCTGGCCCAGTGCCTCGGACGCTTCCGCGACGGTCTGCTCGACGACCGGATTGCCCGCGAAGCCGTTCAGCATGCCGACGGCCTGGGCGCCCTGGCCCGTGAAGAGAAATGCAAATTTGTTCATTGTTTTTGTACCCCCTACTGTTTCGGAGGGAATCGAAAACCGTAGCGAGCGGAAGAAGTTTCGTTCGAGAAGCGCAGCCGTACTTGAGTACGGCGAGCATCGCAGGGCGAAAATTCGACGCGCAGTAGGTTTGCGATCCCTCCTCTAAATCACATGCGCGCCAGCACGGCGCCCCAGGTGAAGCCGCCGCCCACGCCTTCCATCAGGATGGTATGGCCCGGCTGGATGCGGCCGTCGCGTACCGCCTGGTCGAGCGCCAGCGGGATCGACGCGGCCGAGGTATTGCCGTGTTCGTTGACGGTGACGACCATCTTGTCGGTCGACAGGCCCAGCTTCTTCGCCGTGCCGTTCATGATGCGCAGGTTGGCCTGGTGCGGGATCAGCCAGTCGAGGTCGGAAGCCTGCACGCCGGCATGGGCCAGCGCCTCGTTGGCGACTTTTTCCAGCACGGTGACGGCCAGCTTGAACACGGCCTGGCCATCCATGTACAGGAAGCGCGGGCCGGCGACCGCGGCGCTGGTCGGATTTGCCGGGCCGCACAGGATGTGGCCATGGCTGCCGTCGGCGTGCAGCTTGACCGCCAGCACGCCCGGTTCGTCGGATGCGCTCAGGACCACGGCGCCGGCGCCGTCGCCGAACAGCACGCAGGTGGTGCGGTCGGTGAAATCGAGGATGCGCGAAAACACTTCGGTGCCGATCACCAGCACGCGCTTGGCATTGCCGGCCTTGATGAAGGCGTCGGCGGTCGACAGCGCGTAGACGAAGCCGCTGCACACGGCCGAGACGTCGAAGGCGGCGCCGCCGTTCTGGATGCCGAGCTTGTTCTGCACGATGCAGGCGGTGCTCGGGAAATTGCCGTAGAAATCGGGCGTGGAGGTGGCGACGATGATCAGGTCGATGTCGCCGGCCTGCAGTCCGGCCGCCTCGAGCGCGCGCCGGGCCGCCTCGACCGCCAGGTCGGAGGCGTTTTCCTCGGGCGCGGCAAAGTGGCGCGCCGAGATCCCGCTGCGGCTGACGATCCACTCGTCGGAGGTCTCGATGCCCTTCTCGGCCAATTGCGCCGCCAGCTCGTGGTTGGTGACGCGCGTGGCAGGCAGATAGCTGCCGGTGCCGATGATTTTGCTGTACACAGTCATGACTTGACCTGCTGAATGGTTGAGCCTGGCGCTTCCGGGTCAGGGGTGGGTGGCATCAACTCGTGGATCAGGGTCGAGAGTTGATCTTGCACATTATATTTCGCTGCGTCGAAAGCGCGGCGGATCGCCCACTCGTAGGCATAGGCATTGGCTCCGCCGTGGCTCTTGAATACCAGCCCCTTCAGGCCCAGCAGGCCGGCGCCGTTGTAGCTTTCGGGGTTCAGCTTCTTCAGCGACTTGCGCGCGATCAGTGCGCCCAGTTTGGACAGCGTGGTTTCCATCAGGGTCGCCTTGAAGAAGCGCGACAGGCCTTCGATCGCCTTCAGGGTCACGTTGCCGACGAAACCGTCGCAGACGACGACGTCGACGGTGCCCTTGAAGATGTCGTTGCCTTCCACGTTGCCGTGGAAATTCAGGACGCCGCGCTCGTGATCGGCGCGCAGCAGGGGCGCGGTGGCCTTGACCACTTCATTGCCCTTGATTTCCTCGGTGCCCACGTTGAGCAGGCCGATGCTCGGGCGGCGCTTTTCCATCGCCTGGAACAGCACCGCGCCCATGATGGCGAACTGGTGCAGGTGATGGGGTTCGCAGTCGACGTTCGCGCCCAGGTCCAGCATGTAGGTCGGACCGCCCTTCACGTTCGGGAGGATCGAGCAGATCGCCGGACGGTCGACGTCGGCCATGGTCTTGAGCACGTAGCGCGAGATCGCCATCAGGGCGCCGGTATTGCCGGCCGAGACGCAGGCCGCGGCACTGCCGTCCTTGACCTGTTCGATCGCCACGCGCATCGACGAATCCTTCTTGCGGCGCAGGGCCACTTCGATCGGGTCGTCCATCGCCACCACTTCGGCGGCATGCTTGATGGTCAGGCGCGGATTCGACTCCGCACGGTGTTTCTTGAGTTCGGCGCGCAGCGTCTCTTCCAGGCCGACGAGGATCAGCTCGGCGTCGGGTTCTTGCTTGAGGAATGCGAGGGCTGCCGGAATGGTAACTGAGGGGCCGTGATCGCCGCCCATGCAGTCAATGGAGATTTTAATTGTCATTTGTCGGGATGAGCCGCGGCGTCATGATATGCCGGCGGCGGCCTGGCTCGAGCGCGCTGCGGTAGGCACGGCGGAGTCAGCGAGTTTGAAAATGACGGTGTGCAAGCGTGGGTTGCAGCCGGTGTCACGTGTAAAACGAAAGAAAAAGCGGTGCCACGCACTTAACATACGTAACACCGCTTTCATCGAACAAAACAGCAAGACGTCGATTACTCGTCGTTCTTGGTCTTGATCACTTTACGGCCACGGTAGAAACCGTTCGGGCTGATGTGGTGACGCAGGTGGGTCTCGCCGGTGGTCGGCTCGACTGCCAGGTTCGGTGCAACCAGGAAATCGTGCGAACGGTGCATGCCGCGCTTGGACGGGGACTTCTTATTCTGCTGAACTGCCATGATGACTCCTAAACATAAGTTCTAAAATTCTAACACATTCGATATGCAATTACATGCGCATCGAGTATCCCAGCGGCAATCATTCTTGCGAACGATGCCGACATGTATAACGCTGCCGAACAAACCACTACTACTGCCATACTCGATTGCTGCACGCGTTTGACACGTTCTTGCTGCATCGGACGACTGGCTTCAGCCGCCGGTGATGCATAAACTTTCTGCTGCTTTATTCTGGCTTGAGGCTCTTCAGTGCCGCGAACGGCGATACCTTTTCGGACTTCAGGGAGTCCATCAGCTTGGTATCGGGGCACACCTCGTGTTTCGGTGCCTGCGGCAGGGCCAGCAGGGCTTCATCTTCCAGCAACTGCCGGATATCGCAAGTGTGGCTGCCGACGATCACGTCGATGCTCTCGTCGTCGAGGACTTCCTCGATCTCGTCCGCATCTTCGTCGTTCTTGCCCAGCACCAGCATGGTCGAGGAATCGATCCCGTACCCGAACGGCGCCAGGCAACGCTGGCATACCAGCTGCACGGTACCGGCGACCGACAGGGTCATCGACGGGTAGCCCTGCTTGGTCTGGCCGCCCTGGATCGACCAGGTTATCGTCCCCGACGGATCGGCGCAATCGGCTGCGAGGCGGAGCATGTCCGCCACCGGCGTGGTGCCTTCGCGATAGCCGTTGTTCCGACAAAATTCAAAAGCGTCGATGACAAAAGCGCTCATTTGGAAAAACTTCCCCGGAAAACCTGCGATAATAGCAGGCTTATCCCCGCACAGTCAAAGACTTACTGCATTTTTCGTCAGCTCGACCGAGCCGGCGTTGCACGACAGTCGGGATGCCGTATCTATCTGTTTTGCTTATGATTATTCGACCGGACGACATGATACCAAGTTCCAGGGTTCCCCGCATTATTCTTGCGTCGGGTTCCGCCTACCGCCGCGAATTGCTGGGGCGCCTGCAGCTGCCCTTCGAGTCGATCTCGCCGGACATCGACGAGACCGCGCAGCCCGGCGAAGCCCCGGAAGCGACCGCCCTGCGCCTGGCGCGCGAGAAGGCCGCGGCGATCGCCGCCCGGGCGCCGGATGCGCTGGTGATCGGTTCGGACCAGGTCGCTACGCTGGACGGCCTCCAGATCGGCAAGCCCGGCGACCACGCGCGCGCCCTGGCCCAGCTGCAGCTGATGCGCGGCCGCCAGGTGGTGTTCCATACCGCGCTGTGCCTGCTGGACGCGCGCCTGGACCCGGCCGCACCGGACGCGGTGCAGGTCGAGAACGTGCAGACCCTGGTCACCTTCCGCGACCTGCCCGATGCCGAACTCGATGCCTACCTGCGCATCGAGCAACCCTACGATTGCGCCGGCAGCGCCAAGAACGAGGCGCTCGGCATCGCGCTGCTGGAGCGCATCGACAGCAGCGACCCCACCGCCCTCACCGGCCTGCCCCTGATCGCCCTTACCGGCATGCTGCGCCGCGCCGGCGTGGCCTTCTTCGGCGTTTGATTCCATGACCACCATGCCCGGCACCCTCTACCTGATCCCGAACACCCTCGGCGCCACCGAAGCCGCCCCGCACGCCCTGTCCCACATCCTGCCCGAACAGGTGCAGGACATCGCCAGCAAGCTCGATTATTTTGTGGCGGAAAACGCCAAGACGGCGCGTGCCTTTATGAAACTGGTCGCGATTGACCATCCATTGTCCCGGCCGTTGCAGGAAATCCAGATTTCCGAACTCAACGTCAACACCCCGCCCCAGGCCCTGGCCGCCCTGCTCGCCCCGCTGCTCGAAGGCCGCGACGCCGGCCTGGTGTCCGAAGCGGGCGTGCCGGCCGT
>CAJYQM010000362.1 GCA_913777025.1 uncultured Massilia sp. | reverse complement strand
CACCACCTGCATGCAGTCGCCGGCCAGGATGTAATCCTTGATGGCATCCACCGAGCGCTCGTAATCCTCGCGGCTGAAGCTGGAACGGAACGCCGGCTCCGCACCCGCCGGCTTGTTCAGATCCACGCCCAGGCGCGGCGTGAACGGCTGACGCAGCTTGTGCAGGATGTCCTGCAACTGCTGCTGGCCACGGGCGAACGCATCGGCTTCGGCGGGGTCGGCCAGGACGATGGCGTGCATCTTGCCGGCCAGGTTATCGAACACCACCACGGCATCGGAGACGTTGAGCAGGATGTCCGGGGTGCCCAGCGCGTCGGGGTTCACCCCGGCGGCCAGCTTGGGCTCGACGTAACGCACGCTGTCATAGGCGAAGTAACCGACCAGGCCGCCATTGAAGCGCGGCAAGCCGGCGATGCTCGGCACCCGGTAACGGGCCTTGAAATCCTCGACGAAGGCCAGCGGGTCGGCACATTGGTGACACTCGACTTCGACGCCGTCGGTGGTGATCACCACCTCGTGACCGTGCACGCGCAGCACGGTGCGCGCCGGCAGGCCAATGATCGAGTACCGGCCCCATTTCTCACCGCCCTGCACCGATTCGAGCAGGTAGGAGTTGGGCGCGTCGGCGAGCTTCAGGTAGATCGACAGCGGGGTGTCGAAGTCGGCGATGGTTTCGCAGGCGAGCGGAATGCGGTTGTAGCCTTCGGCGGCTAAACGCAGGAATTCTTCGTGGATCATGATCAGCCTCGTGGCATGAGAAATCGGTCGGGTGCAAACGGGCCGCGCGCAGCGGCAGGGAATGTCAGGCGCGCCAGCGCCAACGGGCCAGGGCCTTGATGACTTTCATCCAGAGTTTGCAGGTGACCGCCACGGGAGCATCTCGAAGAGGGGGAAACAACGAGCGGCCAAGGTAGCGCAGCCGCTCGACGCAAGCAACCGATTGCCGCTACAGCAGCTCGGCCATGCTATCGACCACCAACTGCGGCTCTTCTTCGGCGATCGGTCGACCGTGGTTATAGCCGTAGCTGACCGCCACGCAGGGCACACCGGCGGCGCGAGCGGCGAGTACGTCGTTGCGCGAATCGCCGACGAACAGCGATTGCGCGGCCGTCACCCCGGCCAGGCGCATCACCTGCAGCAAGGCAGCCGGATCGGGCTTCTGCTGCGGCAGGGTATCGCCGCCGATGATCCAGCGGAAATAACCACCGAGGCCGACCTGCTCCAGCAGCGGCGCGACGAAACGCTCCGGCTTGTTGGTGACCACCGCCAGTTCGACGGCGGCGGTACTCAGGGCTTCGAGCAGTTCGTGCACACCCGGATACAGGGTGATCAGCTCGTGGCAGTCGGCATAGATATCGAGAAAGCGCGCCAGCGCCTCGTCGCTTTCAGCCTCACCCACCGCAGAATGACCCAGGCCACCGGCCAGGGCGCGGCGCACCAGCACACGGGCGCCATTGCCGACCCACTGGCGCACGCGCTCGACACCGGCAGGCTCGCGGCCCAGTTCGACCAGCATGCGGTCGACGGCCGTGGCCAGGTCCGGCACCGAGTCGACCAGGGTGCCGTCCAGATCGAACATCACCAGGCGCGGCAGCTCACCGGCGCACAGCGCGCGCAGCGGTTTCATCTACGCACCTGGGCCAGTTCGGCGCGCATGGCGTCGATCACCGCCTTGTAGTCCGGCTGGTTGAAGATCGCCGAGCCGGCGACGAAGGTGTCGGCGCCCGCTTCGGCGATCTCGCGGATGTTCTGCACGTTCACGCCGCCGTCGATTTCCAGGCGGATCTCGCGACCGCTGGCGTCGATCAGCGCGCGGGCTTCACGCAGCTTGTCGAGGGTGCCGGGGATGAACTTCTGCCCGCCGAAGCCGGGGTTGACGCTCATCAGCAGGATCATGTCGACCTTGTCCATCACGTACTTGAGCACGTCCAGCGGGGTGGCCGGGTTGAATACCAGGCCGGCCTTGGCGCCACCGGCCTTGATCAACTGCAGGCTGCGGTCGACGTGCTCGCTGGCTTCCGGGTGAAAGGTGATGTACGAGGCGCCGGCCTCGATGAAGTCGCCGATGATGCGATCCACCGGCTTGACCATCAGGTGCGCGTCGATGGGCGCAGTGATGCCGTACTTGCGCAGCGCCGAGCAGACCATCGGGCCGATGGTCAGGTTGGGCACGTAATGGTTGTCCATGACATCGAAATGCACGATGTCCGCCCCGGCGGCGAGTACGTTGTCCACTTCCTCACCCAGGCGGGCGAAGTCGGCGGAAAGGATCGACGGGGCGATGGCGAAGGGTTGCATGGCGCACCTCTGAGTGCTGGGTCACGGTGGCGCGCATTGTACTCGCTGAGCGAATGGCTGCCAGCGTGGCCGATGGTCGTACCGTTCTCTCCGGTGCCAGAAATAAAAGCTTGGCCTACTCCCGAGAAAGGCGGCCAGTATCCTGCGGTTGAGCGCAACGATACCCAGGTCGACCCCGCGTGTCGCAGCGTTCGACCCGGGCTACCTGTCCTACGTGGAGGGCGCCCTAGCGGCGAGTTTCACAGCCAGTCGCGGCTAAAGCACGTCCCATAGCCTGTACCGGCGCCTCAGATACCCAGGCAGAGGTACTTGATCTCCAGGTACTCGTCCAACCCGTACTTGGAGCCTTCACGCCCCAGGCCGGACGCCTTGATGCCGCCGAACGGCGCCACCTCATTGGAGATCAGCCCGGTGTTGATGCCGACCATGCCGTACTCCAGCGCCTCGCCGACACGGAAGGCGCGGGCCAGGTCGCGGGTGTAGAAATAGCCGGCCAGGCCGAACTCGGTATCGTTGGCCTGGCGCACCACTTCGGCTTCGTCGCTGAAGCGGAACAGCGGCGCCAGCGGGCCGAAGGTTTCCTCGCGGGCCACGCGCATGGCGCTGGTCACGTCGGCCAGCACGGTGGGCGCGAAGAAATTGCCGCCCAGCGCCTGACCGCCCTGCAGCACCCTGGCGCCCTTCTCCAGCGCGTCGGCCAGATGGCTCTGCACCTTGGCCACGGCGTTGGCGTCGATCAGCGGGCCGGTGGTCACGCCGGCCTCGGTGCCCGACCCGACCTTGAGTTTTGCCACCGCCGCCGCGAGCTTCTCGGCGAAGGCATCGTACACGCCGTCCTGCACGTAGAGACGGTTGGCGCACACGCAGGTCTGCCCGGCGTTGCGGTACTTGGCGACCATGGCGCCCTCGACCGCGGCGTCCAGGTCGGCATCGTCGAAGACGATGAATGGCGCATTACCGCCCAGCTCCAGGGACAGCTTCTTCAGGGTCGGCGCGCACTGCTCCACCAGCTTGATACCGACACCGGTGGAGCCGGTGAACGACAGCTTGCGCACGATGGGGTTGGCGCACAGCTCACCGCCCACTTCGCGGGAGCGCTCGGCATCGGCCGGCAGCACGCTGAACAGGCCGGCCGGAATGCCGGCGCGCTCGGCCAGCACGGCCAGCGCCAGGGCGCTAAACGGCGTCTGCGGCGCCGGTTTGAGCACCATGGCGCAGCCGGCAGCGAGGGCCGGGCCGGCCTTGCGGGTGATCATCGCCGCCGGAAAATTCCACGGGGTGATCGCTGCAGCCACGCCGATCGGCTCCTTGGTGACGATCAACCGCTTGTCGGCTTGATGGCCCGGAATGGTGTCGCCATAGACGCGTTTGGCTTCCTCGGCGAACCAGATCGGAA
>CAJYQM010000361.1 GCA_913777025.1 uncultured Massilia sp. | reverse complement strand
TCCCGCGAACAACTTCCCGGCATCGCTTTTACCAGCCGATATCCCGCAGCAGCGGGAAGGTCAGGTCGCGCGGCGGCGTCACCTCGTGGGTGAGGTCGTCGTTGATCGACGGTTCCATCAACTGGTTCGGCTTGGCTTCGGTGGTGTAGTGCGACACCGTCGAGCCCGGCGAGTAGATGCTGGGCGTGTACAGCAGGATGCGCCCCTGCGCGTCGGTGCCGGCCAGCCGCGTCGTGTTCAGCCCGAGGCTGGCCACCACGCCCGACTGGGTGCGCGAGCGGCGCTGCAGCGACGCCTTGATCGCGGCGCCGTCCGCCTGCGTCACGCGCACCGACGGGATCGCGATCGACGGGTCGTTGCCGCTCATGCCGGCCACGTCGCCCGACTGGTTGTCCGCCACCACCATGGCGATCGCCCCGGCGGCCTGCACATTGCGGGCCTTGGTCACGAAGTCGCAGCTGCCGCGGTCCACCAGCGCCACGTTGCCGCGTACCGCCAGCGCGTTCAGGTTGTTCAGCGGATCGCAGGCCAGGCCGCTGCCGTTCGGCTGGTCGACCACCGGCATCAGCTGGCCGCGCACCGGCGGATTGGAAAGGGCGGGGCCGAAGGAGGCATCGCCAACCTGGTAGTCGCCGGACACGCCGCCGGCCGCGCTGCCCGAGACCGCCAGGTTCGAGGAGGGATCGAGCACCTGCGGCACGTTGGCGGTGACGATCGGGCCGTTCCACGACAGGCCGCGCCAGGTGACGGCGGACGCTGCGCGCTGGGCCGGGGTCAGCTCGACCCAGGTGCGGTTCAGGCGGTTGTCGAGCAGGTAGTAATCCCAGATCGAGGGCAGATCCTGGATTTCCTGGCCGGTTTCGTCGTCGGTGAAGGTCTGGAAGCCGAGCCCGTGCGCGAACTCATGCAGCAGCACGGTGACCAGGTCGATGCCGTCGCTGAAGTTGCGGTCCAGGCCGAGATAGAAGCCGGGACCGGGCAGGCAGTCGGGGAACAGGCCCAGGCGCGAGTTGAAGCGCGCGATGATGTGCGGCTCGCCCTGCGTGGCGACGTCTTCGCCGGCCAGCTTGCTGGCCAGCGCGCTCGGGTACCAGGTGTTAGCGCGCGGCGCGTTCGGGAAGTCGGACCAGATCTCGTTGGCGCCGGCCGAACCCAGCACCGCGCTGCCGGCATCGCAGGACAGCGGCACGAAGGAGGCGCCGATGCGGATCGGGACGCTGCTGGTGAGCGTGGCGCCCCAGATGTCGGCGGCGCGCTGGAATGCATTCAGCCGCTGCTGGCCGAGCGTGGTGCCGGGGTTGCCGCCGACCGGCGTGGCCGGGGTCGGGTCGTTGAAGCCGACGCCGGGCTGGTTCAGGTTGACGATCACGATGGTGGCCGCCGCCCTGGCCGGGCTCGAGGCGGCGCCCACGGCGATGACGCCGCAGGCCAGTGCGACCGAGGCGGCGACGCCGGCGGCGGTGTTGGCCAGGCGCTGCAGGCGGCCGGGTGCGGGCGCTTGCGCCGGCGTTTGATCAGCGGGATTCATGGGCGTGCTCCTTGTGCGCGGCGGGGGTGGCGTTGGCCGGGTGGTGCAGGGCATCTTCGGCGGCATCGGCGCCGTGCACGCACTCGCTGGTCAGCTTGCCGTCGGCGCCGCGGGTGGCGACTTCGTAAACCATGGTTTTTTCGCCCAGGCGCACGCCGCGCGCGCCGCTGCGGCGGTTGGTCAGGGATTGCGTTTGCGGGCTCCCTGCCATGGCCGCGGCCGGCGGCGGCGCCTTGGCGCGCAGCGCACGCAATTCATCGGGCGTGGGCGCGCGCATTTTGCCGGTCTGCGCATCGCGCACCACGACCATGCCGGCGCCGGCGTCCTGTTCCTGCGCCTTGGCCTGCAGCGAGAAGACGGCGAAGGCGCACAGCGCGGCCATGGCGCTGGCGGTCAGGATTCTCTGTTTCGACATGATGTTCTCCTTACGCTTGCTGCCTGCGGCGCAGCAGGCCGAATCCGCCCAGGCCCATGGCCAGCATCATCCACGTCGACGGTTCCGGCACCGCCGTGATGACCGAGACCGTGTCCAGGCCCACATAGTTCAGGGTATCGGCGGAACCCAGGTAGCGGAACGCGAAGCGGGCCGGCCCTTCGGCTTCCAGGGCGACGCTGAACCCGGCCCAGTCGGCCGGGTAGCCGCCGGTGTTGCCGATGGTGGTGAGCAAGGTCGTGAAATCGGCCGGATCGCTGCCGCCGGTCGAGAGCCGGACTTCGAGGTAGTCGTAGAAGCCGGGCTGGCCGGTGGCGCGCGTGGCGAAGTTCAGCAGCGTCGCGCCGGCCAGGTCGAGGGTGGGCGTGATCAGCCAGTTGTCCACGCTGCCGCTGCCGTTGGCGGCGCCGAGGAAGCTGGCGGCGGCATAGGCATCGGCGGCGCCTGCCTGGGCCGGGAAGATCGCGGCATTGCCCTGGAACCAGCCGCTGCCGGCGGGGACGCTGTTGTTCGCCTGCGTCCATCCGCTTAGGGCGCCGACATCGTTGAATCCTTCGTTCAGGATCTCGACCCCGGCCGCCTGCGCGCCCGTGGAGCCCAGTGCCGCCAGCGATAGTGCCGCTGCCGCACCCGAGGTTTTCGCGGAAAGCCCTTTCATTTGAAAGCCCTTTCATGGAAGCCAGTAGGATGGTGGACCGCTCGCGCTGGCTGGTCGACGAGGCCATTGATGGGCTCATCTTATGAGTCGAATGACAACGGGGCTTGATCTTCAGCTAATGGATGAGCCGAACCGATGAGGTATCGCGGGGCGGTACTGCGCAGGGAGCGAGGTGGGACGGCAAGGTGGGCACGGGTGCCCACCGTCCCAGGCCGGGAAAATCAGCGCTTCATGAAACCGCGCAGCCGCAGCTTGCCGACTATGCCGATCGGAAAGAAGTAAATCGACAGGATGAACAGCACCCCCAGCCACAGCATCCAGCGGTCCGGATGCAGCGCCGCCGCCAGCACCGGCACGCCGGACAGCGCCTCGGACGCGTGCCCCATCAGGGTCTTGAGGTAGTTCTGCGCCAGGATGAAGAGGGTCGCCCCGATCACCGCGCCGTACATCGTGCCCATGCCGCCGATCACGACAATGAGAAGGATGTCGGTCATGACCTCGAAGCCGAGCGAAGTCTTGGGCCCGACGTAGCGCAGCCACAGCGCCATCAGCGCGCCAGCCAGCGCCGCCACGACGGCCGCCAGCACGTTGGCCCAGATGCGGTAGACCACGGTGCGGTAGCCCAGCGCCTCGGCGCGGAACTCGTTCTCGCGGATCGCCTGCAGCACGCGCCCGAACGGCGAATTCACCAGGCGCAGCAGGAACAGGAACAGCAGCGCGCAGCCGAAGAACACGATGTAATAGGTGATCAGCTTGCCGTCGACGGCGCGGCCGAATACCTCGCTCTCCACCAGCGTGAATCCCGGCGACAGCAGCTCGGGCACGCTGAAGGTGCGCCCGTCCTCGCCGCCGGTGAAGTCGGACAATTGCGAGGCCAGCACCGCGAACGAGGACGCGACCGCCAGCGTGATCATGGCGTAGAAGATCGCCCGCACACGCAGGGCAAACAGGCCGATGACGAAGGCCAGCGCCACCGTCAACAGTAGCGCGAGCAGCAGGCCGGCGACGGCCACGCGCCAGGTCGGCTCCTCGACGCTGGCCAGCGCGATGCCGACGCCATAGGCGCCGATGCCGTAGAACATGGTGTGGGCAAAGGACACGATGCCGGTATAGCCCAGCAGCAGGTCGTAGGAAGCGGCCAGCACGATATAGATGCAGATCGTCGCCGCCGTGTTCAGCGGGCGCGCGCCGGAAAACAGGAAGGGCGCCAGTAGCAGGCCCAGCACGATGGCGGCGAGCACCGCGCCCAGCAGGCGGCTGCGCGGCAGGTCGCCGGAAAGGAATTTGACCAGCATTCTCTAGCCTCGCGATTTCGAATACAGCCCGGCGGGGCGCCACAGCAGGATGGCGATCATCAGGATGATGTTGGACACCAGCGCCACCTTCGGCGCCAGGAAGCCGGCGTAATTGGCCACCAGCGCCATCAGGAGCGCCCCGATGAAGCAGCCGCCAACCGAACCCAGGCCGCCGATGATGATCACGATGAAGATCATGACCGTGATGTCGGCCCCCATCGCCGCCGACAGCGTCTCCTTGTACAGCCCCCACATCACGCCGCCCAGGCCGGCCAGGCTTGAGCCCGCCGCGAACACGGCGACGAACAGGCGGCGGATGCGGTAGCCCATGGCTTCGACCATCTCCCCGTTCTCGACCCCGGCGCGGATCAGGAGGCCGATGCGGGTGCGGTTCAGGGTGATGAACATCGCGGCAAATACAACCAGTCCGACCACCACCGCCAGCAAGCGATATTTTTCGATCGCGGCATCGCCCAGGAAGATCGCGCCGCGCAGCGCGGCCGGGAGCGGCAGCGGCACCTGCTCGGCGCCCCAGATCACGTTGATCAGCTGTTCGGTCACGATCATACCGCCCATCGTGATCAGGATCTGCTTCAGGTGCTGGCCGTAGACCGGCATGATGACGATGCGCTCGAAGGCCCAGCCCAGCAGGGCCGTCACCGCCATCGCCAGCAGCACCGCCAGGCCGAGCGCGCCGAGGTTGGCGGCCAGCGAATCGGCTTCCAGCCAGTCGCGCATCGGCAGCAGCACCAGCGTGGCGGAAAAGGCGCCGACCGAGACGAAGGCGCCGTGGCCGAAGTTCAGCACGTTCATCAGGCCGAACACGAGGGTCAGGCCGCTGGCCATGATGAAGATCATCATGCCCATCGCGAGCCCGGCGACGCTCAGGGTGACCCAGGTCGGGAAGCTGACGAAAGGCAGCACGGCCAGCGCCAGCAGCGGCACCAGCAGCAGTGGCGCGATGTCGGGCCGGCTGGCCGGCAAGGGCGCGTCCGGCGCGGCGGCCGGCGCGTCCTTGTCCTTGGCGATGGGGAGGGAAGCGCTCACGGTTCGATTCCAATCATTGATGAGTGTCCAGCGCGAGGCCGAGCAGGCGCTGCTGCAGCGCCTCGTCGCCGGCCAGGTCGCGCATCGCGCCGGTGTGCACGACGCGGCCGTCGTCCATCACGCCGACACTGTCGCCGAGCGTGCGCACGAAGTTGAAGTTCTGCTCGACCAGCAGGATGGTGGTTTGCGTATCATTGAGTTCGCGGAAAGCCGCCATCAGGCTTTGCACGATGGCCGGGGCCAGGCCCTTGGTCGGCTCGTCCACCAGCAGCAGCCTGCTCGGCTCGACGATGGCGCGCGCGATCGCGACCATCTGCTTCTGCCCGCCGGACAGGTTGCCGGCCGGGTAGTGCCAGAATTTTCTCAAGGCCGGGAAGAAGCCGCAGATCCAGTCGACGCGCGCCGAGTCCAGCGGGCCGCTCCTCGCGGCCAGCAGCAGGTTCTCGCGCACGGTCAGCTCCGAGAACACGGCCATGCTTTCCGGGACGTAGGCGATGCCGGCGCGCGCGATGTCGGGCGTCGCCATCTTCGTGATGTCGCGGCCGTCGAACACGATAGCTCCGCTGCTGGCCTTCCACAAGCCCATGATGGTGCGCAGGGTGGTGGTCTTGCCGGCGCCGTTGCGGCCCAGCAGGACCGCGAGGCCACCGCGCGGCACGGCCAGGTCGACGCCCTGCAGGATGTGGTACTGGCCGATGTGGGTGTGGACGCCGGACAGGGTGAGAATGGGGTCGCCGGCCTGCCGGCCGTCGTTGAACGCGTGGACGGCGGCGCCGTCCACCCTACGCGGCTGTACCAAGATAGGCCTCCTGCACGATTTTCGATTGCATGACTTCCACCGGCTTGCCGTCCGCCACCAGGGCGCCGTTGTGCAGCACGATGATGCGGTCGGCCAGCGCGCGCACGACGTCCATCTTGTGCTCGACCAGCAGCACGGTCTTGTCGCGTTCGGCCTTCACTTCGTGGATCA
>CAJYQM010000360.1 GCA_913777025.1 uncultured Massilia sp. | reverse complement strand
GCCCTGCACGCTGGCGCCGTCCGAGAACGAGGCGAATTCCAGGCTCAGGCCCGCCACCTCGAGCGGCGCCGCCGGCGTGTAGGTATCGGTGCGCGTGATCACGCCGTGGCGCAGGCTGTACGTGGTCTCGACGCGGATGCGCTCATCCTTGACCGGCACGTTCTTTCCCAGCTTCGTGAGCGCCTCCTGGCGCCAGCCGACGCGGTGGCCGCCGTCCGCCTCGCTCGCCTGGATGTCCTTCATCCAGGCGGTGGCGATCAGCTCGCTGCCGTCGGCCAGCCTGAACTTGGGCAGCAGCTGCGGATGCGCGGCGCCGCTGTCGGCGATGCCGGAGACGATGCCATGGCTGAAGGGCAGCGGGTAATACGGACTGTTCGCGTGCTGGCTCTGGCCGCCGTTGATGATGGACAGGCTGAACACGTGTTCGCCGTCGCGCCAAGTGGCCAGCGCGCGGTCGTATTCGCCGCCGGCGAAGCGCGTCAGGGCGAACGCGGGACGCGACCTGTTCAGCCAGGCCTGCAAGTCTTCGCGCGGTTTCGCGTCCTTCATGCCGGCCCGGGCCCACATCTCGTCGGTGGAAATCAGCTGGTGCAGCAGCGAGAAGTTCTCGCCCAGGATGCGGTGCTTGCCGCGGTAGCTGTCGGTGCGCCGGCCCTTGCCCCACATGTCGACCGAGTGCAGGGCCGGGTCGTACCAGAAGTGCATGTAGCGCTGGGCGATGCGCGAGGAGTAGGCATAGGCGTATTCCTTTTCTTCCGGCGTCAGCACGCCCAGGTAGGCGGCCGTCGAGAGGATCTCGAGCATCGCGGTCTCGCCGTAGGGACCCAGGCTGCGGCCCATGGTGAAGCCGCTGCCGTCGGCGTTCGCGCTGTTCAGGGCGACGTCGGCCGACTTGCGCAGCAGCGCTTTCAGTTCCGGCGTGACGCTCAGGCCGGTCTCGATGAAGCGCTCGCAGATCTCGGCCGCGAGCAGGATGCTGTAGCGGTCGAAGCGGCCCTCGCCGTCGGTCTCGTCCGAGAAGCCATAGGTGCCGGAATAGGTCGCATAATGCTTCAGCATCTTGTCGAGCAGGATGTCGCTCGCGGCCTGGTCTTCCCAGCCCATCAACATGCGCAGGCGCGCGATGCTGAAGGCGACGCCATAGTAATTGGTCGGCAGCTTGATCAGCTCATGGCTCGGGACCCGCACGAAAGTGCGCCAGTCCAGCTTCTTGCGCAGCTGCGCCAGGGTGGCCGGGCGCACCGCGCGTTCGAGCAGGCCGGCCTGCTTCAGCTTGTGCAGGGCGCCGATGTAGTAATAGATGCCCCAGGTGTCGTTGTCCATGCCGATGGTGAGGTCGGCGATGTCGGCATAGTCCGCCAGCCGCGCGGGCAGGCGCGGGTCGTCCTTCGGCATGTGCAGCAGCACGTCGGCCAGGCCGGTCGCGATCTTCCCCGGCAGGAATTTATCGTGGGCCTGGAAGGGCGGCAGGCCGCCGATGGTGATCTTGTCCTTTTCGCGCACCAGCTTCTGGAAGAACCAGTCGAGCTGGGGGGAGGCACCCTCGACGGTGCGGTGCATGGGTGCGGTGGGAGCCGGCTGGGCGAGGACCGGGCCGGCCAGCAGCGAAGCCGCCGCCAGCAGGGAAAGCGCGTGACGCATGGGTTGTCTCCGATGTTGTTAAACGTTTTCCAAAAAGGATAGGGCAACTCATCGGGAATGTAAAGCGCGGCAGTTGAGGGCGTACGCGGGCGGCTAGGCGGGGCGGGCCTGGGTGGACGCGCGCAGGATCAGCTGGGGCGCGATCTTGGTCAGCTTCTCGACCGTGTCGCCGCGGATCACGGCCAGCAGCTTTTCCATGGCGGTGGCACCCATGCGCTCGCTCTGCAGGTCGACCGTGGGCAGGGCCGGGCTCACGTATTTGCCGTAGGGGATATTGTCGAAGCCGACCACCGACATGTCGCGCGGGATGGCCACGCCCAGGTTGGCCGCTTCCTTCATGAAGCCGAGCGCCATCAGGTCGTTGTAGCAGATCAGGGCGTCGGGGCGCTGTGCGCCCAGGACGATGCTCGAGCACAGGCGCTCGCCCTCGGCCATCGACGGCGCGTCGGCGTCGACCACGGTGAGTTCCAGGCCGGCCGCCTTCATCGCTTCGCGAATGCCGCCCAGGCGCTCCTCGTCGCGGCGCGACTTGGAAAAGCCGAGGTAGGCGATGCGCTTGTGGCCCAGCATGACCAGGTGCCGGGTCAGCATGAAGGCGCCGCCGTGGTCGTCGCTGGCCACGGTCGGCAGCGGCAGCTCGTTCAGCGAACCGAAGAACACCAGCGGCTTGTCGATGTCGGCCATCCACGCCATCTCGCTTTCGCGCATGCGCGAGAACACGATCATGCCGTCCACGCGCAGGCTCAGGTCCTCCAGGGTGCGCCGCTCGCGGCTCGGGGTTTCCTCGGTGTCCACCAGCAGCACGGAGTAGCCCTGGTCGTTGGCGACCCGGTTGGCGCCCTTCAGGATGCTGGAGAAGTGCGGGTTGGTGATGTCCAGCACGGACAGGCCGATGGTGTTGGTGCGGCCTGTGATCATCGATTTCGCCAGGGGGTTCGACTTGTAGCCCAGGTTCGTGATCGCCGCCTCGATCGCCGCCTCGACCTTGGGCGAAAAGCGCTGCGCGCCGTTGATGTACTTCGAGACCGTGGCGGTGGACACCGTGGCGGCGGCAGCGACGTCGCGGATGGTCGGGGCGGATTTTTTCATGGTCGGGTAATCGTTACTTGAAGAAACATATTAGCACGCCGACACGAGCCTGCCCTCTGCCGGCCGTTTGACGGCGCAGCCTTTTCGGATATACTCGGGTTAAACGTTTACCAAAGCTTTCCAATGCGAGGAGTGATGTGCCATGAATGACGCGACAACGCGCAAGCCCTTCCAACGTCTCCTGCTGACCGGCGCTGGCGGCGGTCTCGGCACCATGCTGCGCGAGCGCATCAAGCCCTGGGCCGACGTGGTGCGCCTCAGCGACGTGCGTGCCATCCCCGGCGCCGGCCCCGGCGAGGAGGTGGTCCAGTGCGATCTGGCCGACCGTGCCGCGGTGATGGCGCTGACGGAGGACGTCGACGCGGTGCTGCATTTCGGCGGCGTGTCGGTGGAAGACACGTTCGAGACCATCATGAACGCCAACATCCTCGG
>CAJYQM010000359.1 GCA_913777025.1 uncultured Massilia sp. | reverse complement strand
CGGCAGATCGTCTTCCACTACTGCTTGTCTTTACGAGTGAAATGCAGACCGCTTCCGGTTTCATTGACCTCGTACCTGAAATCGAAAGGATGTTCAGTGCCCTCCAGCGACTGGGCGGACTCGACGTGCAAGGCCGGGGCCTGGGGCTTGCCTTCGTGCGCAAGGTCGCCGAGCGCCATTGCGGATCGGTGTCACGGCGCCGTCATGGCGCGGTGGGCATCGGCCGGCATGTCGTTCATGCGCGCATCGAGGCTGTTCATGATGACCATCGATCCGAATATCACCAGGGCGACCACGAACACCCCGAATGCGAGCGACATGATGTTGTTGGTGTTTTCGGGTCCGCTGGAGACGTGCAGGAACATCAGCAGGTGCACGCCCATCTGCGCGATCGCCAGTGCCGCCAGCAGCACGGGCACCCCGCCCGGCCAGACGCTGCCCGTCGCCGAGACCCAGAACGACACCCCGGTCAGCAGGATCGACAGCAGCAGGCCGCCCATGTATTTCAGCAGCCTGGTGCGCAGCTCGGCGGAGGCGCCGGGCCGTTCGTCGTCGCGGCTGGCCTGTGTTTCCGTTTTCATGCGAATGCTCCCAGGTACACGACGGTAAAGACGCCGATCCACACGATGTCGAGGGCGTGCCAGAACAGGTTGAAGCACAGCAGGCGCCGCACGACCTTCGGCGAAAAGCCGAGCGTGGCCACTTGCGCCAGCATGACGACCAGCCACAGCATGCCGCATGCCACGTGCAGGCCATGCAGGCCCACGAGCGCGAAGAACCCGGACAGGAAGGCGCTGCGGCCGGGGCCGGCGCCATCGGCGATCATCTGCGTGAATTCGGACAATTCCAGGACCATGAAGGCCGCGCCGAGCATCAGCGTCACCGCGGCGGCAACATAGGTCACCGTCTTGTTGCGGAACTCGACGCCGACGCCCAGCAGCGCGCACGAGAAACTGGAAAACAGCAGGCACCCCGTCTCCATCAGCACGGTATGGCGATGGAACAGGTCACGGCCGGCCGGTCCGCCCGCCGTATGGTCGCGCAGGACCACGAAGGCGGCGAAGAAGGCGGCGAACATGACGATATCGCTGAGCAGGAACAGCCACATGCCATAGGTCGTGGTCACGTGCGTCGGTGCCGGTCCGCGTTGCGAACGCGGTATCGGCCGCTTGATCGTCTGCATCGGTTCATCCAGCATGGCGCTCATGCAGCCTCCCCGGCGCGCGCCGTGTAGAACGCCGCCACGGCATCGCCCTCGATCTCGGTCTCGTCGCTGCGGCGCCAGGCCAGTGCCAGCGCCACGCCGGCAATACCGAGCAGGCTGGCGATGGCCATCCACCAGATGTGCCACACCATGCCGAACCCGAAGCCGACCGCGAAGAAGGCGATGAAGAAGCCGGTGCCGGTGGGTTCCGGCAGCTCGACGGCGGACGGCGCCGGCATTTCAGGCAAGCCCGGTGCCGGCATGCCCTCGCGCTTGGCGGCCCAGAAGGTATCGAGTCCATTCACCTGGACCGGCGTCGCAAAGTTGAACGGCGGCGGCGGCGACGGCGTCGCCCACTCCAGCGAACGCCCATCCCACGGGTCGCCGGTGAGGTCGCGCCTTTGCGCCCGGGCGCGGATGCTGACGACCAGCTGGACGATCGTGCAGCCGATACCGGCGAGAATGCACAGCGCGCCGCACAGCGCGACGATCATGAAGGGCTGCCAGGCGGGGTCCGCGTAATGCTGCATGCGCCGCGTCGCCCCCATCAAGCCGAGCGCATACAGGGGCATGAAGGCCAGGTAGAAACCGACCAGCCAGCACCAGAAGGTGGCGCGGCCCCAGCCTTCGTGAAGGGTGAAGCCGAAGGCCTTGGGGAACCAGTAATTGTAGCCGGCATACGCGCCGAAAATGACCCCGCCGATGATCACGTTGTGGAAGTGCGCCACCAGGAACAGGCTGTTGTGGGTGACGAAGTCGACCGGCGGGATGGCCAGCAGGACCCCGGTCATGCCGCCGATGATGAAGGTGACCATGAAGCCCAGCGCCCACATCATCGGCACCGAAAACCGCACTGCCCCGCCGTACAGTGTGAACAGCCAGTTGAAGACCTTCACGCCGGTCGGCACGGCGATGATCATCGTCATGACGCCGAAGAACCCGTTGACGTCGGCGCTGGCGCCCATCGTGAAGAAATGGTGCAGCCAGACCATGAAGGACAGCACGCAGATCGCCAGCGCCGCGGCTGCCATCGAGCGGTAGGCGAAGATCGGCTTGCCGGCAAAGGTGGAGATCACTTCGCTGAACACCCCGAAGGCCGGCAGGATCAGGATGTACACCTCGGGGTGGCCCCATGCCCAGATCAGGTTCACGTACATCATGGCGTTGCCGCCGAAATCGTTGGTGAAGAAGTGAAAACCCAGGTAGCGGTCCAGGGTCAGCATGGCCAGCGTCGCGGTCAGGATGGGAAACGCCGCGATGATGAGCAGGTTGGCCGTGAGCGCTGTCCAGCAGAAGATCGGCATGCGCATGTAGCCCATGCCGATCGTGCGCATCTTGAGGATGGTCGCCGTCAGGTTGATGCCGGACAGCAGCGTGCCGACACCGGCAATCTGGATCGCCCACAGGTAATAGTCGACGCCGACGCCAGGCGAGTAGGCAAGCTCGGACAAGGGTGGATACACCAGCCAGCCGGTGCGCGCGAACTCGCCGATGACCAGGGACAGGTTGAGCAGCAGGACCCCGGACGCCGTAAGCCAGAAGCTGACCGAGTTCAGGGTCGGGAACGCCACGTCGCGCGCGCCGATCTGCAGGGGCACGACGAAGTTCATCAGGCCGACCATGAAGGTCATGCCGACGAAAAAGATCATGATGGTGCCGTGCGCGGAAAAGATCTGGTTGTAGTGCTCGGGCGGCAGGAAGCCGTCGGCGGCGCCGACCGCGATCGCCTGCTGCGAGCGCATCATGAGCGCGTCGACAAAACCGCGCATCAGCATGACGAGTGCGAGCAGCACGTACATCACGCCGATCTTCTTGTGGTCGACGCTGGTGATCCAGTCTTTCCACAGGATGGTCCACCAGCCACGCCGGGTGATCCAGGCGGCAACACCCAGCATGAAGAGTGCAACGATGCCCGCGGCAATCAAGGGAAGGGGTTGGTCGGTGGGGATCGCGGACCAATCGAGTTTGCCCAGCATGGATGCCGCTTTCAATGAGTTGATGAGGATGGGGATGAGGGTGACATGGATGCGGCCAGGACGGACTGGAACAGCCGCGGCTCGTCCAGCCGGTATGCGTGCGGGGCACTCGTGCCCGGACGGGACAACGCGGCATAGGCGCTTGCGTCCAGGCGCGTGCCGACGGCGCGCGTGCCCGCCAGCCAGGCGTCGTACTCGGACGCCGTGACGGCATCCACATTGAACGCCATATCGGAAAAACCGTCGCCGCTGAACTGGACCGACCGGCCGGGGAAGGTGCCGGGCCGGTCCGCCTGGAGATAGAGCGTGGTCGTCATGCCGGCCATCGTGTAGATCTGGCTGCCCAGTTGCGGCACGAAGAAGCTGTTCATGACGGAGCCCGAGGTCAGTTGCAGGTACAGTACGCGCCCGGCCGGCACGACCAGGTGGTTGACCGTGGCGACCCCGGCCTCCGGATAAATGAAAAGCCATTTCCAGTCGAGCGACACGACCTGGATCCGCAAGGGCGGCGCCTGCGAAGGGAGCGGCTTGGCGGGATCGAGCGCATGCGACGCCACCCACCCCATCCCGCCCAGGAACAGGATGATCATCAGCGGCACCATCCAGTTCACCACTTCGAGCGCGCCCGAATAACTCCAGTCGGGCCTGCGCTTCGCGCGCCCGTTGCCGGCCCTGAACCACCACGCGAACGCCAGGGTCAATACGATGATCGGCACGATCAATGCCAGCATGACCACGGTGGCGTTTTGCAGGACCTGATACACGTTCGCGGCGACCGGACCGCGCGGATCGAGGACCCCGTTCATCAGAGTCGGCGTCATGGTGTCTGTTTCATCAGAGCGCATCCGGAGGATTCGCCGGGGACATGTTGTTCATGCATCAAGTATAAAGTGTCGTACCCCGCGATTCGTTTCAGTCAGCGCATTTTTTTTGCCGCCGGTTTCGATGACCACATGGTCCAGCCGACCGATGTCACCCGGTTGCAGGCGACCTCCGGACAGATCCTGCCCGGATCAGCACATCATCTTTCTGCGTGCCGATGATCCGCTCAGAACCGGTAGCTCGCAGTCAGGCTCGCATTGCGTCCCTGCCCCGGCGTGATCCAGCGCGACACATGCAGGTGGCTGGACACGAAATAACGCTGGTCCAGCGCATTGCGCAAGGCCAGTTGTACCTCGACCTCGCCGATACCGGCCACCTTGCCGACCCAGGCATGCGTCAGGTCAAGGCGGGCGTAGCCAGGCAAGGTGGTGGTATTGGCTTCGTCGGCAAAGCGCGCGCCCTGCGCATACAGGCCGGCGCCGGTCTTCCATTGCCGGCTCCAGCGATACTGCCCCCACAGGCTGAGCGTCTGGCGCGCGACGTTGGGGACCCGTTTGCCGCCGTACACCGCGTTGCTCAGGTAGCGCGCGTCCGTGTACGCATACGCCAGCGACACGTCGAGACGGTCGCCCAGCTTGCCGCCCAGCACCGCCTCGAGTCCGCGCGAGCGCGCGCTGCCGTCGACGGTGAAGTCGAAATTGTTGGCCGGCGTGCTCTGGTCCGCCGAAATCATGTTGGTTTGGCGTAGCTGGTAGACGGCAAGGTCGCTGCGCAAGGCGCCGCCCAGCCAGAGCGACTTCCAGCCCGCTTCGGCCTGCGTGGCCTTGCGCGACGGTAGCGACTGGTTGGACGAAGACGCGACCTGGTTGGGCGACAAGCCTGTGGCCAGGTTGGCATAGACGGTGTTGCCTGCAGCCGGACGGTACAGGACGCCGAGTTTCGGAGACCAGTCCGCCTCATCGACCGGGCGTACGCCGGCGCTGCCGTAGACGAAGCGCTGGTCGGTATAACGCGCGCCGCCGATCAGCGACCAGTCGCCCAGGTCGACCTGGTCCTGCAGCGAAGCGGCGCGCGCGCTCAGGTCTTGCGTGGTGAGCGAACGCGGCAGCGTAGCGCCGGCCGGCGGCGCCGTGACCCGCCCATAGACCGGCGCGAAGATGTTGATGGCCGGACTGGTCGCGGCGGGCACGCCCAGCGTAGGCTGGTCCAGGGTCTCGCTGTAGTAGTCGAAGCCCAGGAAAACCTGGTGGGCGACACCGCACAGCCGTCGCCGGCTGGTCAGCGACAGCGCCGCGGCATCGATGCGCCGCGCCGTGTCGGGTTCCCACGACGACACGCGGGCGTAGGTGCTGGGCGGCTCAGCTGGCAAGGGCGAACCGTTCAGCAAATTCTTGATCGATGTCGAATGCGCTTCCAGGTGCGTCAGGTCCGCGCGCAGGCGCGTGCCGGTGCCCACGGCAAGCTCGCCGTGCAGGTCGGCGATGCGGTTATCCGTCGTCGAATCGCCGAAGGGTTCCCCGAGCTGGCGGTCGCGCGGAATCCCAGCGGGACGATTGCCGAACGCCGGCACGCCGTAGTCGGGCTGGTAGACCTGGTTGGTCGCTTCGAAGCCGGCGCTGAGCCGGTAGCGCGCGCCGCCATCCTTGGCAACGCCGAGTTTGACGCCGTCGAGCTGGTCCTGCACATGGCGCCATTCGCCGGCGCGGGAGCGCGTGGCGATCATGCGGGCCGCCACGCCGTCCGCGCGCGACAGCACCCGGTTCAGGTCGAGCGTCAGCTCCTGTGCGTCGTCCCGCCCGACGGACACCAGTACCGACCCGGCGTTGGCCATGCGCGGGCCGCGCGTCACGATGTCCACGGTGCCGCCAGGTTCGCTGCGCACGCCGATCGCGGCACCGGGACCGCGCAGCACGTCGACGCTCTCGATGAAGCCCGGGACATAGGGATAGTTCGACAGGCGCACGCCGTCGCGCAGCACGCGGTTCGATCCGGTACCGCTGTCCGGCACGGCGCCGCGCAGGCTGAAGAACTGGGTATGCGAACCGTTGAAGCCGGAGTCCGCCTGCGCGCCCGGCACGTTGCGCAGCGCGTCCTGCAGCGTGGTACCGCCCTGGTCGCGCACCAGTCCGGCGCTTACGCTACTGACCGAGAACGGCGTGTCCATCGGACTGCCGGAGGTTCCCGTGACCAGGCTGGTTGCCCGTACGTCCTGCGTTTTCCGGCCGCTGACGATCACGGTGGAAACGTCTTCCGGGTTCGCCTCGCCGGCATGTGCGGCGCACGCCATGCAGGCCAGCGCCACCGCAGCCGCGTTGGCGAGCACGTGTTTGCGCGTCATCGCCGGTCGCCCGGGGATGAGGTCGAGATCAGTGCCCATGTCGGGCCTCGCGCGCCGGCGTGCCCGCGGCCAGGCCACGCACCACGGCTTCGGTCTGGACGGTCTGGCGGCGGCCGTCCTTGTCCTCGATGACCAGCGACAGGGGCAATCTGTCCCCTTCTTTCGCCTGGCGCTTCAGTTGGAGCAGCATGATGTGATAACCGCCGGGCCGCAGTTCGACGGTCTTGCCGGCGGGGAGCGCGAGGTAGGGAAGCTGGCGCATGCGCATGACATCATGGTCCATGGCCATCTCATGCACTTCGACGATGCCGGCCACGGGTGAGCTGGCCGCGACCAGCTTGCTGTCGGCAGCCGCCTGCAGCTGCATGAAGGCGCCGGTGGCCTGTTGCGCCGGCACGGTGGCGCGCACCCAGGCGTTGCTCACGGCGACCTGGGCATGGGCGGCGCCAGCCAGCAGGCAGGCACCGATAACGAGGGTACGGGTAAGGAAATGCATTGGAGACTCCGGGTAGTGGTCAATGTCAGGTCGAATGCAGCAGGGTGCGCACGTCGTCGGCATAGGCCTGCGCGCCCAGGCTGTGCGACAGCGCGAGCCTCGGATTGCCCTGCGTGTCGAACACGTAGCTGATCGAGGAGTGGTCCATCGTGTACGAACTGCCGGTCGGGACCTTGCGGTAGAAGATCTTGAAGTCGGCGGCCGTGGCGGCCAGGCGTTCCGGGTTGCCGCGCAGGGCGATGAAGTCCGGATCGAAGGCTGCCAGGTAGGCTTTCAGTACGTCCGGCGTGTCGCGTTCCGGATCCACGGTGACGAACACGACCTGCAGCCGTCCGCCGTCCGCACCGAGCAGGCGCTTGACTTCGACCGCCCGCGCCAACGCCGTCGGACACACATCGGGACACTGGGTGAAGCCGAAGAAGACCATCACGGCCTTCCCTTTGAAATCGGCGAGGGAGCGCTCCTTGCCGTCGACGTCGGGCAGGCGCAGGCCCCTGCCGAAGGTGGCGCCGGTCACATCGGCACCACTGAAGACCAGGGCGGGCTGCGGCTGGCAGCCGCCCAGGGCGAATACGAATCCAGCGCTTGCCACGGCCAGCGCCTTGCGGCGCAAAACAGAAAACGTCATGCGGTATTCCTTTTGAGATTGGTTATGCGACCACGTCGAAGATGCGCCGGCAGCCAGGCATGCCCGGCAAGCCCCGGCGCTTGCCGCGACGGCGATCGAATTTGCAAGCACAGGGACGGCAAGCTGCAGCCTGGCTACCGATGCGGTAGCCGGACTATCGCGTCAGGCGTCGCTGTGAAATACGGATACAGGCCGACAGGCAGCGCGATACCGCGCGGCCTGGCATATCAAACCAGGGAAGGAGGTCCGCGCGGGCTGGAGGCGGTCCATGCGAACAGCGGTGCCGGTGCCCGGTAGAAAAGAAAAGGGTGTGCGCTGGAGCGCGGCAGGAGAGGGAAAGCAAACGCCAGCGAAGGCGGCATGAAGGCCGCGCCATGCGCCGGACAGCATGCGCAGTGCTTCGACATGTGGTCGGGCATGGGGTCGGAAGGCTTGCCCGACGAGGTACCGGCAATGACGATGGTCTTCATGCCTTGCGCGGTGCAGACTTGCACCTCCTCGCCGGCCGACGCGGATGCCGGCCCGGCCATGGCGTGCGAGATGGCCGGCGCCAGGGCGCCGAACAGGACGCTCAGCATGACGATCCAGGCCATGGCCAGTCGCTTTGTGAGGAGGGGGTGCATGTTGCGAT
>CAJYQM010000358.1 GCA_913777025.1 uncultured Massilia sp. | reverse complement strand
GTTTTCGCGGCACCTGCTGCGGCACGGCGGGACGGCATTCCGGCTACGGCTGTTCACCGAACCGCCGACGCGGTGCCTGCTGTCGTTTCCGTTCGAGACGGTACCGCGCGGGCGCCCGCCGCAAGGCTTGCGTCCCGTGCCGCATCCGCGTCCGATCGCGACCACGAAGCCCCGCTAGCGGTTCCAGGTGACGGACAACCCGCTCAGCGCCGCAAACGGCTGGTTCAAGGCCACCAGCACAAAATACCCGGTCGGCAGCGACTGCGAAGGCGGCGGCAGCGCCACGGTGTCATAGAAATCGCCACTCGAGATCTTGACCGGGCCGCATTCGATGGTCGCGGGACCGGCAAACGAGGTGTTCCTGCACACCTGGGAACTGACGCTGCCGCCCTGCAGGCTGTAGCCGGACACTGTGACTGTGTTCGGGGTCGGAATCGCCTCGCCATAGTTGTGGCCGGGCGGCGTCAGGTTGCAGTAGGCGACGCCGCTCGAGCCGTACAGGTAGGGGCCGACCACCGACAGGCCGGCCGCATTGTTATTGAAGGCGCAAGTGCTGGCATTCACGAACTGCGGCGGCGTCTGGGTCTGCGCGTGCGCGGACAGCGGCGGCAGGGCCGTGGCCAGGGCGAAGGCGAACCAGCATGACAGGCGTGACAGGGTGGTGCGAAACATGACGATCTCCTCGGGACAGGGACGCTTCCAGCGTGGCTTGCTGATCCTTTGGACAAGCGCCCCGCCCACGGAGTTCAGCATCAATGCCCGGCGTGCCCACCCCCGCGCTTGACCGTCCCCACCGCTTCCCCCGGCGCGGCCGGTGCGGCGGGCGCGCGCACCGGTTCCGGCAGGGCCCCGGTCCATTCGCTGGCAACCGTGCCCGCCGGATGCTGGTACCAGCCCGGGTCCCGGTAATCCCCGCGCGCCAGTCCCTCGCGTACCTTGATCGTGGTGAACATGCCGCCCATCTCGATCGGTCCGAACGGACCCGTACCGTCCATCATCGGCAGCGTGTTTTCCGGCAGCGGCATGCGCATCGTGCCCATCGAGCCGCCTTTTTCGCCCATCACCATGTAGCCCGGCACCAGGTCGTTGATCTTCCTGGCCACGCCGCGGTGGTCGACGCCGATCAGGTTCGGCACGTCGTGGCCCATCGCATTCATCGTGTGGTGCGACTTGTGGCAGTGGAAGGCCCAGTCGCCCGGCGCGTCGGCGATGAATTCGATGGCGCGCATCTGGCCCACGCCCAGGTCGACCGTGACTTCCGGCCAGCGCGCGGCGGGCGGGATCCAGCCGCCGTCCGTTCCCGTGACTTCGAAGCGGTGGCCGTGGATGTGGAAGGGGTGGTTGGTCATCGTCAGGTTGCCGATGCGGATGCGGACCTTGTCGTCCTTGCGCACCACCATCGGGTCGGTGCCGGGGAAGGCGCGGCTGTTGATGGTCCAGATATTAAAGTCGAGCATCTCGTTGACGTTCGGCGTGTAGCTGCCCGGGGCGATGTCGTAGGCGTTCAGCAGGAACACGAAGTCGCGGTCGACCGCGTGCTGGCGCGGGTCCTTCGGGTGGGTGACCCAGAAGCCCATCATGCCCATGCCCATCTGCGCCATCTCGTCGGCGTGCGGGTGGTACATGAAGGTGCCGGCGTAGCGCGCCACGAATTCGTACACATAGGTTTTACCGGGCGCGATCGCCGGCTGGTTCAGGCCGGCCACGCCGTCCATGCCGTTGGGGAGGAACTGGCCGTGCCAGTGGATGCTGGTCGCTTCCGGCAGTTTGTTGGTCACGAAGATGCGCACGCGGTCGCCCTCGACCACTTCGATGGTCGGGCCCGGGCTCTGGCCGTTGTAGCCCCACAGGTTGGCTTTCATGCCGGGCGCGATCTCGCGCACGACCGGTTCGGCCACCAGGTGGAATTCCTTGACGCCGTCCTTCATGCGCCAGGGCAGGCTCCAGCCATTCAGGGTGACGACAGGATTGAAGGGGCGGCCGTTCGGCGGCGGCGGGGGCGGGACGGTGGCGGCGCCCGGCGCGACGGCGGCTTCGGGCAGGGTCGCGGCGCCGGCCCTGGTGACGGCGGCGGCGCCGACCATGGAGGCGGCGCCGGTGAGGAAGTGTCGGCGGGATGTCATTCTGCGTGTTCCTTGTGCTCGTTGGGCGCGGCCTTGCTGCCGATCCTGGCGCCGAGTGCGGCTTCCAGGCTGGCTTGGGCGCTCCAGAATTCTTTCAGTGCGTCGATGTAGGCGGAGACGGCGCTGGCCTGCTCGCGCGCGTCGGCCAGCAGCTCCAGCGGGCTGGCCAGCATGCCGTTGTAGCGCAGCAGGACTTCGCGCGAGATCTTCTTGCGCAGCGGGATGATGGTGTCGCGGTAGTGGGCCGCCACTTCATAGGCGTTGCGGTAGTCGAGATAGGTCTCGCGCGCTTCGCTGCGCGCCGTCACCGCCGCCTGGACCACGCGCTGGGCCGCCTGCATGTAGATGGCTTCGGCCTTGGCGACTTTCGCGCCGCCCCAGTCGAACAGCGGCAGCTCAAGCGTCAGCTCATAGCCGTGCGCGGTCGGCGCGCCGCTGTCGCTGCGGTTGGTCGCGCCCATGTCCAGGGCGTTGATGAAGCGCGTGGTGCGCGACAGGCCCAGGTCGGACGCGGTCGCCTGCAACTGGGCTTTGGCGGCGCGCACGTCCAGGCGCTGCTCCAGCGCGATGCGTTCCACGTCCGCCAGTTGCGCCGGCGCGGCGGGCAGCGCCGGCAAGTGCTGCGGCAGCGTGTACTGCGCGTCCCGGCCCCAGACGCCGAGCAGGCGCGTCAGCTTTTCGCGCGCCGCGACCGCCTGCTTGCCGGCGCGCGCCAGCGTGGCCGCGGTCTCGGCCTGGAACACCTGTTCGCGCGCCAGGTCGAGCTGGCTCATGTTGCCGCTTTGCGCCATGCGCCCGGCCAGGTCGGCGCTGGCCTGGGAGGCGGCGTCGACCTGGCGCGCATAGTCGAGCGCCTGGCCGGCGGCGACGGCCTCGACCCAGGCATGGCGCGTGTGGGCCGCGTGCTGTTCGATGGCGGCGCCGATGTCCAGCCTGACCTGTTCGAAGCGGCGCGCTTCCAGCTTCGAGGCGAGTGGCGTCAGCAGGGCGCCGATCACGTTGAAGGTCAGCGTGCGCTCGATTTCGAGGCTGCCGCCGCCGGACGTGCGCTTGAAGTCGAAGGACGGATTCTGCAGGCGCAAAGCGGCAACATGAGCCAGCTCGACCTGGCG
>CAJYQM010000357.1 GCA_913777025.1 uncultured Massilia sp. | reverse complement strand
ACACTGGCGCCGCTGCGTCTATCTCGATCCCGACCAGTATGAAGCGCTGTGCAGCCTCGCCCTGCTGCACGAGCGCCTCGGCGACGCCGCGGCCGCCGACGGCTACCGCCGGCGCGCGGCGCGCCGAGGCGCTCGTGCAGCAGGGCGAGGCTGCACAGCGCTTCATACTGGTCGGGATCGAGATAGACGCAGCGGCGCCAGTGTTCGGCGGCGGCCTGCGGCCGGCCCGCGGCTTCGCTGATCATCCCCAGCAGGAACCAGGCCTCGGCATGGTCCGGCTGGCGCGCCAGCAGCGCCCGGCACGTGGTTTCCGCCTCCTGCAGGCGGCCGGCGTCGGCCTCCTGCCGGGCCTGGGCCAGCAGGTCGCGGGGCTGCGCCGTCGGCACGGGCGCCGGCGGCAGTGTGCGCCGCGGCGGTGCCGCTACGGGCAGGGGCGGCACGGCCCGCCGCGCACGCCGCGCGACGGCGGGGCCGCTCGCGGCTATCCGCGCCGCCTTGCGCAGGGCAAAGCCGACGCGCGCCGATTGCGGCGCGAAACCGTGGCGGCAGAAGGCCGGGGCTTCGGCAGAGCCCGACAGAAGCAGGCCGTCGTCTTCGAGCACGGCGTCCAGCGCCTCGGCGGCGCGGATGCGCGTCGGCTCATCGAAATAGATCAGCAGGTTGCGGCAGAACACCAGGTCGTAGCGCGGCTCGGGGACGGACAGCGCGAACAGGTTGCCCTGGCTGAAGCGGATGTAGGCGCGCAGGGCGTCGTCGACCAGGTACTCGTCGCCGACGCGCGTGAACCAGCGGTCGCGGAAGGACAGGTCGGCAGTGCGGAAGGCGTTGCGGGTGTAGCGGCCTTCTCGCGCGCGCGCGATCGCGGCGCCGGACAGGTCGACCGCGTCGATGCGGCAGCGCGTTGCCGGGATGCCGGCTTCGAGCAGGGTCAGCGCCATCGAATACGCTTCCTCGCCGCCGGCGCAGGGCAGGGACAGGATGCGCACCGGCCGCACGCCCATGCGCCGCCGCACGAAGCGCAGCGCTTCCTGGAACACGGCGGCGTCGCGCAGCATCCAGGATTCCGGCACCACGACCAGGTCGACCAGCGCCTCGAATTCGGCCGTGGCAGGCAGGGGCGCGTAGTCGGCGCGCTCCCTGATGCCGAGCAGCTGCATGCGCTCGCGCACGGCACGCTCGACGTCGGCCGTGGACAGGGCCAGGCCGGTGACGTCGCGCAGCAGTTCGCCCAGGTGTCCGGTCATGGGTGCGCTCCGAACAGCAGCCCGGCGACCTCGGGTGCGAGCAGGCGTTCCGGTTCCAGCAGCTGCAGCATGCCGCCGCCGCCGCCGGACGCGACCCGGCCGAGCCAGGGCGCGGCCACGACGCCCGCGTCCATGGCCGGGCCGTCGAGCGTGGACACGCCGGCCACCTCCTCGGCCAGCAGGCCGATCCTGCGCATGCCGCCCGCGGCCGGCATCTCCACCAGCAGGATGCGCGTGTCGTAGCGCAGCGCCTCGGCCGGGATGCCGGCAAGGCGCGACACGTCGATCACCGGCACCGGTTCGCCGTGCAGGTCGAGCAGGCCCGCCACATAGGGCGGCGTGCCGGGCAGGGCCTTCAGGTGCGCGGCCGGCAGTACCCGCTGCACGGCCGCGAGCGGCAGTGCATAGCGTTCAGGCCCGATGTGGAAGACCAGCACTTTCAAGACAGCCCCGCCTTACAGGTTGACCGCGAAGGTCGCCACCGACTGCTGCAGGTCGCTCGCGGCATACTGCAACTGGTGCACGGCTTCGCTGGTGGCTTTCAGCGACTCGACGGTCTGCTGGCTGGCGTCGGACAGCTGCATCATGGTTTCCGAAATCTGCGAGGCGCCGACGGCCTGCGACTGCATCCCCTCCAGCACCATGTCGAATTGCGGCGCGAGCTTGCGCACCTCGAGCATCATCCCGGACAGCTGCTCGGCCATCTGGCGCGCCTCGCCGACGCTGCGCCGGATCTCTTCCGAAAACTTGTCCATGCCCATGACGCTGGCCGACACCGCCGACTGCATCTCCTTGAGCATCTGCTCGATGTCCCAGGTCGAGACCGAGGTCTGGTCGGCCAGGCGCCGGATCTCGCTGGCCACCACGGCAAAGCCGCGGCCGGCGTCGCCCGCGCGCTCGGCCTCGATCGCGGCGTTCAGCGACAGGATGTTGGTCTGGTCCGCCACCTTGGTGATGGTGATGAGCACCCCGTTGATGTTGCTGGCCTTTTCCGACAGCGCCGCCAGCTTGGCCCCGATCGAATCGGTGGCCGCGACCATCTGCTGCATGGTCTGGTCCATGCGCGTCAGCTTGTCCTGGGCCTCGGCGGTGGCGTTGGTGGTGTAGTCGGCGACCCCGGTCGCTTCTTCCATCGTGTGCAGCAGCTGGGTGGTGTTGGCCGAGATCTCGCGCGTGGTCGACAGCACCTCGACGCTGGTCTGGGCCTGCTCGACGCCGGTCGCTTCCTGCTCGCGCGCCGAGGCCGCGATCTGGGTGGCGGCCGTGGTCACCTGGATGCCGGCGCGCTGCACGTTGGTGAGCAGGCTGCGCAGGTTGTCGAACATGGTCGACAGGCCTTCGCCGAGGCGGCCGATGGCATCCTCGCCGCGGATGTCGATGCGGCCGGTCAGGTCGCCGCGCGCGGCCTTCGACACCACGCCCAGCACCGCGTCGACCTTGGCGCGCAAGTCGTTGGTGGCGGCCAGTTCGCGTGCCTGGTTGTCTTCGACGGCCTGGGCCATGCGGTTGAATTCCACGGCCACCCGGCCCAGTTCGTCCTGCGAGACCACTTCGGCGCGGGCGCCGTGCACGCCGGCGCCGAGCTGGCGCGCGGCCTCGGCCAGGTTGTCGAGCGGGCGCGACACCGCGCGCACCAGCACCACGCCGATCCCCAGCGCAAGCAGCGTGAACACCAGGCCGCCGCCTGCCAGCACCGCCGTCATCCACTGGCGCAGCCCGGCCGCGTCCTGCTGGCGCAGGCCCAGCAAATGCCGTTCTTCCGACTCGACCTCGCCCAGGATCTGGCGGATTGTCGCCACGCTGCCGGTCCCGGCCAGCACCGCTTCCGAACCCGCCGAGATCGTCATCGAGCCGCCGGCGCCGGCGCGGCGGCGCAAGGCGATCTGCGGGTCGATCGAGGTCTGCAGCCAGGAGTCGAACAAGCCGTCGAGCTGCTTCAGGCGCTGCTGCTGCTGGGCGTTGTCGACGGTCAGCTCCAGCGCGCGCTTGATGTGGGCGCGCGCATTCGCGGTCTCGCTGGCGATCGGCGCCACCACGGTGTCGTTGCCGGTCAGCAGATAGCCGCGCGTGGAGGCCTGGACCTGCAGGACCGAGGTGGCGATCTGGTCGGTTTCCAGCAGCACCTCGAGGGTGTGGCGGTTCCACTGGTTGGCGTCCGACAGCCGGGCGAAGTTGTTGTAGGCAATGATGAGCAGGAACAGGATCAGGGCGACGATCGTGCCGAGGCCGATCGTCAGTTTGCTCTTGATGCTCAGGTTGGACAGCATGCGCGCTCCGTGTTTCGGGGAATCTGCATGAATGTAACATTTTGCGCGCAATGCTGGAAAGCAACGGTGCTGCAATACGACGAAACGGTATCGATTTCCTGGTTTCCGGCCGATGCGTGCTGCATTTTTCCGACGCTTGCCATTCCCGCACGATGCAGTGCACGCGTCTCAAGGCACGATGGCAGCGCGCACGCTGCGGCCTGGAAAAACGGGCGAAAACGCAAACGATAAGATGAATGAGAATGATTCGCGTTTACTTATCTCGTGAAACTTGCTACAGTATTTGAAGTTTCAATAACTATTCCAAAACGACACGACCATTCCAACATGAAACCGACCCAGCCCATCACCAGCCGCAAACATGCTCCCCGCGCCCGCCTCGCCGGCGCCCTGACCCCGGCCGCGCTGGCCATGCTGATGCTGCCGCTCGCCGCCCAGGCCGGCGACGACGGCGCAGCCGCCGCGAACGGCGCCAGCCCGCACGCCGCCACCGCAAGCGCCGCCACGCGCGACGATGCCGCCACGCGCGACGATGCCGCCGCCGCGGCCGCCCAGGCCGAGTTCGACCCCAAGCGCAAGGTGCACGTCCACGGCGAACGCGAGGCCGATTTCAAGGCCGATCATGCCGCCTCGTCGAAGTACACGGAAGCGCTGGTGGACACGCCGCAGACGGTGGTCGTGATCAAGAAGGAACTGTTCGAGCAGCAGGGCGCCACCACGCTGACCGAGGCGCTGCAGAACACCCCGGGCGTCGGCACCTTCTTCCTGGGCGAAAACGGCAGCACCAACACCGGCGACTCGAT
>CAJYQM010000356.1 GCA_913777025.1 uncultured Massilia sp. | reverse complement strand
GCCAGGCCCGCCACGGCAGCTGCGGCATGGGTTTCGGCGAGACCATCGAACGCCAGCTCGACCCGGACTTCGCGCTCACGGTGGCCGACCTGCGCCAGGGCGCCGGCTACCTGCTGCACCGCCTGGCCGCGATCCGCGACGCCTGGGTGCCGCGCCGCCTGGCCGATCTCGGCATCGCGTCGCTCGACGCCCGGTCCGCCGAGTGGCTGGCCAGCGACGCCGCGCTGCAGTCCTTCGTCCACGCCGCCATGGGGTTCCGGCGCATGACGCGCCCCGCACGGCCCGCCCTCCTCGCCGATTACGCGCGGGTCGTGTTCGAAGGCGCGCAAGGGCTGTTGCTCGACCAGGACCGCGGCGCCTTTCCGTACGTGACACGCTCGCACACCGGCATCCGCAACGCGCTCGAGGTCGCGCACGACGCCGGGATCGGGGCACTGGACGTCACTTACGTCACGCGCGCCTACCTGACGCGCCACGGCGCCGGGCCGCTGGCGAACGAGTTGCCGGGCAAGCCCTATCCCGGCATCGAGGACAGGACCAATGTGCCGAACGAGTTCCAGGGCACCTTGCGCTTCGCCCACCTGGACCTGGACCTGCTGGCGCAGACCATCGGGGCGGACTTCGCCGATGCATTGCTGTTTCCGGGCGTCAAAGCGACCCTGAATCTCGCCGTCACTTGCCTGGACCAGGTCGGGCCGGCGCTGTCGTATGTCGAAGGCAGGGTCTTGAAGAGCGCGGCGCCGGATGTGCTGGCCATGCACCTGGCCGCCCGCCTCGGCGCTGGCGTCGTGCATGGCGCGTGGGGACCCACGCGACTTGCCGTCAAGCCGGTGAGATATTGCCAGCGTAACCTAGCCAATATGCATTAAATCAGAATTTTCCTACACTGAATTTAAGAATCGTCCTATTCGAGTAGGAAAAGTTCGAGTTCAAAATAAGACAATAACTGATACGGACGCCCAGCCAGGGCATACGCTCACCGGCATGACCGTCCACCGGGGACGATCATGTCGACTCAAGCTTCTCCGCGGTTCGCGCTGTTGATGTCGAAGAAGGATGAGGTCCTTGCGGACTGGCTTGCCCAGGTCAGGCAACAGATTCCCTACGCGTGCAGCATCCCGCTCCCCGCGCTGTTGAATACCCTGCCCGAGTTTTACGAACACCTGGTGCTGAACGTGCTGGGCGACGCCGGGGATTACGACCATGCCATCATCGCGGCCGAACACGGCGGCCAGCGGGCGCGCGTGACCCGTTTCAATGCCGGCTCCATCGTGCATGAATTCCAGCTGTTCCGTTCCGCGCTCATCGATACGTGGCACCGGGCGGGCATGACCATGACGCTCGACGAAGTGGGGCGCCTGAACCATGCGATCGATGTCGCGCTGCGCGAATCCCTGACGGGGTTTTCGGTATCGCAGGTACAGATCCGCGAACAGTTTTTCTGCGCACTGACGCACGACTTGCGCACCCCGCTCGCAGCGGCGACGAGCGCCGTCAGCCTCATCCACAAGACGAACGACCCGGCGCGCGTGCGGCACATCGCGGAGATCGCAATGCGCCAGCACGCCAGGCTCGCGACCATGATTACCGACCTGCTCGACATGATGGTGTTGAATGCCGGTCCGTCGATGCTCGACGTCAGCGACACGGCATTGTATGAGCTGGCGGCCGAAGCGGTCGCCGTCGTCGCCCTGTCGTCGGGCCGCGACATCCGCCTGCGCGGCGAACCGGTCAGCGGACAGTGGCATGCGGTGGCGATTCGGCGTGCGATCGAGAACCTGCTCAACAACGCGGTCAAGTACAGCCACAGGGCGACCCCGATCGACATCTCGGTCGAGGCCAGGGACGGCTACGCATTCGTCGCCGTCGTCAACACCGGGCCGCCCATTCCCGAAGACCAGACCGAAGCCATCTTCCAGTTGTTCCGGCGTTCCCGCGCCGATATTGGCCGCGGCATCGCGGGATGGGGCATCGGCCTGCCCTACGTACGCACCGTCGCGGAGCAGCACGGAGGCAGCGTGACCGTCGAGAGCAACGCGTCGCACACGACCTTCCTGCTGGCCTTGCCGCTGGACCGCATGTGAGATCGGCGTCAATCGAAGGCGAAGGCCTGTCCGGCAAGCTTGACGGTGCGCCGGCCTTCCGCCATGTCGACCGTGACGCGCGGCCGCTTGCAACCGACGTCCAGCAGCACCAGGAATTCCGCCACCGTCCCGCCCATGTTCCTGAGGTAGAAAGCGCCGTGGTCTTCGGTCACGCCCTTCTTCGGCCGCGGCCCGCTCCACTTCGCGAACGGGGCGTTGCCGTTCAGGTCGCGCAGGCACACGGACTGCCCGCCCGCCGCGATCTTCACGCTCGACGGGCTTTCGATCTTCATGACGGCCGGCGCATGCACATTGAACTCGTAGGTGTGCGGCACCGGGGCCGCCAGCCGGTCGCGCACCACGATCGCGCCCGCATCGTGCAGGTAGACGACCTGGCGCCGGGCCATGCTCAGCTGGCCGCCATAGGCCGGCGTGGCGTCGCCGTCCGCGTAGTCATGATCCGGCCTGGCGGCGAAGGCCGTGATACGGCCGTTGTGCTGCATCTGTTCGCGGTAGCCGTCGACGAGCTGTCCCTTGCCGCCGTCGAAGGTGATGGCGTTCTGGGAGCGGGTCTGGCGGTACCAGTCGGTCCACAGCGGCGAGCCGTACCAGTCGTACCAGCCGGCCTTGACCAGCAGCGGCTGGCCGGCCACCGTGAGCAGCAGGCCGTTCTGGTCGCCGTGGCTGTGGTTGAACGAGCCGAAGGGGCTGGACTTGAAGTAGAAGGCCGTGTCGGTGCCCGAACCGATGTCGCGGTGCATGGCCACCCAGCCGATGCCGGGGAACCAGGCCGAGTCCGATGGGGCAATC
>CAJYQM010000355.1 GCA_913777025.1 uncultured Massilia sp. | reverse complement strand
CGCGGGAAGCGTGGCGATGCGGGCGTCGGTGACGGGTTCGGCCGGCGCCATGTGGCCGATCACCGCGGCGCCCGCGAAACCGGGCAAGGCTGCCCCAGGCAGGATAGCCAGCAGCAGCCAGATCGTTTTTCGTACCATGTTGTCCCCTTGATATATCGTCATGGGCATCACGCCAGGCGCACGATGCGCAGCGCCATGTACGGCCGCCCCGGCAGCGCGATGCTGCGCGCGTCCTTGTCGACGAAGCTGTACAGGCCCTGTTTTTTGATCTCGAACGTGCCGTCCAGCTGCGCTACCGTCATGTTCCAGGTATCGATGATCTCGACCCGGAAGCGCATGCCCTCGGCCAGCCCGGGTTTGGCCAGCGCGAACGGCCAGTTGCGCGGCGTCGCGCGGCCGAAGTAGCCGAGGTAGTAGGCGCCCGGCTTGCCGGCCCACGGGTAGTCCTGCCACTTGTCGATCGGCTCCAGGCCTTCGGGCGGGCTGTCGCTTAGTATCCTGCGGAAGAAGGCCAGCCGCGCCGGACTGCCGCCGCGCAGCGTGCCGCCCTTGGCCAGCCAGCTGACGCCTTGCGGGTCGTCGAAGATTTCGCTGTGGCCGACGTAGGTGCCGCTGATCGCGCCGATCCAGAAGCGCAGCACCATCTCC
Source organism: uncultured Massilia sp. (assembly GCA_913777025.1). GTDB lineage: Bacteria > Pseudomonadota > Gammaproteobacteria > Burkholderiales > Burkholderiaceae_D > Telluria. Next base: position 2,698 of record CAJYQM010000355.1, on the reverse strand, counting down.
TCGGCCGAGAGCTGGCCCCAGCGCCGTTCGATGTCGCCCTCGTACTTCACTTCGTCGAACACGACCGGCTTGTTCCAGACGTCGCGGTACAGCACGGCGCGCTCGGCATCCTCGACGGCCGAACCGTTCTGCAGGCTGGCGTGCGTGACCCAGGGCTTGTTGTTGTCGTACAGGCGCAGGCTGTGGTGGATCGAGCGCAGATGGCCGTAGGGATCGGCCGCCTGCACGACCTGGAAGGCCCGGTCCCAGTCGGCCATGGACTTCTCGCGCATCAGATCGAACTCGTTGGCCATCGACCACCAGACATTGCGGTAGGCGCCATAGCGCGCGACCACGTAGCGCAGGTAGCGCGCGTCGACCTCGGGCGGCATGCGGTCGAATCCCCAGTGGCCCTTGTCGTAAGGGTGGAACAGGATCAGGTCGGCCTCGATGCCGAGTGCGCGCAACTGGGCGACGCGCCCGTCCAGGTGCCGGAAGAAGGCCGGATCGAAGCGCGTGAAATCCCAGCCCAGCGGCGCCTTGCCCTGGAACGGGAAGAGGGAGGGCTCGCCCCTGTCGTCGTGGTTCGGGAACACCGCCATGCGCAGCTTGTTGAAAGGCGCGCCGGCGAGCGTCTGCAAGGTTTGCCGCTGCAGGGCCTCGCTCTGGTGGGTCCAGGCGTAACTGGTGGTGCCGACCTGCCAGAACGGCGTACCGTCCGCATAGGCGAAGTGGAAAGTATGGCGAACCCCGACCGGACCATGGTTGCCGCTGCGCGGCGGCACCACCGTCACCTGGCCGGTCTTGCCGTCCAGGGCGGGGCGGTTGCTGCGCGTCGTGTACGTCCAGCTGCCGACGCTGTCGGGCATGAAGCGGATGTGATACAAGCCGTCGCCGTCGTAGAAACCGCCCACCCGGACGGTGCGCCCGCCCTGGCGGAACTCGGCCGACAGGTCGACCTCGAGGAAGGGGTTGCCGCTGTCGGGGCCCTTCAACTGCAGTTCGAAGCTGCCCCAGCGTTCGACCGGCGTGTTGCCGCCGGCCATGCCGGCGTCCATCGATGGCGCAGCCGCCCGCGCGAACGGGCCCGGTGCCGTCATCGCAGTGCCCAGCACCGCCAGGCGCCGCAGGAACCGTCTTCTTGCCATGCTATCGCGCACCTGTCCGCCAGCCATCCTGTTGAGATGGCCTGATGCTAGCAGACGGTCACCCGGCAACAAATGAACAAGGCCCGGTTCAACAAAAATCGAACCGGGCCTTGGTGAATTTCGTGACGAATCAGGCTGTCACGCTCGCCTTGCGCTGGTAGCGTTCAAAGTCGGACGGCTGGACCAGTTCGCCGAAATGCACTGTGCTGTTGCCGATGTCGTGGAAGGCGCCGACCAGGCCCATCTCGCCGCGGGTGATGCGTTCGCGCAGGAAGGCGCTGCCCTCGATGATGTCGGCCAGCGAATTCTCGACGTTCTGGCGCGCCACCTGGTCCAGCATCGCCTTGCCTTCGGCGCCCTTCGGCGCATGCGCGCCGCAGCCGCAATCCTCGACCGCGCGGCGGATCTTGCCGGTGATGGCGCCGACGCTGTTGGACGCTTCGTTCGCCAGCGCCAGGCCGACCGCGCCGCAGCTCGAGTGGCCCTTCACGACGATCAGCTTGGCGCCCAATTTGTGCGCGATCTCCAGGCTGCCGATGATCTCGCGGTTGATCACGTTGCCGGCGATGCGGATGGTGAGCAGGTCGCCCAGGCCGGCATCGAAGATGATTTCCGGCGAGGTGCGCGAGTCGATGCAGTTGACGATCACCGCCATCGGGTGCTGGCCGCCGGCCGTGGCTTCGACCTGGTGGTGGTAGTACTTGGTGGTGAAGCGGCCCTCCCGGAAGCGCTGGTTACCGTCGCGCAGGTGTTGCAGGATGTCGTCCGGCTGCAGGTTGTCGCGGGTTTCCTTGTCCAGGGCCGGCACGAATTCCAGGCTGTCATGGTGCTGGTACTTCTCGCGCAGGCCAACCACGTTCAGGCGCACGTTGCGCTCGGCGGCCGCCACACGGTAGTCCTGCAGGGTTTCCAGCACGTCTTCGTCGATGTAGTCGGCGTTGCTGGCGTCGATCAGGACTTTCGAGTTCGCCGGGATGTCCCACAGCGCGGCCTTGATGGTCGCCTTGTTCAGGAAGGACACCTGGTTCGGCAGTTCCATCTTGATCACGTCGCCGATGTGCAGGCGGTACTGTTCCATCGAGAACGGGGTACGGTAGTTGCTGCGCATCAGGAAGAACAGGCTGGCGGCCAGGCCGATCAGCACGCCGCTCAGCAGGTCGGTGAACACGATGGCCAGGATGGTGATCGCGAACGGGATGAATTGCGACCAGCCCTTGTTGTACATGTCGCGGAACAGGGCGACCTTGGCCAGCTTGTAGCCGGTGACGATCAGGATCGCGGCCAGGGCCGACAGCGGGATCAGGTTCAGGGCGGGGGCCAGCAGCACCACGCTGGCCAGCAGCAGCACGCCGTGCAGCACGGCCGAGGCCTTGGTGCGGTTGTCGTTCTGGATGTTGACCGAGCTGCGCACGATGACGGAGGTCAGCGGCAGGCCACCCAGGAAACCGGCGCAGATGTTGCCGACGCCCTGGGCGACCAGTTCGCGGTTCGGCGGGGTTTCGCGCTTGTGCGGGTCGAGCTTGTCGACCGCTTCGATGTTCAGCAGCGTCTCCAGCGAGGCGACGATGGCG
>CAJYQM010000354.1 GCA_913777025.1 uncultured Massilia sp. | reverse complement strand
TCGTGCTTCAGCGCCGCTTCGCGCAGCGTGCGCTTGAAGTAGAAGACCTTGTCGGCCAGGCCGAGCGGCTCGCCGTGCTGGAAGTTGATTTCCATCTGGCCGGCGCCGATCTCGTGGATCAGGGTGTCCACGTCCAGGCCCATCATGTCGCAGTAATCGTAGATATCTTCGAACAGCGGGTCGAATTCGTTGACGGCGTCGATCGAATAGACCTGGCGGCTGGTTTCGGAGCGGCCGCTGCGGCCGATCGGCGCGGCCAGCGGCAGGTCGGGGTCGACGTTCTTGGCGGTGAGGTAGAACTCCAGTTCCGGCGCCACCACCGGCTTCCAGCCCTTCTGCTCGTACAGCTTGAGCACGCGGCGCAGCACGCTGCGCGGGGCGAAGTCGACCAGGCGGCCATCGGCGAAATAGCAGTCGTGGATCACCTGCGCGGTCGGGTCGACCGCCCACGGCACCATCGTGATCGTGCCGGGGTCGGCCTTCAGGATCATGTCGCGGTCGGTGGTGGAGATGGCGCGGTCGAAGGCGTCGTCGTTTTCCGGCGAGTTGCCGGTGACGGTCATGCCCAGCACGATTTCCGGCAGGCGCATGCCGCGGTCATCGGTGAATTTTACGCGCGGAAGGATCTTTCCACGCGCCACCCCGGTCAGGTCGGGGACCAGGCATTCGATTTCGGTGACCCGTTTCGCATTGAGCCACTCGTCCATGTCGTTGTAAGAAAAATTGTCGCGGATTGCCATGATTGTTCCTCGTTCGTCGATGAAAAGCAGGCGCGCGCAAGCACGCGGCCTGCGAGATACAGGCGCAGTGAACGGGGAAGCTATGGGACCGAATTTGCCCATTCATGGGCCGGCCATTTTTCATGACCGGTCATGGACATTCTCGATTTCGTTTGGTTCGTTCGTGATACTCGCGGCAGGCGTTGCCGAAGGCATTGAACATCTTCATCGAATGCGGGTTGTGCACGATGCGCCACTCGGGGTGCCACTGGACGGCCAGCGTGAATGCCGGCGAGTCTTTCACGGAAAACGCTTCCACCAGCCCATCCTCGGCGGTGGCTTCGACCACCAGGCCCGGAGCCAGTTCGTTCACGCCCTGGCCATGCAGGGAGTTGACAGGGATTTCGGGTACGCCCAGGATCCCGTGCAGCATGCCTCCTTCCACCAGCTTGACCTTGTGCGCGTCGCCGTACTGCTCGTCCATGCCCAGCTCGGGGTTCTCGCGGTGATCGAAGTGCCCCGGTACCGCCTGCACCGCCTGGTACAGGCTGCCGCCCAGCGCCACGTTCATTTCCTGGAAGCCGCGGCAGATGGCGATGATCGGGATGCCGCGCTTGACCGCCGCGCGGATCAGCGGCAGCGTGGTCTGGTCGCGCGCCGGGTCCTGCGGCAGCGAGGGATCCAGCACCTCTTCAGAGTAATAGCTTGGATGCACGTTCGACGCGGAACCGGTCAGCATGATGCCGTCGCACAACTCGAGCATCGTCTCGAGATCGAGCGACGCGCCCAGCGACGGCAGGATCATGGGAGCGCAGTCGGCCCCGAGGACAACGGCGTCGACATATTTGTGCTGGGCAGCGTGATAAGGATGTTCTCCGAAATCACGGGTACAAGCCGGGACGATAACGATCGGGCGCATGGTCTCTACCTTTTTCAGTGAGGCGCACACGGACCATCATACTGCAAACAGATCCGGATGCGGGTGGCCGTTATTGCAGATCAATAAAGATGTGTATACACCTTTGGAACCAACTGGATCTGCTATGGAGACAGGTTCCGCGCATGGGAACCCGTAGCAAAAGCTTATCGTCAATGTGGAAATGATGCCAACACAAACGGGCAGCCGGACCCGCTCGATCGGGCGTGCGTGGTATTGTTGATTCCATTCGCCATACCTGGATGAGGCACCCATGCGGACCTTGAGAGACCCCTCCCTGCTGCGTCGGCAGGCGTATATCGACGGCACCTCGTGCAACGCCGACACCTGCATGGGGCGCCTATGAGCCGCGATCCCTTCGAGTTCGTGGAAGATGCGCCGCTGCTCGTGGTGCCGCGCATGCTGGATGGCTTGCGCGCCTGGCGCGACGGGCCCAAGCTGGCCGATTTGCCGGGTCCGAACCCGTCGCCGGAACGCGAGCGCCTGGCGGCCGAGCTGGACCGCCTGGGCGAGCGCCTGCTGGCCGGGATCGCGGCGCATCCGACCAAGTTCTGGGTGCTGAAGCAGTTCCAGCGTTCGCTGGAGGCGGTGCAGGAAGAGGATACCGAGGCGCGCGAGCACGTCGGTACCGAGCTGGAGCGGGTAATGGACATCGTCGGGATCGACGATGACGATGGCGTGGTGACCTACTACCTGGGCACTACGTAGGGTGGACGGCTTGCCGTCCACGCGGTGATAGGTGCGGGCTCCGATATCGCGCACGATCACGAAGCCGCCAACAATCACCGCGTGGACGGGGAACCCGACTCGCCGTCCGCGTCCACCCTAGCGCTTGTACTCGTAATACTTGCGCGCGTCGCCACGCACCAGGTCCGCCGGGTACTTGGCCCGGTTCAGCACCATCTTGTCCTGCACCGCGGCCAGGAGGTCGACCTCCAGCTTGTCCGCCAGCCGCACGAGGTAGACCAGCACGTCGGCCATCTCGTGGCGCACTTCCCGCAGTTTGTCCGGGCCCAGCTCCTCGGCGCGGCCGTTCTGCAGCCACTGGAAGTGCTCCAGCAGTTCGGCCGCCTCCACCGTCAGCGCCGACGCCAGGTTCTTCGGCGTGTGGAACTGGTCCCAGTCGCGCTCGTCGACAAAACGACGCACGAGCTCGCGCAGCTGTTGCAGTTCGCCAATTGGCGGATCATTTGCCATAATCATGCTCCCATACCGGACTTCGGGACGATCCGGGAGCGCCATGATACAGCGGCCGAGGCCATGGCATGATTTGATAACGCTACCAGGCAGCCCTGGCTGATGAGACGATGAATAAACCAGAGACCATGCGCAACCGCGCCAGCGGCCGCGTCACCTTGACCGAGGTCGCGGCCAGGGCCGGCGTCGGGACCATGACGGCGTCGCGCGCGATCAACCAGCCCGAGCTGGTGTCGGAAGCGCTGCGCGCGCGCGTCGAACAGGCCGTGGCCGAACTCGGTTACGTGCCGAACCGCGCCGCCCGCGCACTCGCCTCGGCGCAGTCGAAAGTGATCGTGGTGCTGGTCCCCTCGCTGTCGAACGCGGTGTTCACCGCGGTGCTGTCCGGTATCCAGGACGCGCTGGGCTCCGACGGCTACCAGATCCTGATCGGCAATACGCGCTACTCGGATGCCGAGGAGGAAAAACTGCTCGGCATTTATCTGCAATCGAATCCGGACGGCATCCTGCTGTCCGGCCTCACCCACAGCAAGCGGGTGATGGACATCCTCGCGTCATCGAAACTGCCGGTGGTATCGATGATGGACCTGGCGGCTTCGCCGGACGCCCTGTCGGTCGGCTTTTCCCAGCTCCAGGCCGGCTACACGATGACCCGCTACCTGCTCGACAAGGGCTACAAGAACATCGGCTTCATGGGCGCCCAGCGCGACGAGCGCACGCTGAAACGGGCGGAAGGCTATCGCCGCGCACTGCAGGAAGCCGGATGCTACGATCCCCGGCGCGAGACCATGGTCGCCGATCCGTCGACCGTCGCCCTCGGCGCCGAGCTGCTGGGCCGCATGCTGTCGGTGGCGCCGGAGTGCGACGCGATCTTCTGCTGCAACGACGACCTTGCCCAGGGCGCCATCTTCCAGTGCCAGCGGCGCGGGATCGCGGTACCCGGCCAGCTGGCGATCTGCGGCTTCAACGACCTGCCGGTGTCGGCCTGGATGAACCCCTCGGTCACCACCATCGCCACCCCGCGCTACCGGGTCGGCTTCGAGGCCGCCCAGTTGCTGCGCGCCGTGATCCGCGGCGAGAAGCCCGCGGTCACGCGCATCGATCTCGGCTTCACGCTGATGGCGCGCGAGAGCGCCTGAGCTCTCGTCCCGGCCTTTCCCAAGGCCGCGGCCACGCTATGCGTGCTGCATAGCAGCATCGAATCTCCTTTACAAAATCACTGATGGGCGTAGACTCACTCCACTCTGATAGCGCTACCAAATTTATCATCAATTACCAGGATTATGCACACCAAACCTCCATCTCCTCCCGCCGCGCCGGCCCGCTGGGTCGTCATGGGCGTGTCCGGTTGCGGCAAGAGCGAAGTCGGCCAGCAGCTGGCGCAGGCGCTGGGCGCCGCCTTCCTTGAAGGCGATGCCTACCACAGCGCATCGAATGTGGCCAAGATGGCCGCCGGCATCCCGCTCGACGACGACGACCGCGCCGGCTGGCTGCGCACGCTGCAGGAGGAGATCGCCACGGCGCGGACGCGTGATGAAAGCCTGGTGTTGGCCTGTTCGGCCCTCAAGCGCCGTTACCGCGACCTGTTGCGCGCCGCCGACCCGCAGCTGCGGTTCGTTCACCTGAGCGGGCCGCGCGACCTGATCGCCGAGCGCATGCTGGCCCGCAACGCCCATTACATGCCGGCTTCGCTGCTCGACAGCCAGCTGCGCGACCTCGAACCCCTGCAAGAGGATGAAGCCGGCCTGCTGTTCGACATCGGCAAGCCGCTACCGGTACTCACCGAAGAAATCCTGCAATCCCAGGGTCGCTAGAACCGTTCTTCCAAACTTATACAAAGCTAATCCTAGTTAACTTTGCCGTTGGCTTCCTGCTTCATCGGGACCGGTTTCGCCTGGCGCTTGTGCGCCAGGCCAGCGCCTTTCCCTCCACAGGCAGTGACGGTGGAACTCACCGCCATATGCATCAGGTTGACAGCCGCGTTAACATCGCGGTCATGTGCGGCGCCACAGTTCGGGCAAGTCCACGTACGCTGCGCCAGCGTCAGCGCTTCAAGCACGTGAGCGCAAGCCGAACACGTCTTGCTGCTCGGGTACCAGCGATCGATCACAACGACCTGGCCGTCGCGCCATGTTGCCTTGTACACGAGCTGGCGCCGGAATTCATGAAAACCCATGTCGGCGATGGATCGCGCTAAGCTTCGGTTACGCAGCATGCCCTTGACGTTCAGGTCTTCGATGCCGATGGTGTGAAAACGGCGTGCCAGGCTGCTGGTGAGCTGGTGCAAGCCTTCACGCCGAAGATGCGTGATCCGTTCGTGCAGCCTGGCCAGCTTCAGCTTGGCCTTGGCCCGGTTGGCCGAGCCCTTGACCTTGCGGCTCAATGCACGTGAAAGGCGGTGCATCTTGTCCAGCATGCGCTTCAAGGCTTTCGGTCCCTCGATCGCTTCGCCGGTCGACAGGGTGGCGAGGCGCGTGACGCCCAGGTCGACGCCCACCGCGCCTTGGTTCTGGGCAGGTGGATGTGATCGATCGGGGCAATCGACCGTGATGCTTGCATACCAGTGGTCGGCTGTTCGTGAGACGCAAGCCGAGACGACACGGCCTGTGAAGCGCAAGGCTTCGCGCATGCGCACCCAGCCCAGCTTGGGTATGCGCAGGCGCCTGCCGTCGACATGGAACTGATCGTTGCTGATCGTGACCCGGTCATCCACGCCCTTGGACCGGTAGGTCGGATAGCGTGCGCGCCCGGCGAAGAAATTTTCGAAAGCCCGGCCCAGCTGCATGATCGCCATCTGTGGCGCGCACTTGGTCACGTCCAGCATCCAGGGAAACT
>CAJYQM010000353.1 GCA_913777025.1 uncultured Massilia sp. | reverse complement strand
TGCCGGACGAGCCGTAGCTGCCCCGCGAGGACGACGACGAGGAAGACGACGAACGCTGGGAGGAAAAACCGCTCTTGAAGGAACTCGACGTGCCCGGTGCGGCGCTGGTGGCGGCAGCGGATGCCAGCAGCAGCGCGGACAGCAGGACGGCGATGGGAGTGGACTTCAACATGGTCAGAGGGGCCCTCGAAAGTTACAATGAGAATAACCATGAGCATGGTGACATGCACCGGTAAAATAATCAAAGGATTACCATGACCCGTCGCTACCTCGACATGAACCAGCACGACGCCCTGTACACGGTGGCGCGCAAGTACCCCGGCGGATTGGATGCGCTGGCGCGCGAGCTGGGCATGTCGGCCAATGTCCTGCGCAACAAGCTGGCGCCGACCATCGCCTCGCACTACCCCTCCTTCGAAGAAGTCTCGCTGATCGTCGAGTGCTGTCACCAGGCCGGTGTGGCGGATGCCCACCTGCCCTTGCACGCCATGCTGGTGCGGCACGGCATGGCCGCCTTCGTGGTGCCGCAGCCGGACAGCGCACGCCATGACGACCTGTCGCAGACCGTGTGCCGCGTGATGAGCGGCGTCGGCGCGGTGGCCGACGCGGTGTCGAGCGCGCTGGCCGACGGCGTGGTCACCGCCGCCGAGGCTGACCTGATCGAGAAGGAATTCCACGCGGCGCTGTCGGCGCTGGGCGCCTGGCGCGCGCGCCTGCGCAGGGAGACCGAGGCCGGGATTCATTGAAGGCGGCGGGGCCGCGCGGGTGGGCCGGCGCCGCCGGCGCGGCGGCCCGAGAAGAGGATAGGCGCTGCGCAGGCGCCTGCGCGTTCAGCGTCCGGCGCGCACGCGGCGGCGCCGCGCCAGCAGCAGCGCAAGGACGCCGGCACCGCCGAGCCACAGCGTGGCCGGTTCCGGCACGTCGGACTTGGGCGGTGTAGACTCTACGATCTTGACCGGCGGCGTGCCTGGCTCCAGCAGCGTGTCCGGGATGGACGGGTTCTTGACCTCGGGTTCCGGGGCCGGCTGCGCGGTGTCGACCAGCTTGGTCGGCAGGTCGCTGGAGACCGGCGCCGGCTGGGCACCCGGCGTGCCCGGCGATCCGGCGGCCGGCGATCCGGCGGACGGGGCATCGCCGGCTGGCGATCCGGCCACCGGCGAATCGGCCAGCGGCGCATTCGTGGGCACGTTGGTGATGATGCTGCTGCCCAGCGCCACCGGGGCACCGAGGCTGGCGCCCGGGTAGCGGTCGGTGCCGTACCAGGCCGGCTGCCCGAACGACGAACGCGCCGAGGCCGGCGTTCCGCCATTCACGGCCAGCAGGCCCGCGCCGTTCGCGTACGACAGCAATTGCCAGGAGCCCCGGCCGGCGCCGTCGCCGCCCGGTGCATAGGCGACATTCAGCTGCTCGCCCTCGCCATCCTGCGCCACCTCGACCGACGCATCCATGTCGGCTTCGGTCGGCGCGTGCATTTCGACCGGCAGCATCGGCACCTCGGAAATGCGGTTGCCGCAGCGTGCGCGCAATTCGTTCTGGCCATCGGTCAGCACTTCTTCGCCGGCGGCCAGCGTGACCTTTTTCGCGGTCCAGAACACCTGGTCGCCCTTGCGGTAGGACACGTAGACGGCGCGCGGCTTGGCGACGGTGACGAGGTGCGCCTTTTCGATGTCGATGCCGGCGTAATGCGCCGCCACGACCTTGTCGTCGAGGACGATCCGGGCCAGCTCCCCGCGGTCATGCACGCCGCCCGGCACGATCGAATACGGATAGATGCGGCGCGGCCCGGGCTTGGCCGCCTGCGCCAGCGCCAGCGCGACCGGCGCGGCACGGACAGTAGCCGAGCTGCCGGCCGCAGCCGGGTGCGCGGCCGGCACCAGCACCGGCGCGCGCTGCTGCAGCACCGCGGCCAGGCACGCGCCGAAACCCAGCAGCGCCACGGCGGCGGCACGCTTTTTCAGGCGCAGGCCCTTGCGGCCGCGGCGGATATAGGCTGAACGATAATTCATACGACGTATTGACACCCGTAGGAGAGTTCCTACAGCGTAACATCCTCCGCATGCCGAGCCTATATCTTCTGATCAAAAACTTCGTTTCCGTCTGTAAATGACCACAAATTAATTCCTTGAGGAAATATTATCCTTCGATCGCAAGTTTTCCTTGTCGATCAAGCACATAGCGGTCGAAATCGCGCGCCAAAAACAGCTTGCCATCATAATAAGACCTTGCCTCGTCTTCGATCGCCTGGATCGTCAGGGCGCCCTCGTCCTGGTAGCGTGGACTGAAATGGGTCAGCACCAGGTTTGGCAGGCCCGCCGCCGCAGCCGCCGACGCCGTCATCCTGGCCGAGCTGTGCTGCGGTCCCGGCCCCACCTTGCGCAATACCTCGTCGGTGTAGGTCGCCTCATGGACCAGCACGTCGGCCTCGCGCGCCTCGTCCAGCAGCAGCTCGGGCCGGTCGTTGTCGCCGGCGACGATGATCTTGCGCGCCTTGCGCGGCGGCAGCAGGAACTCGAGCGCGCGCAGCACGCGGCCGTCGGCAAGCCGGACGTCTTCGCCGCGCTGCAGCCGGCCCCAGGCTTCCCCTGGCGCGACGCCCGCCGCCTCCAGCCTTGCGCTGTCCAGCTTGCGCTCGACGGTGCGCTCCGTGAAGCTGTAGGCAAACGACGGGATGCGGTGCGACAGCGTGGTCGGGCGCACGTGGAAGTCGGGCAGCAGTTCGGCGCCGTCCAGCAGCGCCACGTCGACGAACTCGATCGGGAACGGCAGGCCCAGCTCGGTCGTATCCATCACGCCCTGCAGGTAGGTGCGCAGCGGCGCCGGTCCCACCACATACAGGTGGCCGGTGCGGTTCAGCATGCCGGCGCTGACCAGCAGGCCCGGCAGGCCATAGCAATGGTCGCCGTGCAGATGCGTGATGAAGACCGCGCGCAGGTCGTGCAGCGACCAGCGCGTGCGCAGGATCTGGTGCTGGGTGCCCTCGCCGCAATCGACCAGCGCCCAATGGCTGGATGCGCGCGAGCGCAGCGCCAGGCCGCTGACGTTGCGGGTCTTGCTGGGCGTGCCCGAGCCGGTGCCGAAAAACTGGAATTCCATCGCGATCCTTCCTTGCAGCTTGAAGCCGCCATTATGAGGCAGGCATGGCGTTGTATAATTTTTGAATGAGCAAAGATGAACAAGGCGGCAACGCCGGCCTGGACGCGCTCCGTGCGCGCTTCGAACAACAGTCGCGCAAGGCGCAAGCCTATTACACGGTCATGCACGAGGCGCGCCAGCGCCTGGGCGGCGACGATGCCGCGCACGCCTGGATGAACGCGCCGCTGGCCAGCCTCGAGGGCCGCACGCCGGCCGAACTGGTGGGTAGCGGCCGCGTCGATGAGGCGCTGGCCCAGGCGCGCGCCCTCAAGGGCTGAACCGCCGGCCGCCGGTCCACCGGCATTGCGCGCCGCGTCTTGCCCCCCTGCGGCGCGGTTTCGGCGCGCTTGTGCCGCGCTTCGTCGCAAGCGGCTTGCCGCGCGCCCGGCGGCTGGGCAAAATACCTGTATCTTTTTAGCAAGCAGGTATCGCCATGGCCACGCTGACTTCCGCGCTCCCTTCGTGCGCCCCGCCGCCCGCCCGGCTGCGGCGCCTGGCCGACGACGTCGGCATGAGCGTCATCCTCAGCGCCTGGTCGGCTGTGCTCATTACGCTGGTCGATGGCCGCCCGGCGGAGCTGTACCAGCAGCTGGTGTACGCCATCTGCATCGGCGTGGTGGCCATCCTGGCGCTCGACAGCGAGCGCCTAACGTTCTGGGACGATCCGGTCCGGCG
>CAJYQM010000352.1 GCA_913777025.1 uncultured Massilia sp. | reverse complement strand
TCGGTGGTGACCAGCGCATTGAACGGCAGCGAGAACACCGGGTTGGCGAATTCGCCCATGTTCGGTTCGCGGATCACGGTCTGCTTGGTCGCGCGCAGGCGCAGGTCGTCGCTGACGGCCCAGGACGCGCCGATCTTGTTGGTGGTGTAGCTGGTGTCCGAGCCCAGCGACTTCGAATACTCGGAGCGGCGCACCGCGCCTTCCAGCGACAGGTTCTGGATGAACGGCACCTTGGCGATGACCGGCACCAGGATCTCGCCATAGAATTCGCGGGCGCGGAAGGATGGCGGCAGGGCCGGACCGGTGAAGGTGGCCTGGTTGAAGGACAGGGCCAGGTCGCGGCTGTAGTTGAAGTCGCCCTTCTCGCGCCGGTGTTCGGCGCCCAGCGCGAAGCCGACCGGGCCGGCCGGCAGCTTGAACAGCTCGCTGCTGTCGCCGCTCAGGGTGGCGGCCGCCACGAACTGCGAGCGCGCGCGGCTGCCGTAGTCGAAGTCGCGCGCGATCGAGGACACGTCGGCGCCCGGTCCGAAGATGTTGGTGGCATTGACCAGCGCCGCCGCGCCGGATTTGAGGGCATCGCCCTTGATCGTGATGTCTTCCGACGAGCGGCCGTTCTGCATGTAGAGGTCCCAGTTGACGGCGCCGGTAAGCGGGCCGCGGATGCCGATCTGCGCCTGCCAGGTGTCGCGGTCGTTGTCGACCGTGATCACGCCCAGTTCGCCCAGCGAGCGGTCGATGCGCACCTGGGCCACGCCGTTCACGAACGTCAGCTGGTTGCGCACCGCGGCCGGGATGAAGGTGTTGCTGCTGTTGATCGCGTACACGCCCGACAGCGCGGCCGGCGCCTGGCCGGTGGTCGGCGCGCCGGTGGTCTTCACGTTCGAATACATCAGGCGGCCGTAGGCCTGGACCTCGTCGCTCAGGTCGTAGTTGAAGAAGGTCGATGCGTTCACCCGCTTGAGCGGCTGCACCAGCAGGTAGCGCGAGGTGAAGTTGCTGGTCTGGGTGCCGCTGGCCGGCTGGCCGGCGTCGTCGAAGGAAAAGCGGCGTCCGCTGGCGACGTCGGTGAAGTTGCCGCCGGCGCCGGGGCGCAGCGTGGGTTTCAGCGTGGCGAAGCCGCGCTCGCCGGCCAGCAGCGAGGCACGGTCGGTGTATTCCAGGTAGCCGACGATGTTGCCGCGACTGCCGAGGTCCATGCCGCCCGTCAGGTTCACGCCCTTCTGGGTGGCGCCGCCCGGCGCGCTGCGGTAGTTGACGTTGGCCTGCATGCCGCGGAACTGGTCGTTGATGACGAAGTTGACCACGCCGGCGATGGCGTCGGCGCCGTACACCGCGGCCGCGCCGCCGGTCAGCACGTCGACGCGCTTGAGCAGCGGCGCCGGGATGAAGTTCACGTCGACCGCGTTGCGAAAGCCGAAGGGCACGGCGCGCGTGCCGTTGATCAGGACCAGGGTGCGGCTCTGGCCCAGGTTGCGCAGGTCGAGCGTCTGCGCACCGAAGGCATCGCTGCCGGCGGAGGTGCCGTTGGCGCCGCTGGCCAGTTGCGGCAGCTTGGTCGAGAAATCCTCGACCGTCACGGCGCGCTGCATCGCGATCTCGGCGGCGCTCAACTGGCTCACCGGGCTGGTCGACGTCAGTCCGGCGGCGCGGATGCGGGTGCCCGTCACCGCCACCTGCTGCATCGGCGGCGCCGACGGATCCGCCACCGGGGCTGCCGCGGGAGCTGCTTCGGGCACGCTTGGCGCGGCGCCTTCCTGGGCATGGGCCAGCGAGCCGATCAAGGCCAGCACGGCAAACGAAATGGCATGGCGATGGGTCCGTACCGGCGGCGTCGATTTCATGGGTCAACCTCTCAAAGTGCGTCGAACAGGATGCGTCCGTGTACGCCGGTGGAATTGGTCTACCCCGTCACCGTACTGGACTGCATTTGGTATTATTTTCTTTATGTAAATGAACATAACGTAAGGTCCGCACACACGCAATAACCGCATGTGCTCGCGTCGAAAAAAAATGTCGACGCGCTCCGGCAAACGGGGTCTGGGTAATACCAATCGGGATGCAGGCTCTGCCCTGGGACAGAAACTGGTATGGCAGGCGGAAGGCGGGGGAATTTGCGAAAAACAGACAGTCCGGTGGCGCCAAGGCGATGCCACCGGACCGGACGGATCAGAACTTGTAGTTCAAGCCCAGCATGAAGGTACGCCCGCGCTCGGTGTACAGCAGGGTGTCGTTGCGCTCCGTATCCTTCCCGTAGCGCAGCGGTTCCTCGGTCAGGTTCTGGCCCTCGAAGGACAGGCGCAGCTGCGGCGTGATGTTGTACGAGGTGGAGAAGCCGACCGTGGTCGAGGCGTCCGCGAACGAGTGGTCGCTGCCGTCCGAATTACGCAGCACGTCGCGGTTGAACGAGGAGCGGTGGGCCACCGACACGCGCGCGCTGAACTTCGGGTCCTCGTAGTACACGGTCAGGTTGTAGGCGTTCGGGGACAGGCCGATGAAGTTGGCCACCTCGGTCAGCTGTTCGTTGGCCGTCGTCTTCGGGTTGTCGACGCGCGTGATGTAGGTGATGCGCGACTTCACGTGCGTGTAGTTGGCCAGCGCGCCGAAGTTACTCCAGCGGCCGGGCAGGAAGGTGAAGGGCAGCTGCCAGTTGGCCTCGAAGCCGTCCAGCGGACCGCCCTGGGTGTTGACCATGCGGCTGACCGTGACTTCGGTGTTCGGCTGGGTCAGGCAGGACGGCGTGCCGCCCGTGATCGAGCAGCCGCCCGCGGTCAGGTAGGAGTTGGACAGGCCCAGCTCCGAATACGGCATCAGTTCGCTGGTGCGCTGGATGAAGGTCTTGATGTCCTTGTGGAAGAAGCCGAGCGAGACCATCGCGTTCTTCGCGTAATACCATTCGGCCTGCAGGTCCATGGTATTGGCGCGGATCGGGTCGAGGGTCGGGTTGCCGACCGAAACCGACTGGCTGGCCACGTTGATCGACGCCGAGGGCGACAAGTCCACGTACTCGGCGCGCGACAGCGTCTTGCCGGCCGAGAAGCGCACCAGCAAGTCCTTCGGCAGCGTCGCCGTGATGTTGAAGGCCGGGAGCCAGTCGCGGTACTTGTGGTCGACCACGCGCGGCACCAGCGCGCCCGCCGGGTCCTTGATCAGCTGCATGGCCGTGGTCTTGGTGTCGGCCACGCGCACGCCAACGTTGCCGCGCAGCGGGATGCTCCAGGCACGGGTCTTGAAGTCGGCGGTCACGAAGGCCGCGTTGATCTTTTCCTCGACCTGGCGCTTGGTCTGGTTGGCCAGCTGGTATTCGGACAGCGGCACGGCGGCGCAGTGGCATTCGATGTCGTAGACGCTGCGGAACTTGTCCAGGTCGATCGCGGCCCAGGAGGTTGGCAAGCCGTTGCCGCTGAAGGTGCGGCCGAAATCGGTGATCTGGCGCGACAGGTCGGCCAGGTTGGTCCCGGCCGGCAGGCCCTGGGTCGGGATGCCGCCCGACGCCACCTCGTAGTTGAACCAGGTGTTCTTGCGCTGCGAGAGGCCGGTACGCAGCGTGAGGCCGTCGTTGACCTCGTAGGCGGCGTTGAAGTTGGCGGTGTTCAGCTTGTTATTGGTGAGCAGGTAGCGGCCCACGAAGTTGCCGTGCACGGTGCCGTTGCGCTCCTGCGGCCCGAACGAGAAGTTGTTCGGGTTGGTGATGTCCGTGCCGAAGTTCAGGTACGGGACGCCGGGGCGGGTGAAATCCCACTCGAAGCCGTTGACGTTGGGGGCGTCCACCTGCACGGTGGCGCGCATCGGGTTGTTCAGGCGCGAGCTGGACACGCCGATCATCGCATCGACGACCAGCTTGTCGGTGACGTCGCGGTGGGCCGACAGAACGCCCTGGCGGAACAGGGTGTTGTAGACGTCGACCAGGCCTTCGCTGCGCACGTCGACGCCGTTGAATTTGCCGTAGGTCCAGCTGCCGTTCTCGTTGAAGCGCGCGTCGAGGATCGAGGTCTGGCCCTTGCCGTTCTCGGTCATGTCGCGGCCGAAGGAGATGGCCTCGATGTAGTTGTCGTAGCGCTTGTTCTTGTAACGCCCGCCCAGGATGTCGAGGTTGAACTCGGTGGCGCGGTCCGGGCGCCACTGGATGGTGCTGGTCAGGCCCACGCGCTCGTACTCGGTCTGGGAACGGCGGTAGCGCGGGATGCGCGGGTGGA
>CAJYQM010000351.1 GCA_913777025.1 uncultured Massilia sp. | reverse complement strand
TGCTGAGCGGCTGGCCGACGCCGCGCCTGCTGCACAAATAAGGAATGGGCATGGGAACGTACCAGGACGAGTCGGGCGCTTCGGAGCAACGTTCCCTGGACGCTTCCGCGCGGCAGTCGGGCGGCGGCGAGGTGCCGGACGCCTTTTTGCTGCGCCGCATGCAGGCGCTCGAGGCCGAGCTGGCGGCGGTGCGCGCCCAGGCCGCCCGCCACGAAACGGAATGCCAGGAAACCCGCGTCCAGCTGGAACGCCTGCGCGAAGCCAACGAGCACCTGGTGCTGGCCACCTTCAACGCCGAGTACCTGCGCGAGGATGCCGAGGCGGCCAACCGGCGCCAGAACGAATTCCTGGCCATGCTGGCGCACGAGCTGCGCAACCCGCTGGCGCCGATCAGCATGGCGGCCTCGCTGCTGGGCAGCCTGCCGGATGCCGGTGCCCAGCTGTCCAAGCTGTCGCGCGTGATCGGGCGCCAGGTCGACCACATGGCACGCCTGCTCGACGACCTGCTGGACGCCGCGCGCATCAGCAGCGGCAAGATCACGCTCTCGGTGCAGCCGCTGCTGCTGTCGGAACTGATCCAGCACGCGGTCGAGACCATCCAGCCGCGCATCCAGGAAAGGCGCCAGCGACTGCAGGTCGAACTGCCGCCCGCACACGACGCGGTGGTGGTCGAGGGCGACCGCGTGCGCCTGACCCAGGTCTTCACCAATTTGCTCGGCAACGCCTCGAAGTACACCGGCGACGGCGGCCTGCTGCGCATCGCGGCGGGCCTGGAAAACGGCGAGGCGGTGGTGACCGTGGAAGACGACGGCATCGGCATGGCGCCGGAAGTCATCCCCCATATCTTCGACCTGTTCACCCAGGGACCGCGCTCGCTGGCACGCTCCGAGGGCGGGCTGGGGGTGGGCCTGAACGTGGTGCGCAACCTGCTGGCCATGCACGGCGCCAGCGTGCGCGCGGACAGCGCCGGACTGGGCCGGGGCAGCCGCTTCACGGTGCGCCTGCGGCGTTCCGAGCACGCGCTGGAAGCGCCGGCGCCGCAGGCCGCATCCACGTCCGTCGCCTTGCGCCGGATCCTGCTGGTCGAGGACAATGTCGACGCCTGCGACACGCTGGCCGGCTTCCTCGCCGCCGAAGGCCACCAGGTGCGCTGCGCCCACGACGGCCACAGCGGACTCGATGCCGCGCTGGCGCAGCCCTGGGACGTGATCATCTGCGACATCGGCCTGCCGGGGCTGGATGGGCTGGACCTGATGAAGGCGGTGCGGGCCCGGTCGGACGGCGCGCGGCGCCCGTATGCGATCGCGCTGTCGGGCTACGGGCAGGACGAGGACCGCGAGCGCGGGCTGGCGGCCGGCTTCGACAGTTACCTGGTCAAGCCCGTGTCGGCGGCGAGCCTGCGCGCGCTGATCGCCGAGCTGTCATTGGCTTAAAACCGGGCTCTGACCCCTGCGTTACCGGCCTGCGAGCAGCCTGGCCAGCCGCTCCACGGCCTGCTCGATGCGCTCGTACCTGGTCGCATACGAAAAGCGCACGTGCCGCTTTGGCGCCGCGAAGCCGAAATCGTCGCCCGGCACGATCGCCACCTGCGCTTCCTTCAAGACCGCCATCCCGAAGGCCGTGCTGTCGCCGGCCAGCGGATGCGCCAGTCCACCGATGTCGGCATACACATAGAAGGCGCCGTCCGGCAGCACCGGCACCGCAAATCCCAGGTCGCGCAGCGCCGGGACCAGGAAGTCGCGGCGGCGCCGGAATTCCAGGCGGCGTTCTTCATAGATGCCGATCGCTTCCTGCGTGAAGCAGGCCAGGGCCGCATGCTGGGCGATGGTCGGGGCGCAGATGAACAGGTTCTGGGCCAGCTTCTCGACCGCGGGCAGCAGCGCTTCCGGCACCACCAGCCAGCCCAGGCGCCAGCCCGTCATGCTGAAGTACTTGGAGAAGCTGTTGACGGTGATGACGTCGTCGCCGATCGACAGCGCGCTTACCGGCTTTTCGCCATAGGACAGGCCCTGGTAGATCTCGTCGACGATGACGAAGCCGCCGCGCGCGCGCACGCCGTCCAGCAGGCTGCGCGCCTGTTCGACCGTCATCGAGGTGCCGGTCGGGTTCGAGGGCGAGGCGACGATCACGCCGCGCGTGCGTTCGCCCCAGGCGGCGTCCAGCTGGTCGGCGCTGAGCTGGTAGCGCGTATCGGCACCGGAGGGCACGAGCACCGGTTTGCCGCCGAAGCTGGTCACGAAGTGGCGGTTGCAGGGGTAGCAGGGGTCCGGCATCAGGACTTCGTCGCCTTCCGAAACCAGCGCGGCGCAGGCCAGCAGCAGGCCGGCCGAGGCGCCGGCTGTGACCACGATGCGGCGCGGGTCGATGTCGAGCCCCCAGGCGCCCGCATACCAGCCGGCGATGGCTTCGCGCAGCGCGGGCAGGCCGAGCGATTCGGTGTACTGGGTGCTGCCGGACTGGATCGCGCGCATGGCGGCGGCCGCGACGACGTCGGGCGCGGTGAAGTCGGGTTCGCCGACGCTCATGCTGATCACGTCATGGCCGGCACGCGTCATGGCGGCGGCCGCCTTGACCATTTCCATCACGCGGAAGGGTTCGATGGCCTCGACGCGGCCGGCGGCGCGCAGGGCGCGCGCCGCCGGGTTGTCGACCGGGCCGGATAGGGAGGAATGCTGCATGCTGTTCGGGTAGGAAGTGGAGCGAATCCGCCATCTTATCCCAAAGCGTTCAC
>CAJYQM010000350.1 GCA_913777025.1 uncultured Massilia sp. | reverse complement strand
CACGCAATCAATCACCCCCTTGAGTATTTATGCAGCGCCGGTTTTGCATGCCGGCGAAGGCATAAGATCGTCCCGCTCGCACCTGCCACTCGACAACGACAATAGCTGGAGACACGGATCCTTTGGCATGGCGAGCCATCGTCGGCTGCGCTCGCGCGCGCAGATCATTGGACCAACATACGGGTGAAAAACATGACTGTAGTTCAGAAGAGGACCCGCCTCGGGCTGGCCGTCGCACTCGCATTCGCCTTTGGCGCGAATGCCCACGCCGTCGTCACCACGCCCGGCAAGCAGATCGAAAAGCTGGGCCGCGGCGTGGTCGCGATCCAGACACCGAACGGCCCCTTCATCAGCTGGCGCCAGCTGGCCACGGACCGCGCCGGCACGAAGTTCAACGTCTACCGCGACGGCGTCCTGCTCAATACCGCGCCGCTCGATGCGCTCAACACCACCGACAGCGGCGGCACCGCGGCCAGCAGCTACACGGTGCGCAGCGTCTACCGCGACGACCTGGGCACCCGCGAATCCGCCGGCGCCACCTGGACCCAGCCCTACAAGACGATCCCGGTACAGCAGCCCGCTGGCGGCGTCACGCCCGACAACGTCGCCTACACCTATGAAATCAACGACGGCACCACGGCCGACCTGGACGGCGACGGCAACTACGAGATCATCGTCAAGTGGCAGCCGACCAATGCCAAGGACAACTCGCAGTCCGGCTACACCGGCAACACCCTGGTCGACGCCTACAAGCTCGACGGCACCCGCCTGTGGCGCATCGACCTGGGCCGCAACATCCGCGCCGGCGCCCACTACACCACGATGGTCGCCTACGACCTCGACGGCGACGGCAAGGCCGAGATCATGCTCAAGACCGCCGACGCCACCGTCGACGGCACCGGCACCGTCATCGGCAACGCGCAAGCCGATTTCCGCAACAGCGCCGGCTACGTCCTGTCCGGACCGGAATACCTGACCGTGTTCAACGGCCTGACCGGCAAGGCGATGGCCACCACCAACTACCTGCCGGCGCGCGGCACGGTCTCGAGCTGGGGCGACAACTACGGCAACCGCGTCGACCGCTTCCTGGGCGGCGTGGCCAACCTGGACGGCAACCGCCCGAGCGCCATCTTCGCGCGCGGCTACTACACCCGCGCCGTGGTCGCCGCCTGGGACTGGCGCGACGGCCAGCTGAGCAGCCGCTGGGTGTTCGACTCGAACACGTCCGGCAACGGCGCCGCCGCCGGCCAGGGCGCGCACTCGCTGGCAGTGGCCGACGTCAACGGCGACGGCCGCGACGACATCGTCTACGGCGCCGCCACCGTCGGCAGCGACGGCAAGCTGCTGTACAGCACGGGCCTGGGCCACGGCGACGCCCTCCACGTCGGCAAGTTCGACCCGGACCGCGCCGGCCTGCAGGTCTACATGGTGCACGAGTCGCCCGCCAGCTACGGCGCCTACGGTGCCGAGATGCACGACGCCGCCACCGGCGCCATTCTCTGGGGCGTCAGCGGCGAGGGCCGCGACATCGGCCGCGGCGTGTGCGCGAACATCGACCCCACCTACCGCGGCGTCGAGTGCTGGGCCAATGTCGGCAACCTGCGCAGCGCGAACGGCGTGCAGATCTACGCCGGCAAGCCGAGTCCCACCAACTTCGCCATCTGGTACGACGGCGACCTGCTGCGCGAGACCCTGGACAATGTCACGATCGGCAAATGGGATGCCACGAACCGCAGGCTGAACACCCTGGTCGACGGCGCCGCCGTTTCGGCCGCCTCCAACAACGGCACCAAGGCGACGCCGGTGCTGTCGGCCGACCTGTTCGGCGACTGGCGCGAGGAGGTCGTCTGGCGCAAGAGCGACAACAGCGCGCTGCTGGTCTTCAGCACCACGGCGCCCACCGCGACCCGCCTGCCTACGCTGATGCACAACCCGCAGTACCGGGCCCAGGTCGCCTCGCAGAACACCGGCTACAACCAGCCGCCGAACCCGAGTTTCTACATCGGCGAGGACATGGGCGCCTTTGTGCAGGAACCGGTGCATACCCCATAACTCATTTGAACAAGACAGGGAACTCATATGATCAAGAACATCTTGGCAACCGCGCTGGTGGCGGCCCTCGGCATGGGCAGCGCCTGCGCCTCGACCATCGCGCTGCAGTGGTCCGGGTCCGGCTCGATCGGCGGATCGGAACAGACGCGCGGCTGGGCGTTCAGCACCGACCGGGCCATCGAGGTCACCGCGCTGGGCTGGTTCGACTACGAGGACAATGGCCTCGTCAATTCGCACGAAGTCGGGATCTGGGATGCGAGCGGCAGGCTGCTGTTGTCGGCCGTGGTCGGCGCCGGCACGGACGATGCGCTGCTGGCGGGCTTCCGCTACAACCGCGCCCTCAGCGGCACGGGCACGCTGGCCGCGGGCAGCTATGTGGTGGCGGGCCTGTCGACCTATGACGACGATGCCTGGCGCGAAGTCGACATGGCCAGCGTGACCCTCGGCGCCGGGATCCGCTACCTCGAGGATCGTACCTCGGAGACGTCGACCTTCGAGTTCGCCGGCGTGACCCAGGGCTATGACGTGGGTTACTTTGGCGCGAACTTCCAGTACGACGAGGTGGCTGCCGAGGTGCCGGAACCATCGGCGATGGCGCTGAGCCTGTTCGGCCTCGGCATGATGGGCGCAGCGGCACGCAGGCGCCGGCACGGCAAGCGCGCCTGAGTCGACACGGGCAGACAGCAAAAGACCAGCGGCTCGCTGGTCTTTTTTCATGTCAACCATATGCCGGCCGCGGCGTTATCCGATCATGCACCATGGGTCGTGCATTTTTTGGAGAATCACATGAAGAAGCATTCCGTAATCCTTGCGCTGGCCATGCTGGTCGCCATTCCCGGTTTCGCGCAGAAGACGGTACCGAATCCGCTGGCCCCCGATGCCCCCGCCGGCGCGCATGCCCCTGCCGCGCCCGCTCCGGCCGCACCTGCTCCCGCCGCACCTGCGAGAGCGGCCAAGCCAAGCGCACCCGCGCAGGCGGCCGGCGGCGGCGCCGGCAAGGTCTGGGCCAATTCGTCCAGCAAGGTTTATCACTGCGAGGGCACGAAGTACTACGGGAAGACCAAGAAAGGCGAATACATGACCGAGGCCGATGCCAAGGCCAAGGGCTTCCATGGCGTGGGCGGCAAGGCTTGCGCAGGCTGAGGCCGCG